>NZ_JBDJOA010000005.1:0-373916 GCF_039674765.1 Stenotrophomonas sp. TWI273
GTGTTGGTGGGGTGCGTGGCGCGCCGCGGGGGGCCGCCCCCCCCCGGTCGGCTCTACCGCCTGGGGCAGCCGACCAACGGTCGGCTCTACCCGGGTTGACCCTACGTTAGAAGGCGGTTTGTACCGCGACCTCGACGCGCGATCCCGCGTTGCCCGGGAACAGCTGTTTCGCGGCACCGTCGGTGTCATGCCCGGTCACCCGCAGCTCCCACGGCCCGTGCACCCGCCACACCAGGCTGAGCTGGCCGTGCAGGTAATCCTCGGCCTGCGCGCTGTCCAGCCAGTAATGGCCCACCGCGCCCTCGATGCGCCACTGCCCGCCCAGCGGCAGACGCGCGCCGAGCTGCGCATAGGTGCCGCCGTGGCCACCGGCCAACGCGTTGTCGGAGACGCCGACCTGCAGCCACGCGCGTTGCCGCCAGGTCACCGTGCCGTTGAGCTCGGTCCAGTCCAGATCGACGGTGGTCGAGGGATACAGGTAGCGGGTCAGATTGACGTCCACGCTCCAGTCCGGCGTCACCGCGCCGCTCCAGCCGGCGACGAGATCGAATTCGCTGCGCGCGCCGTTGTCCGGGCGGAACGAGACGCCCGAGCCCCACGCCGAGGCATACCAGCCGGTGACCGTACCGAGCTTCACGCCGGCCTGCGCGGCCGGATCGCCGTCGCTCTGGGAGCTGCCGCGCCAGACGTAGTCCGAGGTCAGCGTCGCATTGCCCTCCACCGCGGCCGCGGCCGCACCACTCATGACCAGCCCCACCAGCACCGCGCCGCAGCGCAGGCGCTGTTTCAAAGGTTTACCCACCACGTGCCCTGCTCCAGATGACGGCCGCGCCGTCGAGAGCGACAGTGTCGTCAGGCGGGGCGTAACGCCGCCATGGCGTACCCGGGCGATCGGCGCAACGTTTCTGTAAATCCTGCGTCAGGGTGGTGCCCGGAGGTGCGCGGTATCATGGCCGCTCTGACCTGTTGCGAGTAATGGCGTGGACGCGATCCTGACCCCGGTATCGATTGGCGAGCTGATCGACAAGATCACCATCCTGGAAATCAAGGCCGAACGCATCGCCGATGCGGGCAAGAACGCCAACGTCCGCAAGGAACTCGAGGGCCTGTGGCCGCTGTGGCAGCAGCAGGTAAGCGCCCAGCCGGGGCTGGAGGCGTTGAAGACGCAGCTCAAGGCAATCAACGAGCGCATGTGGGAGATCCAGGATCAGCTGCGCGACAAGGAAGCAGCGCAGGTGTTCGACGATGCCTTCATCCAGCTGGCGCGCGGTGTCTATGGCACCAATGGCGAGCGGGTCAAAGTCAAGAACGAGATCAACCGCATCGCCGGCTCGCAGCTGGTCGAAGAAAAGCAGTACCAGGGCGAGTAAGCCCGCGGGTACGCGCCGGGCTCAGTGCCCGGTCGCGGCCATGAAGCGTTCGCGGTCCTGCTGGGTACGCCGGCGGATTTCGGCCAGCGCTTCATTCTCGGTGGCTTCCAGCATCGATTCGAACAGCCGCTGGAAGTGGTTGCGCATGGCCGACCGCGCCGCTGCCGGGTCGCGTTGGCGCAGTGCATCCAGAATCCGGGTGTGTTCCTCGTCGCGGGTGTCATCGTCGTTGTGGCAGACGTTGGCGTAGACCTGCTTGACCCGCGGCAGCTCGTTGCGCATCCGCCAGATCAGCTGCACGCAGTGCTCCACCACCGGGTTGCCGGCGATCCGCGCGATCGACAGGTGGAACTGACGATCCGCCTCGCTGGCCGCCGCCTCGCCCGAATTCGGGTCGACCATGGCCGCGATCAGGCCGGCCAGGTCCTCCAGTTCGGCATCGGTGATGCGGCTGGCCGCCATCGCGGCGGCCTCGGCCTCGATCACCGCACGTGCCGCGGTCAGGTCGAACGCCGAGACGTCGGGCAGTGCGCCCGGCGCCTGCGACGGCTTGGCCTTCACGTAAACGCCGGAGCCGGTCTTGATGGTGATCAGGCCCTGCGCTTCCAGCGCGATTTCCGCCTCGCGCACCGTCACCCGGCTCACGCCCAGGCGTTCGGCCAGGTCGCGCTCGCCCGGCAGGCGCGAGCCCGGCGGGAATTCACCCTTCTCGATCAGCGCGACGATTTCGGCAGCAATGGACTGGTACAGACGGGGTTCGGACATCATCAAAGGCCTGCTGACAGGTGGCTGGGGACCGACACGCGACCGCGCCTTCAGAGAGCGGCGCGGTCGGAAAAACCGCGCCACTGACCTCAGAAGCGGTAGCGCACCCCCAGATAATACCGCCGCCCGTACGTGGTGTACTCGCGGAAGCTGCCGAGGATGGGCATATCCGACACCCGCGGCTCATCGGTGAGGTTGCTGGCCGACAGCGACAACGACAAGTGCTTGTTCACTTTGTAGGTGGCGCGGAAGTCCAGCGAGCCATTGTCCCGCACATAGCGGTTCTGCGACGGGTCGCCGACAAACTGCTGGTAATAGTCGGAGCGGTACTTGTAGATCGCCTGCAGATCGAGCTTGCCCAGGCCCCAGTACACCTGTGCCGACGCCACATGCTTGGACAACCCGAAGATATTGGCCGGCTCGACGATACCCGGGGTCACCACGCCGGTCGAGGGGTCGGTGGACTCGCCCAGGCGCAGGTCTTCGGTCTTGAAGTTGGAATCGGCGTAGTTGTAGCTGGCCTTCACACCCAGTCCGGAGAAGATCCCCGGCAGGTAGGAGAAACTGTGCGAGGCGGTGAACTCCACGCCGAACAGATCGCTCTTCTGGTCGCTGGTGGCCAACTGCTCCACCGGCACGGTCACGCTCTGGCCGTCGATATCGAACGATTCGTTGACGATCACCGGCATCGAGCCGCCGTTGAACTGCTTGTAGTACAGCGCACCGGACAACATGGTGTCTTCGTTGGCATACCACTCCAGCGAGAGGTCGCCGTTCCACGACATCAACGGCTTGGCGCGCGGGTTGCCGGTGGCGGTGATGCTGCGCAGCGCATCGCCCACGCTGTTGAACTCGGTATCCACCTCGCCCAGGTTGAAGGTGCGGCCAAAGCCTTCAGCGGCCAGGTCCGGACGCGACATCGCCCGATACGCGCCCACGCGCAGCAGCAGGTCCGGGCGCAGTTCGAAGGCCGCGTTGAAGCTGGGCAGCCATTCGGTATTGCTGGACTTGAGCACCTGCGAGGTGTAATCGCCGGTGGGCTCCAGGGTCACGGTGCCGTCGGGATTGTTGATCACATCCAGGCCGCTGCGCAGCCCGACCGAGCGCACCTCGGTGCGCACACCCCGCACGCCGATGTTGCCGGTCACCGGCAGGCCGAACCATTCGGCGCTGTAATCGCCCATCAGGTACAGCGCGCTGGTTTTCTCGGCGACATCGTTGTTGGCCGGGTTGCGCAGGTCCGCGCTCAGCCCGGTGTCGTCCACGCCGGTGAAGGCCTTGAACAGGCAGCGGCTGTCGAAGCTGGCCCACTGGTCGATGGTGTTGCCACTGGCGTTGGCCAGGAAATCGTCCTGCGGGAACGCCTGGCGGCAGGCCAGGTTGGCAGCGCGGATCGCGGCGACATTGGTGGTGGTGACATCCACTGTGTCGGTGTAATCGGTGTAGGTCGCCTCGGAGCGGCGCAGGCCCCCCTTGATCGCGGTGAAGAAGCCGCTTTCCGGGGTGAACGTGGCATCGAAGCGGCCGGCACGGATGGTGTGCTCGCGGTGCTGCTGACGTCGACGCACCAGCGCCGAATCGGTGAAGTTGTCCGGGTTGTTCACATCGAACGCCGGATCCAGGTAAATGCTCGGCACATCACCGCTGTAGTCATAGGTGTAATCGACGTAGCGGGTGTTCTTGATGCCGCCGACCGGCCTGCCGTTGACGTCGGTGCGGCCGGCACGCAGGCGGGTGCTGCGTTCGATCTGATCGCGCTCGGTGTTGGAGTAGGACAGATCGGTGGACAGCGTCCACGCCGGGCTCGGCCGGAAGATCACGTTGAGCCCGCCGCCGGTGTATTCCTCCTGGCGCTCCAGGAAATTGCCGGTGGAATCGACCGTGGTGCTGCCGGTGTGGTGCAGCAGCGCGCCATCGTCGGTGACGACGCGGTTGTTGAGGTTGCGCATCATCGAGGACAGCGACAGATCCGAGCGGTCTTCGGTGTAATCGCGCTTGGAGTGCTGGTAATCCAGGTTCACTTCCACCGTATCGCTGGGCCGCCACTGGAGTGCGGCGAACTGCGAATCGCGCTTGTCGTGCTCGATGAACTGGCGGTAGATGCGGCTGCTGGGCACCAGGTAATACGGCACGCCGTTGGCGACCTGGTTGCCGTTGACCTGGGTGCAGTTGCGCGTTGCGCCAACCACTTCACGGCCATCGCAGGCCACCCAGGTGGAGCTGCTGGAGAACATCTCTTCCGGGTTGCTGCCTTCCAGCGCCTGCACGCCGATGGAGACACCGAGCTTGCCGGCGTTGCCCATGTCGAACTGGTCGATGTAGCTGGCGGTACCGCGCCAGCCGACGCCGTCCTTGTCCTTCAGACGGTCATCGTAGTCCTGCCAGGTGCCCCGGCCATCGAGCTGGAACGTGCGCTTGCCGTACTCCAGTGGTTTGACCGTCTCCATGTTGATCGTGCCCGCCACGCCACCTTCGACGAAGTCGGCGCGCTGGGTCTTGTAGATCGCCACAGTGTTGATCAGCTCGGACGGGAACTGGTTGAAGTTCACCGAGCGGTCGCCACTGCCGTTGGTGGCCTCGCGGCCATTGAAGGTGGACGAACCGAGGAACGGGCCCAGGCCACGGATCGAGATTTCCGACGCACCGCCCTTTTCGCGGTGGGTGGAGGCACCAGTGATCGTTTCGATCGCTTCACCGATCGACAGCGCCGGCAGATCACCGATGTCGTCGGCGGCCAGCACATCGGAGACCACGGTCTCCTCGCGCTTCTTGTCGATCGAGGTCTGGATGGTGCCGCGGATGCCGGTCACCTGGACCTGATCCAGCGTGGTGGCTTGCCCCGGCGGCGAGGCCGGTGCATCGGCGTCCTGTGCGTGGGCCAGCGGCAGGGCCGCGGTGGCACACAGGGCATAGAACAGCGCGCTGTGCAGCGCGGTGCGGCGGAGGCCTCGTGGTGAGGCCGTACGGCGGTCATGCAACATCGTGATCTCCCTCCCAGGATGGATCGTCCGATTACACGGATTCGATCCGGAAGATTCACGACTGATGAACCAATGTCAATGAATTGGTACTAAAGTCTACCCCGCACCACCGTCCAGACCACTTTGCATGGAATTAATGTGCGGACGCAGCAGAAAAATGCGCAAACCACATACCACATGCGCCTAAAGTGGTATGCGATTGTGGTTGACGTCCGCGCACGGCAACCTGTTAGGATCGTGGCTCGCGTCAGTCGCCACGGTTCATCTGGGAGGGTAAGCCCGTGACTTTGCAACACTCGCATGCGCCGTTGGCGCGGCGTCCCATGGCCAAGGCCTTGCTGTTGAGCCTGTCCCTGGCGGCATTCCCTGCCGTGGCGGCCGATTATCTGGTGCGCGACGCTGCTGCCTATGCCACCGCCGTACGCGCCCTCGCCCCCGGCGATACGGTGATCCTGGCGGACGGCGTCTGGCGCGACGTGGACCTGCTTTTCCGGGGAACCGGCAAAATTGGTCAACCAATTAAGTTGACGGCGCAGACCCCCGGCAAGGTGATTCTCAGCGGCCAGTCCCAGCTGCGTCTGGCCGGTGAGCACCTGGAGGTCTCCAACCTCGTCTTCCGCGATGGTTGGGCACCGGGTGGCGAAGTGGTGTCATTTCGGCGGTCAGCCAGTGAGTGGGCCAACCACAGCCGGGTGACCGGGATCGTGATCGACCGCTACAACAAGCCGGATCGCCAGCAGTCCGATCACTGGGTGGCGCTGTACGGCCAGCACAACCGCTTCGACCACAACCAGCTGGTCGGCAAGACCAATGCGGGCACCACCCTGGTGGTGGTGCGCAACGCCACCAGCGGCCTGGACAACCAGCACCGCATCGACCACAACTGGTTCGGCCCGCGCCCCAACCTCGGTTCCAACGGCGGCGAGACGATGCGCATCGGCACCAGCCACGATTCGCAGTCCGATTCGCGCACCGTGGTGGAGAACAACTGGTTCGAGCAGTGCGATGGCGAGGTGGAGATCGTCTCCAACAAGTCCGGCGGCAACACTTACCGCGGCAACGTCTTCCAGGACTCGCGCGGCTCACTGGTGCTGCGTCACGGCCATGGCAACCGGGTCGAACGCAATGTGTTCCTCGGCCATGGCAAGGCGCATACCGGCGGCGTGCGCGTGATCAACCGCAACCAGACGGTGCGCGACAACTACTTCGAAGGCATTGCCGGCGACAACTTCGCCGCGGCCTTGAGCATGATGGCCGGTACCCACAACGCGCCGTTGAACCGCTACGAGCAGATCGATCACGCGGTGATCGAACGCAACAGCTTCATCCAGGTCGGCACGCTGTTGCTGGGCGCGGGGCTGGATGAGGAGCGCAACGCGATGCCAGTGAACAGCCGCATCGCCGGCAACCTGTTCATCGGCGATGGACACCGCGAGCTGCTGCGCACGCAGGGCGATCTCTCCGGCATCAGCTTCGCGGGCAATGTGCAGAGCCCTGCCGCGTCTGCCGGCTTTCCTGGTGGTGTCAGCGGCCAGACCCTGACCCTGCAGCGCGCGGCCAACGGCCTGCTCTACCCCACCGCCGCCATCGATGCCGGTGCCCCGCGCGATCTGACCCCGATTGCCCGCGACCAGGTCGGCGTGGACTGGTACCCCAAGACGCTGCCGACCACCGCCTTGGACAGCGGCGCGGTGCGCAGGGTCGCACCGGGCGAGGACACCCTCACCGCCGCCGTGGCCGCCAGCGCCCCGGGCGACCGGCTGCAGCTGCAGCGCGGCCGCTACACCGTGAGCCAGGTGCTGGCGGTGGACCATCCGCTCAGCGTGGTCGGCCCCGCACGTGGCCAGGCCAGCGTGCAGTTCTCGCGGCCGAGCCTGTTCGAGATCGGCGCGCGCGGTTCGTTGCGCCTGGCGCGGCTGGATATCGACGGCGCGCTCGCCCCGGATGCCGCCGGCAATGCGGTGATTCGCGTGCCGCCGGGCAGCCAGGCCTTCAACTACACGCTGCGCATCGAGGACAGCCGCGTACACGGGCTGACCGCCAACAAGGCCTTCGATGTGATCGCCACCGGCAAGGGCAGCCTGGCCGCGCGGATCGCACTGACCCACGTCACGGTGGAGGACATCACCGGCAGTGTGATCGCCGCGGCCGCCGAGACCGATGACCTGGGCACCTACAACGCCGAGCAGGTGGATCTGCTGGACTCCACGTTCCGCCGCATCGGCGGGCCGGTGGTGAACCTGTATCGCGGCGGCACCGACGAAAGCACCTTCGGTCCGGCGCTGCAGGTGCACGGCAACCAGTTCGAGCAGGCAGGGGTGGCCGATGACACCAGCCTGCGCCTGCATGGCGTGCAGTTCGCCAGCATCCGCGACAACCGCTTCGACCGCAGCGGCCGCATCCGTTTCAGCCATCGCGTCGGGGAACCGACCCTGCGCATGGGCGACAACCCGCTGACGGCCACCGCGCCGTTGCTGTCCGATACCCCTGTTGAGGCCCTGCCATGAATCACGTCCCGCCCCTGATGCTGCTGCTCGCCGCCACGCTTGGCGGGGCCGCGTTGCCCGCTGCGCAGGCCGCACCCGCCGCCCGGCAGGCGCCCGCGGCATCCGCCACCGCACCGGTGCTGGTCACCGCCGCGCAGTGGACGCAGATGCGTGCCGAGGGTGCGCGCTCGCCACTGTTCGCCAAGGAACAGCAGCGTGCCGAACAGCGCGTGCGCGCGATGATGAAGGCCGGCATCGACGTGCCGGTGCCCAAGGACAAGGGCGGCGGTTACACGCACGAACAGCACAAGCGCAATTACCAGGCCATCCAGGCCGCCGGCGCGCTGTATCGGCTGACCGGCGACAAGGCCTATGCCACCTTCGCCCGCGACCTGCTGCTGGGCTACGCCAAGCTCTACCCGGGCCTGGGCGCGCACCCGCAGGGCCGCGGCCAGATTCCCGGCCGGCTGTTCTGGCAGACCCTCAACGATTCGGTGTGGCTGGTCAGCGCGGCGCAGGGCTACGACGCGATCCGCGACACGCTCAGTGACGCCGACCGCAAGACGATCGACGACAACGTGTTCCGCGCGATGGCCGACTTCCTGTCCGGCACGCCGGAGAACTTCGACAAGATCCACAACCACGCCACCTGGGCGGTCGCTGCGGTGGGCATGACCGGCTACGTGCTGCGCGACACCAACTACGTCGACAAGGCCCTGCAGGGCAGCAAACGCGATGGCAGCGCCGGCTTCCTGAAACAGGTTGATCAGCTGTTCTCGCCGGACGGGTATTACGAAGAAGGCCCGTACTACCAGCGCTATGCGCTGGCCCCGTTCATCCTGTTCGCCAACGCCATCGAGCGCAACGAACCGCAACGCGGCATCTTCAAGCGCCGCGACGGCGTGCTGCTCAAGGCAGTCGATGCGCTGGTGCAGAGCAGCTACGGCGGCTACTTCTTCCCGATCAACGACGCCATTCTCGACAAGGGCCTGGACACCGAGGAACTGGTGGCCGGCATCGATATCGCCTACGCGCAGACCGGTGATGCACGCCTGCTGTCCGTCGCCAAAACACAGAAGCGCGTGCTGCTCTCGCCCGAAGGCCTGCAGGTGGCCCAGGCGCTGGCGGATAACAAGGCCAAGCCGTTTGCCTTCGTACCGACCCTGCTGCGCGATGGCCCGGACGGCACCGAAGGCGCACTGGCGATCCTGCGCATGGGGGGCGAGAACGGCCAGGCGCTGGTGATGAAGAACACCAAGCAGGGCATGGGCCACGGCCACTTCGACAAGCTCAACTGGTTGTTCTACGACAACGGCCAGCGCGTGGTCACCGATTACGGCGCGGCGCGCTTCCTCAACATCGAGGCGAAGGCCGGTGGCATCTACCTGCCGGAGAACAGCAGCTGGGCCCGGCAGACCATCGCGCACAACACGCTGGTGGTGAACGAACAGAGCCACTTCGGCGGCGACTGGAAGAAGGGCCAGCCACTGGCACCGACGCCGCTGCTGTTCGCGGTCAGTGACGATACCCAGATCGCTTCGTCACGGATGGAGGGTGCCTACGACGGGGTCAGCTTCACCCGTACCCAGGCGCTGCTCTCGCACCCCTCGCTGGGCGAGCCGGTGGTACTGGATCTGCTGCGCGTCACCGGCAGCAAGGCCGCGCGCTATGACCTGCCGCTGCACTTCAACGGTCACATCATGGACGTGGGCTTCAAGAGCCAGTCCGCGCTCGCCGCACGTCCGGTGCTGGGCAAGGCCAACGGTTACCAGCATGTGTGGATCGATGCGGCCAGCGAGCCGACCCGCGACGCACGCAGCCTGACCTGGCTGCTGGACGGCCGCTTCTATACCTACCGTTTCGCCAGCACCGCGCCCTCACGTGCGTTGATCGGCGAGAGCGGCGCGAATGATCCCTCGTTCAACCTGCGCCGTGAGCCAATGCTGCTGCAGCGGGTGGATGGCCAGGCCGCCACCACGTTCTACGGCGTGCTCGAACCCCATGGCCAGTACGACGGCACCGCCGAAACCGTGCGCGGCGCCAACAGCCGCATCGACCGCCTCACCCACTACCGCGGCAAGGATGCAGACGTGCTGGTGCTCGACCTGGCTGGCGGCAAGCAGCTCGCCGTGGGCATCGCCGATGACCCGGCCAAGGGCGGATCGCATGAAGTGAGCGGCGGCGGACACAGCTGGCGCTGGGACGGTGGCTGGAAGCGCTTCGATACCGGCACCCGTACCGGCAAGGACGGCAAATGAAGGTCACCACGCAGGCCCGCACCTATGTCCGTTGGCTGATTGTGGCGCTGATCGCCATTGCCACGGTGATCAACTACATCGACCGCAACGCGTTGGCCGTGATGTGGCCGCAGATCTCCAAGGACGTCGGCGCGACGAAGGAAGACTACGCGCTGCTGGTCACGGTCTTCATGCTGTTCTATGCCGCCGGCCAGTTCGTGTTCGGCCGCCTGTTCGACATCATCGGCACGCGGCTGGGCTTTGCGCTGTCGATCGCGGTGTGGTCGATCTCGATCGCGCTGCACTCGGTCACCCATTCCATCCTGTCCTTCAGCATCGTGCGCGCCATGCTCGGCATCAGCGAAGCCGGCGCGTGGCCGGGCGCGGTCAAGGCCAATGCCGAGTGGTTCCCGGCGCGTGAGCGGGCGCTGGCGCAGGGCGTGTTCAATGCGGGTGCGTCGATCGGCGCGATCGTGTCGGCACCGCTGATCGCCGTGCTGTTCCTGTGGCTGGGCTGGCGCGGCACCTTCATCCTGATCGGTGCGATCGGCTTCATCTGGCTGCTGCCCTGGCTGATCATCTACCGCGCCGGCCCGGACAAGCACCCGTGGGTGAGCGCCGCCGAGCGCGCGTTGATCCTGGATGCGCCCACCGAACAACCGGCCGTGCCGGTCCCCGAGTACGTGCCCAGCATGCGCCAGCTGCTGGGCCATCGGCAGACCTGGGGCATCCTGATCTCGCGGTTCTTCCTGGACCCGATCTGGTGGCTGTTCGTGTCCTGGCTGCCGCTCTACCTGGCCGACACCTTCGGCTTCGACATCAAGCAGATCGGCATCTTCGCCTGGGTGCCGTATGTCGGCGCGATGATCGGCAGCCTCGGCGGCGGCTGGTTGTCTGGGCGCCTGATCGGCGCGGGCTGGAGCGTGGACAAGGCCCGCAAGGTGGTGATCACCCTGGGCGGCGCGATCATGGCCCCGGCGCTGCTGGGCGCGGTGCTGGCCACCGATCCGGTCTGGGCCGTGGTGACCATCGCCTTCGTGCTGTTCGGCTTCCAGATCGCCATCGGCAACATCCAGACCCTGCCCGGCGATATCTTCAGCGGCAAATCGGTCGGCTCGGTCGCCGGCCTGGGCGGCATGGCCGCGGTGGCCGGCACGCTGATCACCACGTGGCTGGTGCCGGCGATGACCCACGAATCCTATGCACCCATTTTCATCCTGGTGGCGGCCCTGGTGCCGGCCTCCCTGCTGGCGCTGTGGCTGGTCACCGGTCGCGTGGAAAAAATCCACGGCCCGGTCGAGCGCCGCTGAGCCCTCTTCTTCCCTTTCCCCCCAACGCATCACAGGAGTGTTTCATGACCCAATTCAAGGACAAGGTGGCCATCGTCACCGGTGGCGGCCGTGACATCGGCCGCGAGATCTCGCTCAAGCTGGCCTCGGCCGGTGCCAAGGTCTGCATCAACTACGCCAACGATGAGGCCAGCGCGCAGGAGACCCTCAAACAGGTCGAAGCCGCCGGCGGCACGGCGATCGTGCATCGCGCCGATGTCACCGATGCCAAGGCCGTGGCCGCGATGGTCGCTGCGACCCAGGCTGCGTTCGGCCCGCAGATCGATGTGCTGGTGAACGTCGCCGGTGGCATGGTCCAGCGCCGTCCGCTGGCCGAGATCGACGAGGCGTTCTTCCACAAGGTGATGGACCTCAACATGAGCTCGGTCTACCTGACCACGCATGCGGTGGTGCCGCACATGCCCGAAGGCGGCGCGATCGTGAACTTCGCCTCGCAGGCCGGGCGCGATGGCGGTGGACCGGGCGCGGCGATCTACGCCACGGCCAAGGCTGCAGTGATGACCTTCACCCGCGCCATGGCCAAGGAACTGGGCCCGCGCGGCATCCGCGTCAACGCGCTGTGCTGCGGCATGATCGCCACCCGCTTCCATGATGAATTCACCAAGCCGGAAGTGCGCACCGCGGTGGCCGGCAATACGCCGCTGCGCCGCCAGGGCCGACCGCAGGAAGCCGCCGATACCGCGGTGTACCTGGCCTCGGATGCAGCCGGTTTCATCACCGGTGCCAACGTCGACGTCAATGGCGGCACCTACTTCTCCTGATTGACCCGCTGACCGCCTGGGAGGGCCGCCATGCTGCGCTGGATCACTGCATTCTCTCTTGCACTTGCCACCAGCGCCGCGGCGCTGCCCGCCCAGGCCCAGGTCTGGGTGCCGGCCTGGACCGCCTCGCCGGCGCCGGACCGTCTTGATGGCACCCCCGAGGCCCCGGTGCAGTTCGCGAACCAGACCGTGCGCCAGGACATGCGCCTGGGCAGCTCGGCCCGCGCCCTGCGCTTCCGCATCAGCAATGAACTCGGCCAGGCCCCGCTGCATATCGGCGGGGCCTCGGCCCACCTCACCGGCACCGCCACGGCGGCCAGGCCGGTCACCTTCAATGGGCGTGGCGAGATCGTGGTGCCGGTTGGCGCTGCGCTGCTCAGCGACCCGGTCGCGATCACCGCGCCGGCGCTGGCCGACGTCTCGCTCACCGTGTATTTCCCCGATGCCACACGGCCGGCCGTGCGGCGTACCGCGCTGCGCATCGCCGATGGCCGCGCAGCCACTGTGGGCGACGCGGTCAAGCTCGCCTACCGCCAGAATGTGGTCTCCGCCGTGCTCGCCGAACGCGCCAGCAAGCCGGTGGTGGTGGTCGCCCTGGGCGACTCGATCACCGAAGGCGCCACTGCCACCCGCGGCAGCAACGGCGACTGGCCCGCACTGCTGTCCGCCCGTCTGCAGCAGGCGTGCCCGGACCAGGTGGTGGTGGTCAACGCCGGCATCAGCGGCAACAAGGTGATGGATCACGGCCGCAGCCACAGCGCGCTGGCGCGGCTGGACCGCGACGTGATCGCACTGCCGAACGTGGACCGCGTGATCCTGTTCGAAGGCATCAACGACATCCGCCACGACGGCGGCACCCCACCCGTGGCCGGCCGCAACGCCGAGGACATGGTGCTGGGCTACCGGCAGATCGCCGAACGCCTGCACAGCAACGGCATCCGCCCGATTGCCGCCACGATCACGCCGTTCGGTGGTTCGGACCGCTACGAGCCGATCGCGGCCGCCACCCGCACCACGCTCAACGCCTGGATGCGCGGCGGCCGCAGCGGCTTCGATGGCCTGATCGACTTCGACCAGATCCTGCGCGATCCGTCCCACCCGGAGAACCTGCCCGAGGACATCACCCGTGACCACCTGCATCCCAACGACGAGGGCTACCGGCGCATGGCCGAGGGCATCGATCTGGCCCTGCTCGGGTGCCCGGCGCGATGAGTGCCCAGACCTTCCAGGTTGCGGCCGACAACGGCCAGCGCTGGGACGCGCTGGCACTGGGGGAGGTGATGCTGCGCTTCGATCCCGGCGAAGGCCGGATCCGCAGCGCGAGCCAGTTCACCGTGTGGGAGGGCGGTGGCGAGTACAACGTCGCCCGCGGCCTGTGCAGCACCTTCGCCCATCGCACCGGGGTCCTCACCGCCCTGCCGCGCAACGAGCTGGGTCTGCTGGCCCAGCAGCTGATCCAGGCCGGCGGGGTGGATGCCAGCCAGATCGTGTGGCGCGACTACGATGGCATCGGCCGCAACACCCGGATGGGCCTGAACTTCACCGAGCGCGGCTTCGGGGTGCGTGCGCCGCTGGGTATGTCCGATCGCGCGTACTCGGCGGCCTCGCAGCTGCAGCCGGCGGCGTTCGACTGGGATGCGCTGTTCGGGCAGCACGGCGTGCGTTGGCTGCACACCGGTGGGATCTTCGCCGCGCTGTCCGAGCACAGCGCGCAGACCGCGATCACCGCGGTGCGGGCCGCACGCCGGCACGGCGTGGCGGTCTCTTACGATCTCAACTACCGCGCCAGCCTCTGGAACAGCCATCCCGACCCGGATGCCGCGCGTCACGCCAACTGCGCCATCGCGGCCGAGTGCGACCTGTTGATCGGCGATGAGTATTCGTTCGCCGCATGCCTGGGCATGGACCTGAGCGATCTCGGTCGCCGCCACACACCGATGGATGTCGGTCCGGCCGAGGCGGCCGCCGTGCGCGCGATGACGCAGTTCCCGGCGCTGCAGGCGGTGGCGTTCACGCTGCGCGACGCCGCCAACGCCGCCCGCCACGGCTGGGCCGGTGCGCTGCGCACCCGGTCGCAACTGTATGTCTCCGCCGCACGCGAAGTAGACCTGCTCGACCGTGTCGGCGGTGGCGACGCCTTCGTGGCCGGCGTGGTGCATGCCCTGCTCAGCGGTAAGGGCGAGCAGGCAGCGGTGGAGCTGGGCGCCGCGCATGGCGCGCTGGCGATGTCCACGGCGGGCGACTGCGCTGTCACCAGCCTGGCTGAAGTGGAGGCCGTGGCGCGCGGCGATGGGGCCGCCGCACGACGCTGAGCGCCCTGCGCGCGAGGACTCAGTGCGCGATCGAGAGGTGTTCCAGGGCCTTGCGCGTGGAGAGCGTCAGCGGCGCGGGCAGTGCATCCGCGGTGAACCACCCCAGCCCGAGCAGTGCCTCGGGCTCCTGAACGGACGCGATCGTGGTGTCCTGCGCCCGCACCAGATACACCGGGGCGACCCAGTGCTGGCCAAGCGCCGGCTCGAAATGATCGACCACGCACAACAGACGCTCCACCGTCACCTGAAGTGCGGTTTCTTCCTCCACCTCACGGATCACCGCGTGTTCGACGGTTTCCATCCAATCGACCTTGCCCCCCGGCAACCCCCAATGCCCCTGCTCAGGCGGACGCCCGCGCTGGACCAGCAGGATCGCGCCGTCGGCGCGCTGGATGACGGCACCACAGCCGAGGCGAGGCTGCTGCAGATCGGTGGATGGGGACATCGGGCATCTCCATGGAAGTGACTCATTATCTCTCGGGCCCCGTGCCTGGATAGCGCCCACGAAAAAGGCCCGGCGATGCCGGGCCTTTCCTGCCACGCCGATCAGGCACGTGGCGATGCGGTCACGCTGGAATTACCAGCTGAAGCGCGGGCCGACCGACCATTCCTTGTCACCGTGGCGATCCATCTTGATGTCGCCGTTGATGCCCCAGTTCTGGTTCAACTTCACCTGGCCACCCAGGCGGCCGTAGAACTGGCCATCCGGATTGACGCCGTGCTTCTTGCTGTAATCCTCGTAGCCGGCCATGGCATAGACTTCGGCGTGCTGGCCGAACGCGGTACGGATACCGGCTTCAGCGCTGTAGCCGTTGAAGTCCAGGCCTTCCTTCGGGTCGAACTTGTTGTAGGCAACGCGGCCCACGAAGTCGGTGCTGTTGCCGATTTCCTGGTTGTAGCCGACGCCGACGCGCCACTGGTCAACCTTGAAGTTGCCGATGTCGGTCTTCTGCTGGTTGTACTCACCGAAGGCGTGGAAGTTCGGCAGGAAGGCATAGGAACCCTTCACGCCCCAACCATCGGCCTTGCCGCCATCTGCGTCGGTCTTGACGTAGTCGGCTTCAGCGTAGTTGTAGGACAGGCCTTCAGCCGCCGAAGCGGTGAACGGGAGGGCGGCGGCCAGGGCCAGAGCAATCAACGAAGTCTTCATGGGGGTACACCTTTATGTCTTGGACTACTTGCACCCGGCATGGAGGCCGGACTGCATCGGGAATGTAAATTCTCCGTTATTCGACACAACCCGCCCTGAAGTTGACCGCGTCCACAAAAGTGAATTTTGGGGCGGCGTTCAGACGCGCTCTGGCATACGCGCGTGGCTTTTTTCAGGCGATGACGGCGTGAGTGCGGCCTGGCGGGATGATCACGCGGAGCCGTCAGGCAGGGGGGAGTCGCGGCGGGCAAGCCGGAAAGGATTCTGGTCACGACGGTGCCCTTTCGGGGCGTCACGCGCTGGGGAAGCCGCTCTTGGGGAGTTATCGGCTAACGCGTCCATCCTCCTGGATGCACCGAGGTCCGTGCCGTGGGGCGTTGGACCGCAGGGCGCCGTGGGGCGTCCTGCCCGGCAACCCCATCATGTGCTGAATACGTCAGCGCGCCTATCAGGATGTTCCGCACAATGACTCAGAGTTTTCTGACCTTTGTCCCGAAGGCGGCCGAAAATGTCCGATTGAATGCTGAATCTGTTCACCTCGTGTCCTGCCTGGACACATTCACCGGCCGCAAAGGCCACCGCGCGCAGTGTCGAGGTTCCTTCCCCCGGTTCGTCGTATGTCATGAAGGCGCCCATCCCGGCGCGTCATCTGGAGCACTGCCATGGCCTATATCGATGGTTTTGTACTTGCCGTGCCGAACGCGAACAAAGCGAAATTCCTGGAACACGCCCACATGGGCGATGCGATCTGCATCGAGCATGGCGCGCTGCGCGTGGTGGAGTGCTGGGGCGACGATGTCCCGCATGGCAAGCAGACCGACTTCCATCGTGCGGTGGCGGCCAAGGACGATGAGGCCGTGTTGTTCTCCTGGATCGAATGGCCGGACAAGGCCACGCGCGATGCCGGCATGCAGAAGATGATGGAGGATCCACGGATGAACCCGGAGAACAATCCGATGCCGTTCGACGGCAAGCGGATGATCTACGGCGGCTTCGTGCCGGTGGTGGAACTGAAGCAGTGAGCGGGGGCCAGGAGGGGCACGGCCGTTGCGGCAGCGCCGCTTGAGTGCGCGCTGGGGCACCGGCATGCTCGGTGCTTCAGGCTGACAGGGAGCACGCGCCATGATGACGATGCTGCCTGCCAGGCGACCGTCATCAGGGAGCGAGACGCATGGCCGCAGCACGTTCGGGAATGTTTCACTTTCTGCTCTTTCTGGGGCTGGCGGTCACCGCGACCGCCAGCCCGTCGGCCCACGCCGACGCGCCGGGCCTGATGCAGTACCAGCGCGCCGAACGTGTGCTCGACCAGCGGCTGCGCGGCAAGGTCCGCAATGCCACCGTCGCGCCGCGCTGGCTGGAGGACGGCCGCTTCTGGTATGCGCGCCAGGAGCACGATGGCCGCACCCGCTACCTGCTGGTCGATCCGGCGGCCTCCACGCGCACGGCGCTGTTTGACCAGGACGTCATGCAGGCGGCACTGCAGGTTGCCGGGGTCGCCGATCCAGGCGCGGTGATGCAGCAGGTGGACCGCGTCGCCCTTAGCGGCGATGGAGTGCGGATCACGCTGCGCGTGGACCCACAGCGGGTGGTGATGTGCACGCTGCCGATGCCGTGCGAGATGCACGCGTTACCGGTCGCCGACCCGCGCGACCTGCCTGCGCCGGACGGTCGGCACAGCGTGCGGGTCGAGCAGGACAACCTCTGGCTGCGGCGCGGTACCGACGGTGAACGACGGGCGCTCACCGTGGATGGCGAGCCCTCGTACGGCTATGGGGTACTGCCCGATTTTGCATTGCGCGGTATTCCGCGGCGGGAAGGCCGTATGCAGATGCCGCCGTTCGCGGTCACCTGGTCGCCGGACAGCCAGCGCCTGTTCGGCGTGCGCTACGACGAACGTCAGGTCCTGCCCTATCCCTACCTGGCGACCGCGCCGATCACCGGGTTCCGCCCGGTCGTGCATGAAGTGCGCCTGGGCCTGCTGGGCGACGCCGAGCAGGTCCGCGATACCTGGTTCGTCACCGAGGTGGAGGGCGGCACACGCAGCATCGCCGTTCCCGAGGGCTGGCACACGTTGACCGAAGCCGGCGTGCTGGGCTGGTCGGCCGATGCCGGCAAGGTCTATACGGCGATCGTGCGCTATGCCCCCCCCGCACGGCTGCGCCTGGTCGAGGTGGATGTCCGCACCGGCAGCGTGCGTACCGTGCGGGAAGAGCGCAGCGATACCCGCGTGCAGCTCAGCAGCTATCCCTACAACCGGCCGGCGGTGCACGTCCTGCAGCACGACGATGGCATCGTCTGGTTCTCGCAGCGCGATGGCTGGGGCCATCTGTACCTGGTCGATCGCCGTGATGGACGTGTCGTGCGTCAGCTGACCAAGGGCGCATGGCTGGTGCGCGATGTGGTCGGCGTCGATGAGGTGCGTCGCCAGGTGCTGTTCACCGCCGGCGGGCGCGAGCCGGGCGATCCCTATCAGCGGCGCCTGTACCGCGTGTCGCTGGACGGTGGCGCCCCGGTCCTGCTCACACCGGAGGCAGCCGATCATGCGATCGATGGCGGAACCGGCGTGCTCATGGGCGGGCGGCCCTCCCACCTGCTGTCGCCCTCCGCGGCTTACGTGGTCGACAGCTACTCGCGGGTGGACCAGGTGCCGGTCAGCGTGCTGCGCGCCACCAGCGATGGCCGTGCCGTACTGGAACTGGAACGCGCCGACGCCCACGCGGTGCAGGCCGCCGGCTGGACGCCCCCGCAACGGGTGAGCGTCCTCGCCGCCGATGGCCACACCGAACTGCAGGCCACGGTCTATCTGCCGCCCGGCTACCGCGAGGACGGACGTCATCCGGTCATCGATGCGATGTACGGCGGACCGCACATCACCAATGCGCCGGTCGGTTTCGTCGAGGCCACCGCGACGATGAATCCGGTCGCGCGCGCCAGCCTGGCCCAGCTCGGCTTCGTGGTGGTGAGCATCGATGCACGCGGCACGCCCGGACGCTCCAAGGCCTTCCACGATGCCAGCTTCCTGACCGCAGCCGATCTGCAGCTGGATGATCACGTCGCAGCGATCGGGGACCTGGCCAAACGCTATCGGGGCATGGACCTGACACGGGTCGGCATCTACGGGCATTCCTTCGGCGGCTACAGCGCGGCGCGTGCCCTGCTGCGCCATCCGGCGTTCTACAAGGTCGGGGTGGCTTCGGCCGGCAGCCACAGCTTCCAGGGCATGTACGGTGGCGCGATCCACGGCATGGACCGCCTGGTCGGCGGCCAGCCGGTCTATGCCGACGGTACCGCGGTGCGCCCACAACCGGATGCGGTGCCCGCGCTGTTCCAGCCGCTGGCCAACGATGCCCTGGCCGACCGCCTGCAGGGCCGGCTGATGCTGGTCTACGGCGACCTGGACGAGAACGCGATGCCGGCCCTGACCCTGCAGCTGGCGCGCGCCCTCACGCTGGCCAACAAGGACTACGATCTGCTGTACCTGCCTAACCAGGACCACGAACTGTTCCGCAACGATGATTACTACATGCGCCGGATGTGGGATTACTTCGTCACCCATCTGATGGGTGCGACGCCGCCACCGTACCGGATCGGGGCGGCGGCTTTGCCATGAGGTGATGCGGGCCGCTCAGCGGTGGGTATCGGTATCGTCCGGCCCGCCCCCCATGGCACCACCGCCCATTCCTCCCATTCCTCCCATACCACCGCCACCGCCGCCTTTACCGCCACCCTTGTCACCCGCATCGCCCTTGCCCTTCGCACCGGCCGAAGGTCGTGCCGGACCCTGGCGCGGGATGGCAACCGTGGTTGGAATCGGATCCAGGTCCAGTGCCTGACGGATGAAGTCGCGCAGCGACACCACCAGGTCGGCCGTAGGAACGACGCGGCCCTGGGCCATCTCGTTGGCGGCGTGCGCAGCCAGGCGCACCTGCTCATCCGTGCCCAGCAGCACGATGTCCGACAGGGCCGCTTCCACTGCATCACGGATCCGACGCGCACGCTCGCCACCGCTCTCGGCCTCCGCCGGCAGATGCAGCGCATCGCCTTCTTCGCTCCCCTCGGGCAGCGCGCGGAAATCGCGGCGATGGCGTGGATCGACATCGAGCGTGCCGGTGAACGATCCGCCGAGGACTTTGTAAGCCGCGATCAGCGTGCGCAGACGCTCGTTGATCTGGCGATTCTCACGCTCGCGGCGCTGCTGCATGGTCTGCATGACCAGCAGCCGGATGCCGACACCGATCAGGGTGATGACCGCCAGGCCGACCAGGGTCGAGAGCATGGCCTGCCAGGAGCTGAAATCGAGTCCGCGCATTGCGTCTTCCCGTGAACGTCTGCCGATCAGGTTAGCAAGGGACGCAGGGAGGTGATGGTGATGGCAGGGTCCGGGAGCCTGATCGCACAGTGACGCGATGCGCTCGACCGGGGATGCCGAAATGACCGGGAACGGGCAAATGACCGCGGGCGGACACAGGCCCACCCCACCATGCCGCTCCCGCCCTCAGGCAGGAGCAGCACGTTGCGACGCCTTACTTGCGGGCGCGCTTGGCCGGTGCCTTGCGGGCAACCGGCTTGGCGGCGGCACGCTTGGCGGGCGCAGCCTTGCGGGCCGGGGCCTTCTTGGCCACAGCCTTCTTGGCGGTAGCGACCTTCTTGCCGACGGTCTTCTTGGCGGCCGCGGTCTTCTTGGTCACGGCCTTCTTGGCGGTGGCGACCTTCTTGCCAACCGACTTGCGGGCGACGGCGGTCTTCTTGCCGGCCACCTTCTTGGCGGTCGCGGTCTTCCTGGTCACGGTCTTCTTGGCGGTCGCCGACTTCTTGGCAACGGCCTTCTTGGCCGCGGCGACCTTCTTGCCGAC
This sequence comes from Stenotrophomonas sp. TWI273, assembly GCF_039674765.1. Taxonomy (NCBI): domain Bacteria; kingdom Pseudomonadati; phylum Pseudomonadota; class Gammaproteobacteria; order Lysobacterales; family Lysobacteraceae; genus Stenotrophomonas; species Stenotrophomonas sp. TWI273. The sequence goes on from NZ_JBDJOA010000005.1 coordinate 20,265, forward strand.
GGTCTTCTTGGCGACGGCGGTCTTCTTGCCAGCCACCTTCTTGACCGCTGCGGTCTTCTTGGTCACGGCCTTCTTGGCGGTCGCCGACTTCCTGGCAACAGCGGTCTTGGCAGCGGCGACCTTCTTGCCGACGGTCTTCTTGGCGGCAGCGGTCTTCTTGGTCACGGCCTTCTTGGCAGTCGCGGTCTTCTTGGCGACAGCCTTCTTGGCGGTGGCGACCTTCTTGGTCACGGTCTTCTTGGCAGCGGCGGCCTTCTTGGTCACGGCCTTCTTGGCGGTCGTGGCCTTCTTGCCGGCAGCCTTGGTGGTCTTGGTCACGGCCTTTTCAGCGGCGGCCTTCTTCTTGGCGACCTGCTTCTTGATGGCGGTGGCTTCAGCCTTGGCGTTCTTCTTGGCCGCTTCCAGCTTCTGCTTGGCGGTGGCCAGGGTCTTGCCGACCGACTTGGCCGCCTTGTCAGCCTTCTTGGCGACGGTCTTCTCGACCTTGGTCACGGCCTTCTTGACCTTGGCGACCTGGGTGGTGGCAGCCTTGCGTGCGCGCTTGGCGGTCTTCTTCACCGAAGCCACTGCATCCTCCGCAACGTGTGCGATGGTCTCGCCGACGTTGGTGGCGGTTTCTTTTGCATCTTCGACGGTCTGCGAGAGAACCGTGGTCACACCATTACCGTTGCTCATTGAGTGCCTCCTGAGGGGCCTGGTTAGTCAAATCGCTGGCGATGCTATACCGGCGCGGTCCATCGTGGAACGGTCTTGATGCGATGCTCGTGCCAAGCCGACAGTAGCACCCCCATCGTCGGCAGCAAGCAACGCACCAACCTCTTGCACGAAACCCCTTGAAAACAGCATCGGCGCTCCAGCGCGTGGCGCACGCGATGTGTCTCGATGCGCATGTCGGCTGCATTCAATGCGCCCATGATTGATCGTCGCACTTGATCCATTCCCTGCCCTCGTACCCGGCATTTGCGCTGGTTTCGATGACGCGGATGCGCCCTGCAGGCGCACGACCAGCGTTGCTTTGGACGTCGCCGAGCGCACTGCACCGCCCTGCTTGGCACCTCGCCACCGGCCGATTTCGGCACCGCCATCCGTGCCCAGGCTGCGTCACCGGATGGCCGACGACGCGGCGAATTTCATCCCGGGTTTAGCCGATTGCGGACACACTCATTCAGGTTGAATTACCGTATACGTGTTTTCCCTGCCCCGTCCCCTCCGACACGGAACCGCCGGACCATGCGACCGCTCCCGACCCTGCTCACGCTCGCCCTCGCCGCTGCCTTCGGCGGGTTCACCGCCACGGCCATCAACGCGCACCTGGACAACCGTGCCGAGGCGGCGCCGGCCGCATACACCATCCCGACCACAGCGGCGCTGCCCGCAGCGGTTGCCGGCCAGGCGGTGCCGTCGCTGGCACCGATGCTGGAACGGGTGATGCCGGCCGTGGTCAGCGTCAACACCAAGCAGGTGGTGCGCGTGCGCAACCCCTACTTCAACGACCCGTTCTTCCGCCGCCTGTTCCCCGAAGTGCCGCAGGAACGCATCAACGAATCGCTGGGCTCTGGCGTCATCATCGATGCCGCCGAAGGGCTGGTGTTGACCAACCACCATGTGATCGACAACGCCGACGACGTGCAGGTGACCCTGGCCGACGGGCGGACGGTGAAGGCTGAATTCATCGGCTCCGATGCCGATACCGATGTCGCGTTGATCCGCATTCCGACCGGCAACCTGACCGAGATCAAGCTCGGCGACAGCGCCCAGCTGCGCGTGGGCGACTTCGTGGTGGCGATCGGCAATCCGTTCGGTTTCAGCCAGACGGTCACCTCCGGCATCGTCTCGGCGGTGGGACGCAGCGGCATCCGCGGGCTGGGCTACCAGAACTTCATCCAGACCGATGCCTCGATCAACCCGGGCAATTCCGGCGGTGCGCTGGTCAATCTGCAGGGTCAGCTGGTCGGCATCAATACCGCCAGCTTCAATCCGCAGGGCAGCATGGCCGGCAACATCGGCCTGGGCCTGGCGATCCCTTCCAACCTGGCGCGCGATGTGGTCGACCAGCTGGTCAAACACGGCGTGGTGGTGCGTGGCACGCTCGGCATCGAGGCGCAGAACCTGACCCAGCAGATCGCGCAGGGCCTGGGCCTGACCGAGACGCGGGGCGCGCTGGTGACCCGCGTGCTGGCCGGGTCCAGTGCCGCGGCCGCCGGGCTCAAGCCGGGCGACGTGGTGGTGTCGGCCAACGGCCAGCGCGTGGACAGCGCGCAGGCGCTGCACAACGTGGAAGGCCTGCAGCCGGTCGGCAGTACGCTGACCCTGGACGTGCGCCGCGAGGGCAAGCCGCTGCAGATCAAGGCCACGCTGAAGGAACAGGCACGCGCGGTCACCGGCGAGTCGCTCGATCCGCGCCTGGGCGGGGCCACCTTCGTCGACCTGCCCGAATCGCTGCGCCAGGCCGGTGTCAGCGGGGTATTGGTCAGTGACGTCAAACGCGGCAGCCGCGCGGCAGCCTCCGGGCTGGCGCAGGGTGACGTGATCACCGCGGCAACGGCAGGTGAGTTTGCCGACCTCGCCAGCTGGCGCGCCAACTTCCAGCAGCGCCCGGCACAGTTGGTCCTCAGGATCATCCGTGGCAATGGCGGCGGCCAGCTGGTGATGCGCTGAACGCGGCGTCAGCCGTAACGTCGCTTACACCCGGCCGATGCTATTACCTTGTGTTCGTTGCCGTCGGATCGTCCGCGGTCACCTTCCCCATCGCATAGCAGGAGATACACGATGAGCCCTACCAATACCGAGAATCTGAAGGAACACCTGGGCGAAGCCGGCTCGCACCTGAAGTCGGCGGCCACCGCTGCCGGCGGTGCGATCAAGGGCGCCACCGGCGCTGCCGGTGATGAGCTGCGCATCGGCAAGGCCAACGTCAAGGCCGAACTGTCCGATACCGCGCTCTCCGGCCTGGCCGCGGCCGAGTTCGGCGGTGCCGCCGCCAAGGAACAGGTTGATGCACTGATGGACAAGGGCAAGGACCTTGTCGACAGCGCCGCTGAACTGATCCGTGAGCGTCCGCTGGCGTCGTTCGGCGTGGCCTTCGCAGCCGGCTGGATCATCGCCAAGCTGGCCCGCAGCGGCGGCGACAAGTAAGCAGCGGCGTGAGCGATCAAGCCCAGTCGAGCGCTGCCGGTGGCGCGGATATCCCGCCACCGGACAGCGGTGAAAAAGCACCGCGCCTGGACGAGAGCATCCGCCAGGTCGGTGAGGCCGGCCGTGAGACCGTCGATTCGGCCAAGCACACCCTGCGCTCCCTGCGACGGTTGGCTTCGGCCGACTTCGCACTGGCGCGCAGCGCATTTGGCCGGGCATTGGCCTGGGCGGGCGTGGCGATCGTGTTCGGCGCGTCGGCCTGGTTGTTGCTGGCCGGCACGCTGATCGCCCTGATGCAGCGCTGGGGCCTGTCCTGGTTCCATTCGCTGTTGATCACCTCGATCGTCAGCCTGCTGGTGACCGGCTACGCGATGTGGCGGGTGTCGTTCTTCTTCCGCCATACCGGCATGCATGCCACCCGCCGCCAGCTGTCGCGGTTGGGGCTGTATGACGAGCCCAGCGAGGAAGATCCCGATGCCGACGTCGATACCACGGGGGTGAAGCGATGAACTTCGAAGCCTTGCGGCAACGCGTCCAGCGCGCCGAGCTGGTGGTGGCGGTGCGGGTCGAGAAGACCCGCAGCAGCTGGTCCACCCTCAGCACCGTCTGGCGGACCGGATGGACGCCGCTGCGCATCATCACCGTGGGTCTGGCCGGCGGTTTCCTGGCCGGCAAGCTGGAGCCCACCGGCCTGGGCGCGAAGGTGCAGGGCGCGCGGTGGCTGCAGATGATCGGCTCGGTCTCCAATCTGGTGGCCAGTACCCAGGCCGCGTTCGCCTCGATGCAGGCCAGCGAAGCGGCCGATACCGCCGAGCAGGCTGCTGACAAGGTGGATGAGGCCACCGATGAGGCGCCGCGTCAGGCGGCTCCGGCTCCGAGGCCTGCGGCCCCGGCAACGCCACGGCTCAACCCGGAACGGCGTGCCGAACCGGCCTCGCCCCATCAGCCGCAACCGGCCGAAGCGGCCACGGACCTGTCCGAACGCTGATCGCAGTGCGGTCGGCAGCAACATCCGAAGGCCCTGCGGCACCCGCCGCGGGGCCTTTCTTCGTCTGCACGTACCCCACACGCCATGCGCACCCGGCTTGCCCAATAATGGCGCTCCTTTCCCGTGTGCGATCCGAATGAGCGTCCCGGTTCCCCCTTCTGCCGAAGCCGTCGTCGCACCGCCTGCGCCGCGCCCGCGCGCGCCGATGTCGCTGGTGATCCTGGCCACCCTGGCGGTGGCCTTTACCCTGTGGGCGGCACAGGACGTGGTGCTGCCGATCCTGCTGGCCATGTTCTTCGCACTGGTCGGCAACCCGATCCTGCGGATGCTGCAGAAGATCTGGATTCCCCGGTTTCTCGGCGCGGTGCTGGTGCTCGGCGTCGGCCTGAGTGGTGCCGCCGCGCTCGGCGTGCAGCTGGTCGGCCCGGCGATGGAATGGGCCCAGGAAGCACCGCAGCAGCTGCGCAAGGTCGCCCGCCAGGTGCAGAACCTGACCAAGCCGGTGCAGCAGGCCAACCAGGCCGCCGAGAACTTCGCGCGCGTCGCCGGTGGCGAAGGCAGCCGCCGCGTGCAGATCGTGCGCACCCAGCTCGATGATCCCTACAAGGTGCTGACCCGCGCGCCACGCCTGGCCGCCTCGGTGCTGGCGGTGGTGCTGTTGACCCTGTTCTTCATGATCTACGGGCAGAACCTGCAGAAGCACGCCATCGCGCTGTTCCCCAGCCGCCAGCAGCAACGTTTCACCACGGACATCCTGCGCTCGATCGAGCGCGAGGTTTCCCGATACGTCCTCACCATCACCGTGATCAACACGCTGGTCGGCCTGGTGTTCTCCGGCATCCTGCTGCTGCTCGGCATCTCGCTGCAGGAGGCGCTGCTATGGGGCACCGTGGCGGCCCTGCTGAACTTCGCGCCCTACGTCGGCCCGCTGATCGGCGTGGCCCTGATGCTGCTGATGGGGTTCGTGGAGTTCAGCGATCCCTTCAAAGCACTGCTGCCCGCGGCCTGCTACCTCGCGCTGCACACCATCGAAGGCCAGGTGGTGACCCCGATCGTACTGGGCCGGCAGATGGCGATCTCGCCGCTGATCCTGATCCTGGCGCTGATGGTGTTCGGCTGGCTGTGGGGCATGGTCGGCCTGCTGCTGGCGGTGCCGTTGCTGGTCTGCATCAAGCTGGTGCTGGCGCGGCTGGATGGCACCCAGGGCTGGGCCAAGCTGCTGGAATAAGCCGTCAAGGCCAAGGGTACGGCTGGCCGCGCGATCCCCGGTGGTGCCAGAATACCGGCACCTTTTCGGATGGATCCCGGCCCTGATGTCTTCCCTCGCTACCCGTTGCCTGGCCCTCGCCGGCCTTGTCACCCTCGCTGCCCCGACGTTGGCCGCTCCCCCACCCAGCGCCGAGGTGGCCAGCCGCCAGCTGGTCGAGGCGGTCACCTGCAAGCGTCACCTGACGCCTGCGCAGTTCGCCGCGCTGGCGAAGGTGCTCAAGCCGACCGAGCTGCAGGCTTACGGCGAACTGTCCGATGGCGAGTATGCGCTGACCACGCCGCTGCTCGTGCTGGGCCAGCCAGTGAACCGCCTGCACCTGTACGACGGTGCCAACGGCGAGGACAGCATCGACAGCTATACCGCCTACTTCAGCACAGCCGGTATCGAACAGATCGCAGCGCTGGCGAAGATTCCGCGCAACGAAGCCGGCGACTACACCCTGGAAGTGGGCCGCCACGACCTGAGCGTGCGGCAGGACGAGGGCCAGGCCTCCATCGCCTGCTCCTACGACCTGCGCTGAAGCACCTCACCTCGGCGCCTGCGCGCGCCATGAAAGCCCGCGCGCGCAGGCGTAGAATGGCGGGGTGAATTTCCCCGTCCAAGCCATCACCCTAGACCTCGACGACACCTTGTGGCCGTTCGCCCCCATCGGCGCCCGCATCGACCAGGTGTTGTACGAGTGGATGCTCCAGCACAGCCCCGCCACCGCCGCGATGTACCCGGTGGCGGCGATGCGCGAACTGCGCGAGCGCTCCTTCCATGACAACCCGCACCTGCACTACGACCTCAGCGCGCTGCGCCGGTTGACGCTGAGCGAGGCGCTGGAGAAAAGCGGCGCCGATCCGGCCCTGCTGGAACCGGCCTACGAGGCGTTCTACGCCGCGCGCAACCAGGTCGAGTTCTATCCGGATGCGATGGACGCGCTGGCCCGGATCGCCGCACGCGTGCCGGTCGCCGCCCTCAGCAACGGCAATGCCGACCTGCAGCGCATCGGCGTGTCCCACCATTTCACCTTCCAGCTCGGCTCGCGCGAGCACGGCGCGGCCAAGCCCGCAGCGAGCATCTTCCATGCGGCCTGCGAGCGCCTCGCGGTGGCCCCTGCCCACGTGCTGCACGTCGGCGACCACGCCGAGATGGACGTGGTCGGTGCGATGCAGGCCGGCCTGCGCGGCTGCTGGATCAACCGCGAAGAACACCCCTGGACCCACCCTTCACTGCAGCCCGATCTGCAGTTCGACACCCTGACCGGGCTGGCCGACTGGCTGGATGCGAACGCATCCGCCCAGCACGCGTAAGCCGCCGCCCAAGGAGCACTCGAGTCCCATGTCCCAGATCAACGGTTTCACGTCCGACACCTCGCATGCGCTGCCGCTGCATGTGATGACCCGCGAGCAGTACGCCGGCTGGCGTGCGCAGCAATCCGACGCGCTCGGCGCGTGGCTGGACGCGCAGCGCTTCAACGGCAGCGGTGGCAGCGTGGTGCTGCTGCCGGGCGAGCACGGCCTGGCCGGCGCGATCGTCGGTGTTGGCGACCCGGGGGATGTCTACAGCTACGCGCACGCGCCGTTCGCGCTGCCGGAAGGCACCGTCTGGACACTGGCGGATGCACTGGCGCCGGAGATCGAGACCCTGCTGCAGATCGGCTGGGGCCTGGGCAGCTACCGCTTCGCGCGCTACCGAACGCCCAACCGCGCGCCGGCCCAGCTGGCTGCCACGCCTTCGGCCGAAGTGCGCGATGTGATCATCGCCAGCCTGCGCGTGCGCGACTGGGTCAACACCCCGACCGAGGACATGGGTCCGCAGCAGCTGGAAGATGCCGCGCGCGAACTGGCCACCGCGCATGGTGCGCAGATCGACGTGATCACCGGCGATGCGCTGCTGGAGCAGAACTTCCCGTCCATCCACGCCGTGGGCCGCGCCTCGCATCGCGCGCCCCGCCTGATCGTGCTGCGCTGGGGCAACGCAGGCCAGCCGCACGTGGCGCTGGTCGGCAAGGGCGTGTGCTTTGACACCGGCGGGCTGGACATCAAGCCGGGTGACGGCATGCGCAACATGAAAAAGGACATGGGCGGCGCCGCGCACGCACTGGGCCTGGCCGGCCTGATCATGGCCCAGCAGTTGCCGGTGCAGCTGACCCTGCTGATCCCGGCGGTGGAAAACGCGATCGGTCCGGATGCGTTCCGCCCGGGCGAAGTGATCGCCACCCGCAAGGGCCTGAGCATCGAGATCGACAACACCGATGCAGAAGGGCGCGTGATCCTCGCCGATGCGCTGACCTACGCCAGCGAGCAGCAGCCGGAGATCGTGCTCGATTTCGCCACCCTGACCGGCGCGGCCCGCATCGCGCTGGGCCCGGACCTGCCGGCACTGTTCAGCAACGACGACACCCTGGCCCAGCAGTGGCTGCAGGCCGGTGAATCGGTGCGCGATCCGGTCTGGCGCATGCCGCTGTGGCGCCCGTACCTGCGCTACCTGCACAGCAACATCGCGGATCTGGCCAACGCCGGTTCGCGCATGGCCGGCTCGGTCACCGCCGCGCTGTACCTGGAGCGATTCATCGCCGAAGGCCAGACCTGGGCGCATCTGGATGTCTACGCCTGGAACGACGGCGAACGCCCGGGCCGTCCGGCCGGTGGCGAAGCGCTGGCGCTGCGTTCGGCGTGGGCGATGCTGAAGACGCGGTACGCCTGAGGCTGCACCGGCTAGTACCCGGTACGCGCTGTTCCCACGATCCCCGCTCCGGCGGGGATCGTCGTTTCTGCAGAGTTGGCGAAAATGTGAATATCGGCCTGCGCCGGGTTCTGACACCATGCTCCTGTCGCCCACCCACACACATCGTGAAGGCAGGAATCCGGACATGTCGCTCTTCGGCTATACCCGCGCTGGTCGCGAACCGGGCGCTCCACGCCCTCAATCACCGCTGCTGTGGATCGCGCTGATCGCCCTGATCTCGGGTGGCCTGGTGCTGGCCTTCGCCTGGCTGGCCGGCTGGATCGGCCGCGACCGCGTCACCGCGCAGACCTTCACCGATGCCATCGAGGCGACCGGCCCCCCGCAGCCCGGCTTCCGCCGCGCGCATACCAAGGGGGTCTGCGTCAGCGGTGTGTTCCAGGGCACGCCGGAAGGCGCGGCGCTGAGTTCGGCCCGCGTGTTCCGGCAGCGCCAGGTACCGGTGTTGGGCCGCCTGTCGATCGGCGGCGGCGACCCGCATGGCGCCGACAACAAGGCCCGCGTGCGCAGCATGGCGCTGCAGCTGGTCAGCGACGATGGGCAGGAATGGCGCATGGCGATGAACAGCTTCCCGTTCTTCGCGGTGCCCACCGCCGAGGCCTTCCTGGAACAGACCCGCGCCGGCACGCCGGACCCGGCCACCGGTAAACCGGACCCGGCAAAGATGGCCGCCGTGCTGGAGAAGTACCCCTCCGCGCGTGCCTTCCAGCAGTGGGCCAAGACCGCCCCGTGGTCGAACAGCTGGGCCAACACCCCCTACAACGGCGTCAACAGTTTTCGTTTCACCGCCGCCGATGGCAGCCACCACTTCGTGCGCTGGAGCATGCGCCCACAGGCGCCCTTCGAGGACATGACGCCGGAACAGCGCGCGCAGTCCGACGATGATTTCCTCAGTGAGGAGTTCGCGCAGCGGCTGGCACAGGGCCCGGTGCGCTGGGACATGTGGGTGACGATCGCCAACGACGGCGACCCGATCAATGACCCCTCGCAGGTGTGGCCGGAAGACCGCCGCCAGGTGAAGGCCGGCACGCTGACCCTGAGCAGCATGCAGCCGCAGGCCACCGGTGCCTGCCGCGACCTCAACTACGATCCGCTGATCCTGCCCAGCGGCGTGGCCGGCACGGATGATCCGATCCTGGCCGCACGCTCGGCGGTGTATTCGCAATCGTTCAATCGCCGCGAGCGCGAAATCGCCAGCGGCAAAGCGCCCGCCGCCACGGGCAAGGAAGGTGCGCGATGAACCGTGATGCCGGCCATTTCAATCTCCTCGCGCGCATCCTGCACTGGCTGATGGCGGCGATGATCCTGACCATGCTGTTCGTCGGCGTGACCATGGTCGCGTCACTGCACTGGCGGCCGATGCTGATCGACCTGCATCGGCCACTCGGCATCGCCATCCTGCTGCTGGTGCTGGTGCGCCTGTACAACCGCCTGCGGCATCGCCCGCCGCCGCTGCCGGCCGACCTGCCCGCCTGGCAGGCCGCGGCGGCGCATGCCTCGCACTGGGTGCTGTACGGGCTGATGCTGGCCATGCCGCTGGTCGGCTGGGGCATGCTCTCTGCCGGCGGCTACCCGATCGTGATGGGCGGCGGCGTGCACCTGCCCGCGATCCTGCCGCACAACCCGGCGCTGTACGCGGCGCTGCGCAATGCGCACAGCCTGCTCGCCTATGTGCTGTTCGCCACGGTGGTGATGCATCTGTCAGCCGCGCTGTTCCACCTGTGGGTGCGCCGCGATGGCGTGTTCCAGGCGATGGCGAAGGGGCCGGGCCGCACCTCCCCCACCGACACCGATCCCCGGTAGCCACCGACCGTTGGTCGGTGGTATCGGATCGCATGCATCGCTGGCACCCCGGTAGTGCCGGCCGCTGGCCGGCTCCCGTTATTCTCGACAGAGAGGGTGCAGAGCCGGCCAGCGGCCGGCACTACAGCCAGCCTTTCTGCCGCGCCAGCCGATACGCCTCGATGCGGTTGGCCACACCCAGTTTGCCGATGCATTCGGACAGGTAGTTGCGCACCGTGCCGTGCGAGAGCCCGAGCTGGGTGGCGATCTCGCTGGCCGAGCGTCCGTCGCCGGAAAGCCGCAGCACCTGGCGCTCGCGGTCGTTGAGCGGATCGGCCTGCGACCAGGCATCCAGCGCCAGCTGCGGATCGATCGCGCGGCCGCCGTGCTGCACCTGGCGCAGTGCATCGGCCAGGCGTTCGGCCGGGGCATCCTTGAGCAGATAGCCGCAGACGCCGGCATCCAGCGCGCGGCGCAGGAAGCCGGAGCGCGCGAAGGTGGTGACGATCACGACCTTGATCGGCAGGCCCTGGCGGGCGATCCGCTGCGCCAGTTCCAGCCCGGACAGACCGGGCATTTCGATATCGGTGACCAGGATGTCCGGGTGCAGCTGCTGCAGCATCCGCCACGCGGCTTCCCCATCGGCGGCGCTGCCCAGCACCTCGATATCCGGCTCCAACCCGAGCAGCGCGGACAAGGCGCCACGCACCATCGCCTGGTCTTCGGCGAGCACGATGCGGATCATGATGCACCCCCGGCAGGCAGCGACGGCGCTGTCGGCACCTCCACCGGCGCCACCACGGCGGTGGTCGCGGCCGGCAAGGTGACCCGCACCGTCACGCAGGTGCCCTCCCCTTTTGCGGACTGCACCGCCAGGGTGCCACGCAGTGCAGCGACGCGTTCGCGCATCCCGGTCAGGCCGTTGCCATCGACGTGGGCGCCGCCGCGCCCGTCATCACGGATCTGCATCAACAGACTGCGCCCGTCCTGCTCGAAGGTGATCCACGCCTGCCGCGCCTGTGCATGACGGGCGACATTGGTCACCGCCTCGCGCAGCACCAGCGACAGCGCCCGCTCCGTATCGACCGGCATCGGCGGCGGTGGCGCGTAGTGCAGATGCACATGCTGGTACTCCAGCAGCAACCGCGCCGAGGCGAGTTCGGCCGCCAGATCGCTGGCGCGGATACCGGTGACTGCACTGCGCACTTCGGCCAGCGCCTGCCGCGCGATCGTTTCAGCCTCGTCCACTTCGCGGCGCGAGCCGGCTGGATCGCGGTCGGCCAGCTTGCGCGAGAGCTCAAGCTTCAAGGTGATCAAGGACAGCGTATGCCCCAGCAGATCGTGCAGATCGCGGCCAATGCGCTCACGTTCGGCCGTTGCCGCCAGCCGACGCACTTCGTCCTGGGACAGCTGCAGCGCTGCATCCTGTTCATGGCTCGCGGTTTCGAAATTGACCACCAGGCTGATGATCATCGCCATGCTCGGGATCCAGATCAGCGCCTGCCACGGATAGTGGGCCAACAAACCCACCACCACGAACAACGCGTTCAAGCCCACCAGCTGCAGCAGATAGCGCCCATAGCCACTGCGGCGCGAGACGCGCAGGGTGACACAGCCGAAAATGAAGTAGCTCACCGCCGAGGGGTACCACGCCAGCGGCACCAGCCCCAGCACCACCATCGACAGCGCATAGCGCGGCGCGTGGCAACGCGGTGCGAGCAGCACACCGGCGTACAGGACCAGGAACACCGGGTAGGTCAGCAGGGTCAGCGCCGCCCATCGCCACGTGTAGCCACCGCCGAACAGCGGCGTCAGGAACACCCACAGCGTCCACAGCAGGTGGATCGCATCGACCCACGGCGATCTGCCGCGCCGCAGGTTCTCGGCCACGGCCGAATCCGGCGCGGGGCGCAGCAGGGAGGCGAGCCGACTGAAGGACACGGACGATTCCAAGGCAGAACGAACAGGCGCGATCATGCCACTTCAGCCGATCCGCCGCAGGCGGCGCCGTGCCAGCCCAAGCGCCACGACGGTAATGCAAAGCAGTACGGCCACGTGGACCCAGGCACTGCCCTGCGCCGGCTGACCGACCGCCGGCAATGCCAGCTGGGCCAGATGCCAGGTCGGCCACAGCGGCGCCATGGCGCTGAACAGCGGTGGCAGCATCGACAGCGGCAGCCACAGCCCGGACAACAACGCCAGCGGCAGATAGACCAGGTTGACCACCGCCGGCGCCGCGTTGGCGCTGACATGGCTGCCGATCAACAGGCCGATCGCGCCCAGCGGCAGCGCCGCGAACGCCGCCACCGCCAGCAGATGAAGCGCGGCCCAAGGGGTGACAGACACGCCGGCGCCCATCGCCACCGCCATGAGCAGCACCGCCACCAGCACCGCGAACAGGACGGCCATCAGCAGGCGTGCGAGCAGGGGTGCCATCGGTGGCATCGGCAGTGCACGCTTGAGTGTGAGCAGGCCGCCCTCGCGGTCCAGCGCCAACTGCACGCCGAAGCCGAACAGCGCCGGCGCCATTGCACCGAACACGCAGTAGGTGGCCAGCAGATAGATCGAGGCCTGGCCGCGACCGAGCAGCACACCGAACAAAGAATAGAACAACACCGGGAACAGCAGCGACGGCAGCACGAAGCCCGGGTAGCGCCAGGCACGCCGCAGTTCGCACACGATCTCGGCGCGGTAGATCGGCCACGCGGGCACGCGGGCGGACGTGGCGGATACGGTTTCAGTCACGGTGTTCATGCGGCCTCCCGGGTCAGTTCAACGAAGGCGTCGGCCAGCCCGCCGCCATGCACGTCCAGTTCCTGCAGTTGCGGATCTTCGGCGAGCAGCCGCGCGACCACCGGCTCGGCCGGTTCGGCCAGCAGCTGCAGGTGCAGGCCATCGCGGACCGCCTCGCGCACGCCCGGCCAGGTCTTCAGCGTCTCCACGTCCAGTGCGCTGCGGCAGCGGATGCGACGCGGCGCGAGCTGCTGGCGGAACTGCGCCAGCGGACCATCGGCCAGCACCCGGCCCTGTTCGATCACCACCACGCGCTGGGCCAGCGCCTCGGCTTCTTCCAGATAATGCGTGGTCAGCAGCACACCGCAGCCCTCGGCCGCCAGCTGCCGGATCGCCTGCCAGAGCTGCTGCCGCGCCTGGATGTCCAGGCCGGTGGTCGGCTCATCGAGGAACAGCAGCTGCGGCCGCCCGCAGACCGCGATGGCGAACTGCACCCGGCGCTGCTGGCCGCCGGACAGCGTTCCGTAGCGACGCCGGGCAAGATCGGTCAGCCCGGCCAGTGCAAGGCAGTCCGCCAGTGAGCGCGGATCGACGTAACAGGTGCGCGCCAGATCAATCAGTTCCCGGACCTGCAGCACCGGTGGCAACGCGGTGGCCTGCAGCATCACCCCGATGCCGCCGCGACGGTCCCGATCCTGCGGGTCGCCGCCGAGCAGCTCCACCCGACCCGCATCCGCGCGGCGCAGGCCCAGCAGCAGCGAAATGGCCGTGCTCTTGCCGGCGCCGTTGCGGCCGAGCAGGGCCAGCACTTCACCGCGGTGCAGCGAGAAACTCACGCCCTGCAGGGCGGCGACGTCACCGTAGTGGACCTGGACGTCGTGCAGACAGGCCAGTGGCGAGGCAGTGGATTCAGTCATGGCGGACTCCCGGAGAGGACACCCACAGCTTCTGCTGCCGGCCGCGGCCACCCCAGTGGCCGTCGTCAGCCCATGCGGGTGACAGCTGTCACTGCCGCCGCCGCAGGCCGCCGGGCATGCTGTGCACCACCCCGGCCACCGTGCCGGTTTGCCCCCCGGCCGCCGATGCGGTCACACTCGGCCCGATTCCCCGTCCAGACTCACGATGAACGCATCCGCTGAACTGCTCAAGGAACTCCGCATCGACCGCAAGGCCGGTTCCCCGCCCCCGTCGCCCTCGCGACGCGGCCGCTGGATCGTGCTGGCGATCGTCCTTCTCATTGTGTTGGCCGGCCTGGCCTGGTTCGTGCTCGGTCGCGAGCGCCCGATCGCCGTGACCACCGCGCCCGTGGTGGCGATCCAGCAGGGCGGTGCCAGCAGCTCGGTGCTCGACGCCAGCGGCTATGTGGTCGCCCGGCGCATGGCCACGGTCTCGGCCAAGATCACCGGCAAGGTGCGTGAGGTGATGATCGAAGAAGGCATGCGCGTGGAAGAGGGCCAGGTGATGGCCACGCTCGACCCGATCGATGCCAACGCCCAGCGCAGCCTCTCGGCCTCGCAGCTGGAGGCGGCGCGCAGCCAGCTCGCCGGTCTCCAGGCCCAGGTGGCCCAGGCCGGTGCCGAAGCCGGCCGCCTGCAGGCACTGGTCGGCCAGCAGCTGGTCTCGCGCTCGCAGTACGACCTGGCCATCGCCCAGCGCGACAACCTGCGCGCCCAGCTCAGAACCGCCCAGCGCAATACCACCGTGGCCAGTGACTCGCTGGCGATCGCCGACCTCGGCGTGGACAACAACATCGTGCGCGCGCCGTTCTCCGGCGTGGTCACCGCCAAGGCCGCGCAGCCGGGCGAGATCGTCTCGCCACTGTCGGCCGGTGGCGGGTTCACCCGGACCGGCATCGGCACCATCGTGGACATGGAGTCGCTTGAGATCGAAGTCGAGGTCGGCGAATCCTTCATCGGCCGCGTGCAGCCGAAGATGCCGGTCGAAGCCACCCTCAATGCCTACCCGGACTGGAAGATTCCGGCCGAAGTGATCGCGATCATCCCCACCGCCGACCGCGGCAAGGCCACCGTGAAAGTGCGCGTGGCGCTGAAGACAAAGGACCCGCGCATCGTTCCCGAGATGGGCGTGCGGGTCAGCTTCCTGGAAAGCGCCCAGCCCGCCGAAGCCGCCAAACCGCAGGGCGTGCGCGTGCCGGCTTCGGCGATCGTGGAGCGCGAGCAGAAGACCGTCGCCTTCGTGGTCAAGGACGACGCGCGGGTGGAACAGCGCGCGATCACCGTGGGCACCACGCTCAACAACGACCGTCAGGTCACCCAAGGCCTGAGCGCCGGCGAGGTCGTGGTAACCACCCCACCGGCCGAGCTCCATGACGGCAGCAAGGTCACCGAAACCCCCTGACGGGCCAGCAGCTGCGTCACGCGAGCCGCTCTCACGCTCGCGGCAAGTGCGATTCCCTCGTGCCGTCACGGCGCGCACGGTGGCGGCTGTCCGTCACCGCGGAACCCGGCGGCCCTCGCCCGGGCGCGCCGTACGCACTTTCTTCCCGATCCACGGAGAACCACCCATGTCCACCCTGGTTTCGCTCCGCAACATCACCAAGACCTACCAGCGCGGCCCCGAGAAAGTGCAGGTGCTGCACGGCATCGACCTGGACATCCAGGCGGGCGATTTCGTCGCGTTGATGGGCCCCTCCGGCTCGGGCAAGACGACCCTGCTGAATCTGATCGGTGGGTTGGATACGCCCACCGCCGGCGAGATCGAGATCGAAGGCGAGCGCATCGACCGCATGAGCGGCGGCCAGCTCTCGACCTGGCGCAGCCACCACGTCGGCTTCGTGTTCCAGTTCTACAACCTGATGCCGATGCTGACCGCCCAGAAGAATGTGGAGCTGCCGCTGCTGCTCACGCACCTGGGCCCAGCGCAGCGCAAGCGCAATGCCGAAATCGCGCTGACCCTGGTCGGCCTTGCCGACCGCCGCAGCCACCGCCCCAACGAACTGTCCGGTGGCCAGCAGCAGCGCGTGGCGATCGCCCGCGCGATCGTTTCCGACCCGACCTTCCTGATCTGCGATGAGCCCACCGGCGACCTGGACCGCCAGTCCGCCGAGGAAATCCTGGGGCTGCTGCAGCAGCTCAACCGCGAACACGGCAAGACCATCATCATGGTCACCCATGATCCCAAGGCCGCCGAGTACGCCACGCACACGGTGCACCTGGACAAGGGCGAACTGGCCGATGCGCCAGCGGCCCACTGACGGAGGAGGTGGCGATGAAATACTTCTCGCTGGTCTGGGCACAGCTGTTCCGCAGCAAGACCCGCACCCTGCTGACGTTGTTGTCGGTGGTGGCGGCCTTCCTGCTGTTCGGCATGCTCGATTCGGTCCGGGTGGCGTTCAACTCCGGCGGTGACACCATCGAAGGCGCCAAGCGGCTGGTGGTCTCCTCCAAGCTCTCGATCACCCAGAGCCTGCCCCTGCGGCTGCTGCGCGATATCGAAGCCACCCCGGGCGTGCGCAAGGTCAACTACGCCATGTGGTTCGGCGGCATCTACCAGGACCAGAAGAACTTCTTCCCGAGTTTCTCGGTCTCGGACAACTACATGGACCTGTACCCGGAGTTCGAGCTGCCGCCCGAGCAGGCCGAGGCATTCAAGAACACCCGGACCGGTGCACTGGTCGGTGAAGCCCTGGCCAAGCGCTTCGGCTGGAAGCTGGGCGACACCATTCCGATGCAGGCCACGATCTTCCCGCGCAAGGGCAGCAACGACTGGCCGCTGGAATTGACCGGCATCTTCCGGGCCAGGGACCGCAACAACGCCGGTGCGGAGAACCAGATGATGCTGCACTGGAGCTACTTCGATGAATCCAACGACTACATCAAGAACCAGGTCAGTTTCTATACCGTGCAACTGGAGAACCCTGCCCATGCCTCACGCGTGGCGCAGGCGATCGATGCGCTGTCGCTGAACTCCGATCATGAGACCAAGTCGCAGACCGAGGCCTCGTTCTCGCAGGCCTTCGCGAAACAGTTCGCCGATATCGGCCTGATCGTCACCGGCATCATGGCCGCGGTGTTCTTCACCCTGGTGCTGCTGACTGGCAACACCATGGCCCAGGCCGTGCGCGAGCGCATCCCGGAGCTGGCGATCCTCAAGACGCTGGGCTTCAAGGATGGCACCGTGCTGGTCCTGGTGATGGTCGAGTCGGTGCTGCTGATCGTGCTCGGCGGGCTGATCGGCATGGGTCTGGCCTCGATCGTGATGCCCGTGATCAGCGCCAGCAGCCAGGGCATGATCAGCCTGCCCGGCGTGCCACCGCAGACGTGGGGGGTGGCGCTGTGCCTGATGGCGGTGATCGGAATCGTGGTGGGCCTGCTGCCGGCATTGCGGGCGCAGCGGTTGAAGATCGTCGATGCATTGGCCGGGCGCTGAGGAGACCACCATGAAAACGCACTGGATGTGGAACGTAGTGACCGTGGTGGCGTTGCTGGTCGCCCTGGTGGTGTGGATCGTGCTGCCGTGGTGGATGGTGCTGGCGATCGCCGTGCTGCTGGCCGCGTGGCTGGTGCTTACCCGCAGTGGCCGCTTGTCGCTGGCAGCCGCACGGATCGGCATTGCCAGCCTGCCGCAGCGCTGGGGTGCCTCCTCGGTGATCGTGGTCGGCATCGCCGGCGTGGTCGGCGTGCTGGTGGCGATGCTGGCGATGGGCGATGGCTTCAAGGCCACCCTGGAGCGCAGCGGCAGCGATGACGTGGCGATCGTGCTGCGCGGCGGCTCGCAGGCGGAAACCAACTCGGTGATCATGCGCGACCAGGTCCCGTTGATCGAGAACCTGCCCGGCGTGGCCCGTGGCAGCGACGGCAAGCCGCTGATCTCCGCCGAGCTGTCGCAGGTGATCAGCCTGCTCTCGCGCAGCGACCACAGCGATACCAACGTGCAGTTCCGTGGCGTCGGCGAGCAGGCGTGGGCGGTACGCGACAACGTGCGCATCATCGCGGGCCGCAGGTTCAAGCCCGGCCTGCGCGAAATCGTGGTCGGCAAGGGCGCGCAGGCACAGTTCGAGGGCCTGGAGATCGGCAAGACCCTGCAGCTGGGCAAGCAGGAATGGACCGTGGTGGGCGTGTTCGCCTCCAACGATGTGCACGAGTCGGAGCTGTGGTCGGACACGCAGACGCTGTCCACCACCTACAACCGCAGTGCGTATCAGTCGGTCAACGTGCGCACCGAGGGGGCGGCGGGCTTCAAGCAGTTCAAGGACGCCATGGAGGCGGACCCGCGCCTGAAGCTGGATGTGGAGACTACCCGTGACTACTACCGCAAGCAGTCCGGCGGCCTGAGCAAGCTGATCAGCATTCTGGGCACGGTGATCGGCGCGATCATGGCGATCGGCGCGGTGTTCGGTGCGCTCAACACGATGTACGCGGCCGTGGCCACGCGCGCGAGAGAGATCGCCACCATGCGCGCGATTGGATTCCGCGGCGTGCCGGTGGTGACCGCGGTGATGCTGGAGACGATGCTGCTGGCCCTGCTCGGCGGCCTGCTCGGTGGGCTGGTGGCGTGGCTGGTGTTCAACAACTACACCGTCTCCACGCTGGGCAACAACTTCAGCCAGGTGGTGTTCCAGTTCCAGGTTTCCCCGCAGCTGCTGTGGACGGGCCTGAAGTGGGCACTCGGCATCGGCCTGGTCGGCGGCCTGTTCCCGGCACTGCGCGCGGCGCGGCTGCCGATCACCACGGCATTGCGCGAGACCTGAGCGATACGTTTGAACAACGCGCGTGCGCGTGATCGCGCACGCGAAATACCAAGCCTGGAACCGCACTTGCAAGAGTGCGGTTCTTTTTTTGTGCGTGCGTGTTCACTGCACGTTTAGCTGTCGATCGCGCAGCTGTACGCGCGCTGCGACGACACGCCGCACGCACTCAAGTTGCCTCGCACGTCGCCGCTATTGCTGCCTCGGCCCACCGCGAGGGTGCTGTTGTCTTCGCGCTGCACGACGATGTGAAAAAGGTTTCGTCTGAATGCGTGGTTTTGTCAGCAATCGTTCATTTACAGCGGTTTTTACGCTTTCAAATGAAAGTAAAAAATTTGAAAAGTCATTAGACTCCCGCCCCCCACGTCGTGGTGTGTTGTTCCCCACGCCGCCCCAACGGGCGAATGTTTTTACCGAGAAAGAGAAACGCACGGATGTATTTGAAGACCAATCCGCTGCGCAACGCGATCGCCATCGCGCTTGTCGCCAGCTGCAGTGTCCCCGCCTTCGCACAGAGTGCCGATGACGGCACCACCAACCTGGATCGCATCGAGATCACCGGCTCGCGCATCCGCCAGGCCAGTGTCGAATCGGCCCAGCCGGTCGTCGCGCTGAATCGCGCCGAGATCGAGAAGAAGGGCTACGTCAACGTCGCCGACATCCTGCAGGACGTCACCGCCGCCGGTTCGCCGAGCATGAGCCGTGCCTCCTCGCTGGAATCGGGTCGCGACTTCGGCGGCATGTACGTGAGCCTGCGCAACCTGGGCCCGGAACGCAGCCTGGTGCTGATCGACGGCCGCCGCATGGGCGTCAGCGCCGGCGGTTACTCCGATCTGGCCTCGATCCCGTCCTCGATCGTGGAGCGCGTGGAAGTGCTGACCGACGGTGCCTCGGCCCTGTACGGCTCGGACGCCATTGCCGGCGTGGTCAACATCATCACCCGCAAGAACTTCGACGGTGCCGAAGTCAGCGCCTACGTCGGCCAGTACAGCGAAGGCGACGGCCAGAAGACCGCCTACAGCGCGACCTTCGGCAAGACCTTCGACCGTGGCTGGGTCACCGTGGGTGGCGAGTACACCGACGAAGATCCGGTCCTGGGCGGCGCGCGTGCGTTCACCGCATACCCGAACGGCCCGCGCCACACCGGCGACGGCCTGAGCGGCGTCACCCCGTGGGGCTACGCGACCGTGGATGGCAAGAACCTCAGCGTGGGCCCGGGCGGCGATCCGACCCAGCTGGGCAATTTCAAGCCGGCGGACAAGGCCAACGACGCCAACACCAAGACCAACATGAGCCTGGTCACCGGGCTGCAGCGCAAGTCGGTGTTCGCCAACGGTGGCTTCTCGATCACCGATGACCTGCGCCTGGTCGCCGATGCACTGTACAGCGAGCGCGAGTCCAGCAAGCAGCTGGCCGGCTACCCGTACCAGAGCACCGGTTCGCGTGCGCTGCTGTCCAAGGACAGCGCGTTCAACCCGTTCGGTCGTGACGTTGCCTTCGCGCATCGCACCGAAGAGCTGCCGCGCGGCACCGAAAACAACCTGACCACCAAGCGCGCCAGCCTGGGCCTGGAAGGCAGCTTCGAGACCGGTTCGCGGTACTGGGACTGGAACGTCAGCTACATGTACAACCGCAATGAAGGCGAGCGCATCGGCACGGGCAGCATGTACCAGCCGAACGTGAACCAGTCGGTCGGCCCGTCGTTCCTGGATGCCAACAACGTCGCCCATTGCGGTAGCGTCGGCAACGTGATTGCCGGCTGCACCCCGTGGAACCCGCTGGCCCCGATGGGCTATACCGGCCCGGGCTCGCTGAGCAACCAGGACGTGCAGGACTTCCTGTTCACCCGCTTCACCGACAAGATGCAGAGCACCACCAAGGTGGCCAGCGCCAACATCTCCGGCTCGCTGTTCAGCCTGCCGGCCGGTGACATCCTGGGTGCACTGGGCGTGGAGCACCGCAGTGAAGAAGCCAGCTACTCGCCGGACCTGATGGTCCAGAAGGGCCAGATCGCCGGCACCACCGGCCAGCCGACCCAGGGCGATTACTCGCTCAACGAGGTCTACCTGGAACTGCAGGTCCCGCTGCTGGCCGACATGGCCTTCGCGCGTGAACTGTCGCTGGACATGGCCGGTCGCTATTCGGACTACAACAACTTCGGCTCGACCACGAACACCAAGTTCGGCCTGAAGTGGAAGCCGATCGACAGCCTGCTGGTGCGCGCCACCTACGGCACCGGCTTCCGTGCACCGACCGTGGAAGATCTGTACGGCGGCACCACCAGCACGCGCGATTCGTACACCGATCCGTGCGACACCAGCTTCGGCGCGGCTGCCAACAACCCGCAGGTCCTGGCGCGCTGCCTGGCCAACGGGGTCCCGGCCAACTTCCGCCAGCTCGCCGCTGATGGCACCGCCGCGACGGTACCGGGCCAGCAGGGTGGCACGGACTTCAGCTCGGGCTCCAACGCCGCACTGAAGCCGGAAACCGCCAAGACCTGGACCGTGGGCGTGGTCTACAGCCCGGAGTTCGTCTCGGGCCTGGACCTCAGCCTGGACTGGTGGAAGATCCGCATCAACGACGTGATCGTCGGTGAGTCGGCCACGGATATGCTCAACCAGTGCTACGTGCTGGGTGTGGATGCCGCATGCGACCGCTTCACCCGTGCCAAGTCGGGCCGCACCATCGGTCAGGTCAACGGTCTGGACCGCACGCTGTTGAACGCGGGCTACCAGGAAACGGCCGGCTATGACCTGTCGGTCCGTTACCGTCTGCCGGAGCTGGCGATCGGCAAGTTC
Source organism: Stenotrophomonas sp. TWI273 (assembly GCF_039674765.1). Classification (NCBI taxonomy): domain Bacteria; kingdom Pseudomonadati; phylum Pseudomonadota; class Gammaproteobacteria; order Lysobacterales; family Lysobacteraceae; genus Stenotrophomonas; species Stenotrophomonas sp. TWI273. Next base: position 41,408 of record NZ_JBDJOA010000005.1, read on the forward strand.
GCGGTCTCCTGGAACACCACGTACGTGGACTACCTGGAGCGCAAGAACGACAACGTCGACACCACCCCGGTGCGTCAGTACACGGGCTGGGAGGGCAACTTCCGCGTGCGTTCGAACCTCAATCTGGACTATCAGTACGGCAACTTCGGCCTCGGCTGGACGGCGCGTTACTACTCCAGCATGAAGGAGAACTGTGCGTACACGACCGAGTGCAGCAATCCGGGCTTCAGTTCGGCGTACACGGGCCGCCAGGGCATCAACAAGGTGGGCTCGAACACGTTCCACGATATCCAGGTGCGTTATGTGCTGCCGTGGAATGGCACGGTCTCGATGGGCCTGAACAATGTGTTCGACCATCAGGGTCCGATCATGTACAGCCAGCCGAACAGCAGCTTCACGTACTACGGTGGGTTCGATATCGGCCGCTATATGTACATGAAGTATCAGCAGCGTTTCTGATCGGGTTCGCCTGATCCACCTTTTCTGATCTGCGGCTTACTCTCTCCAAGCCGCTGAGTGGAAGTAAGACGGCGCCTTCGGGCGCCGTCTTTTTTTTGATCTCGCGAGACTGCAGGAGGTGTGAGTTGAGACGCAACAGCAGAGCAACAGCGCAAAAGCGCAAAAGCGCGTAGGGCTGCGGTCGCGCTGGTTGGGGCGGGCACGGGTGGGTTCGCGGGACCCGCTGCAAGTACGTCCACGTAAGCTCGTATGCCGCCATCCATGGCGGCATACGGTCCCGCCAACCCACCCGTGCCCACCCTTTGACAGTGGGCTGGTGCGCAATGGAACAGCAGCACCGCGGCTGCGGCTTTTGATCTGCCCGGCTTTGATCTGCGCGGCTTTCATCTGCTCAGCGTTGATCCGCCCAGCTTGATGGGCTCAGCGTTGCTTTGCTCTGCCTCACAGACTCCGCTCCACCTGCTTGGCTACGCTCTGTCGTGGCTGCGCTCTATCCTGGCCGCCCTCTGTCTTGGCTGCGCTATGACTTCGCTACGCTTCGACGGGCGTTGCTTCCACCGGATCAATACGCTCGGCGCTGCAGCAATGGCGCCGCAGCGCCGTGCCGCCTGTCGCTTTGACTTTGGCCACCAGCCCACTGTCGGAGGCGGGGTGTGGGTGGGTGCGCGGGACCATATGCCGCCATGGATGGGTTCACGGCGGGTCCCGCGCACCCACCCACACCCCGCCTGGCCACGCACCCCGGCAAACCAGGGCTCAGGCTTTCAGGCTTTCAGCCTTCAGCGCTTCAACGCACCACCCACCCGCGACCGCCACACTCCGTCGCCGATGAACAGCAGCAGCCCGGTCCAGATCGCCGCGAAGCCCACCGCCTTGGCCGTATCGAACGGCTCGCGGAAAAAGAACACGCCCAACAACAACCCGATACTGGGCGCGATGTACTGCAGAATCCCGACCAGCGACAACGGAATCCGCTTCACCCCGTACGCGAAGCCGATCAACGGCAACGCCGTCACCGCACCGCCGAAGATCAACAGCGCATCATTGCGCCAGCCCCAGCCGCTGAAGAAACCGCCCCCGTGCCCGTTCTCGCTCCACAGCGCGAACCCGATCGCCGGCAGGAACAGATACAGACTCTCCACGCCGAGGCCGGCCACCGGGTCCACCGAGATCATCTTGCGCAGCAGTCCGTACAGGCCGAACGAACAGGCCAGCCCCAGCGCGATCCAGGGCGGCGTTCCCGCATCGAGGGTCAGCCATGCCACACCGAGGGCCGCGCAGCCCACCGCGAGCCACTGCAGGCGGCGCAGGCGCTCTTTGAGCACCACCACGCCGAGCACCACGCTGACCAGCGGGTTGATGAAGTACCCCAGGCTGGTCTCGATCACGTGCCCGGCGTTGATCGCCCAGATGTACAGGCCCCAGTTGAACGCGATCGCCACGCTGCTCAGTGCCAGCGTCGGCAGCGCGCGCGGCTGCGCGGCGATGGCCTTCCACCAGCCCACTCCGTTGCTCAGCAGCAGCCAGGCCACCACCAGCACCGTGCTCCAGATGATGCGGTGCGCGATGATCTGCTGCGACGGGACCGCTTTGAGCAGGTGCCAGTAGACCGGCACCAGGCCCCACAGGGTGAAGGTGAAGGCAGTGATCGCGAACCCGCGGCGTTGTTCCTGCAGGCTGTGTTGGGCGGGCAGGCTCACTTCGCGCGCGTCCGGGCCAGGGTCAGCACCACCACGCCGGCCAGGATCACCGCCATCGCGAGGAAGTCGCGGCCGCCGAAATGCTCGTTGCCGATGATCACGCCCAGGATCACCGCGATCACCGGATTGACGTAGGCGTAGCTGGCCACCAGCGCCGGGCGCACGTTGTGCAGCAGCCACACGTAGGCGGTGAAGGCGACGATCGAACCGAACATGCACAGGTAGGCCACCGCCAGCAGCCCATTCATGCTGGGCCAGGTGGTCGGGCGTTCGCCACTGAGCAGGCCGAGCACGATCAGCATCGCGCCACCGCAGAGCATCTGCCCGGCGGCGGTCATGAACGGGCTGGGCAGATCCAGGCCGCGCGCCCAGATCGAGCCGAAGGCCCAGCCGATCGGGGCGATCAGCAGCAGGATCAACCCCTGCGGCGTGGCGGTCAGGCTGCTGCCGGCGTTGAGCCAGACCACGCCGAGGAAGCCGATCGCGATGCCCAGCCACTCGCCACGGCTGGCGTTCTGCCCGCGCATCGCGCCGAACAGGGCCATCCACAGCGGCACCGAGGCCACGGCGGTCGCGGCCAGGCCCGAGGACACCGTGCGCTCGGCCAGCACCACCATGCCGTTGCCCAGCACCAGCATGGTCAGGCCCATGATCGCCAGGTTGCGCCACTGGCGCCGGGTCGGGGCAGGCGAGCCACGCCAGCGCAGCACGGCGTACATCAGCGAGCCGGCGATGATGAACCGGCCGCCGGAAACCATCGTCAGCGGCAGCGCGCCGCCCTCCAGCGCCAGCCGGATCCCGAGATAGGTGGACCCCCAGACCACGTACACCAGCAGCAGCGCCAGGACGACCAGGCCGCTGCGGGGAGCGGCCGACGGGGATTCGGGTAGGACGGCCATGGGCCACCACAGTGCGGGGGAACACGAATTCTAGGCCGTTGCCGATGGCGCGGCACCCCTTGTGCTGGCACGCTGATTTCACCGGGCCGCCTCGTGCTGCCTGACACGCACCCGTTTTTGACGTGCGGTAAGGTAACAAGAGCAATCCACGCTTCCCCGCCAGGACCCCCTACCCTGTATGAGTACATCCGTCCCCGCCACCGCGGCACCTTCCGACCGGGCCGCCCTGCGGCGTTCCATCTCCAATACCCTCAAAGGCTCGGCCGGCAATCTGGTCGAGTGGTATGACGTCTACGTCTACTCGGTCTTCGCGGTCTACTTCGAATCCCAGTTCTTCTCGGCCGCCGACAAGAACTCCACGATGTACGTGTGGGCGATCTTCGCCGCCACCTTCCTGATGCGCCCGATCGGCGCGTGGTACTTCGGCCGCTTCGCCGACCGCTACGGCCGCCGGCTGGCGCTGACGGTGTCGGTCACGGTGATGGCCGCCTGTTCGTTCCTGATCGCGATCACCCCGACCGCCTCGCAGATCGGCATCTGGGCGGCGGTGATCCTGCTGTTCGCGCGCCTGCTGCAGGGCTTCGCCACCGGCGGCGAGTACGGCACCAGCGCGACGTACATGTCCGAGGCCGCCATCCCCGGCCGGCGCGGCTTCCTGTCCTCGTTCCACTACGTCACGCTGGTCGGTGGCCACGTGCTGGCGCAGCTGACCCTGCTGGGCATGCTGACCTTCTGGGACAAGCCGGAGATCTCCGCCTGGGGCTGGCGCGTGGCGTTCGGCATCGGCGGCATCGCGGCGATCGTGGTGTTCTGGCTGCGCCGGAGCATGGACGAATCGCTGCAGACCGATTCCATCGAAGCCGCACGCGATGGCCGCGCCAAGGCCTCCGGCTCGATGCGTGAGCTGTTCGTCAACCAGTGGCGTCCGCTGCTGCTGTGCTTCCTGATCACCGCCGGCGGCACCGTCGCGTTCTATACCTATTCGGTCAACGGGCCGAAGATGATCCAGAGCGCATTCGCGGGCGATGACGTCATGACCGGCACGATGATCAACCTCGGCGTGCTGACCTTCCTGATGGTGCTGCAGCCGATCGGCGGCTGGCTGTCGGACATGGTCGGGCGCAAGAGCCTGCTGGTGTTCTTCGGCATCGGCGGCGTGCTGTACAGCTGGTACCTGATCACTGAACTGCCCAACCAGCACGATCCGTTCATGGCCTTCTTGGTGCTGGGCATCGGCTTCGTGATCCTGACCGGCTACACCTCGATCAACGCCGTGGTCAAAGCCGAACTGTTCCCGACCCATGTGCGCGCACTGGGCGTGGGCTTTGGGTATGCGATGGCCAACTCGCTGTTCGGTGGTACCGCGCCGCTGCTGTACCAGGGCGCGCTGAAGACCGGCCAGGTCGGCATGTTCGCGGTATACGTCACGGCGATCATCGCCGTCTCGCTGGTGGTCTATATGTTCTTCCTGACCAACAAGGGCCCGAACTGGCTTGATGGCACGCGCAAGTAACCGCGGCACGGCCCACCCCGCGATCGCGCGGGGTGGGGGGATGCTTGCGATGCTGGTCCCGGGCTTCGCCCAGGCCGGCACCGCTGCTCATGCAATCAGCGCCCCTGCGGGCGCTGCATTGTTATGGGGGGCTGCCCTGCTCGCCACCGGCACGACCGTGGCGTGGGTGCTGGGTCGGCCATCGGCACAGGCCCGCTGGCCGCGTATCGGTTTCGGCCTGGCGCTGCTGGCGGTGATGTTCGCCCTGGCCCTGCAACTGGCGGCCGACCTCGGCAGCGGGCACAGCGCGCTGCAGCTGCGTTTCGGCCGGCATGCCGCCAGTGCCGACACCCAGCCGGCGCGGTTCGGCTGGATGATCGCCTGTTACCTGGCCGCGCTCGCGGCCAGCGGCTGGGGCGCCTGGCGTCTGTTGCGGCGGCGCTGAGCGCCGCCGACGGTACGCCTCAACGGCGCGCCGATTCGCTCTTCTCGCGCTCGGCGCGGAACTCGGAGCCTTCTTCCCACTGCGGCCAGCGACGGCTGTTGGCCAGCTCTGCGCCCAGGTCGTAGACCAGCAGGGTATCGGCGGCGTGGCCGCTCGGATCCCAGCTCGGGGTCCACGCATCGCAGGCCTGGTGATAGCAGGCAGCGAAGTAGGCATCGCGCAGCTCTCGGCCCTTCTCGATCCCACCCTCACGCATGTCCAGCCCCGGCCCGATGGTGATCGCCGGCACGCCGAGGCGGGCGAAGGCGAAGTGGTCGGCGCGGTAGAAGAAGCCCGCTTCCAGGTTCGGATCCGGCGAATAGGTGCGGCCACGGGCCTTGGCCACGCGCTCCAGGTCGCCTTCCAGCGAAACCCGGCCCTTGCCCCACGACGCGATATCGCGGGTCGGGCCATCCGGGCTGAACATCTCGATGTTCAACACCGCGGCGGTCTTGTCCAGCGGGGCCAGCGGGTGCGCGGCGTAGTAGCTGGCACCGAGCAGGCCCTTCTCTTCGGCGGTCAGCGCCACGAAGTACAGCGTGCGCTGCGGCTGCGGGCCGGCAGCGAAGACGCGGCCCAGCTCGAGCACGGTGGCCACGCCGGTGGCGTTGTCGATCGCGCCGCGACGGATGCGGTCGCCCTTGGCATCGGGCTGGCCGATACCGAAGGCATCCCAATGCGCGGAGAAGATCACCGCTTCATCGGCATGCGCGCCGCCCGGCAGCTTGGCCACCACGTTGCGGGTGATCACCTGCTCGCGCTTGAGCTTGAAGTCCACCGAGAGCTGCGCATCGCCCAGCGCGACCGGCTTGAAGGCCGGGGTCATCGCACGGCGCTTCTCGGCCTCGAAATCCAGGCCCGCATCGCGGAACAGCTGCTCGGCCAGGCTGCGCTGCATCCAGCCGCGCACCGGCACGTGCTGGGCCAGGGCCTGCTCGCGGGTGCGTTCGATATCGAACAGCGGCGAGGTGCCCGAACTCTTCACCGTGGCCCAGCCATACGCGGCCGGCGCGGTCTCGTGCACGATCAGCACGCCCTGCGCACCGCGGCGCGCGGCCTCTTCGAATTTGTACGTCCAGCGGCCGTAATAGGTCACCGCCTTGCCATCGAACGCGCCCGGCTGGTCGGCCTCGAAATCGGCGTCGTTGATCAGCACCACCGCGATCTTGCCGTGCAGATCGACGTCCTTGTAATCGTTCCAGTGGCGCTCGGGCGCATCGATGCCGTAGCCCACGAACACCAGCGGAGCGTTCTTGATCGCCACCGCATCCTGCGGACGCAGGCTCTGCAGGGTCACGTCTTCGCCATTGACCAGGGCGCGCTGCTTGCCCTTCTGGCGCAGCTGCGCACGCACCGGGCCATCGACCTGCGCACGCACCATCGGCACCGGCTGCACCCAGCTGCCGTCGACGCCGCCGGGCTGCAGGCCGTACGTCTTGAACTCTTCGATCAGGTACTGGACGGTGCGCTCTTCACCCGGCGTGGCCGGCGCGCGGCCTTCGAACGCGTCCGAGGCCAGGATGCGGACATGCCGCGACAGGGCCTGGGGATCGATGCCGCCACCGGGCAGGTCATTGGCGGCGTGGGCCAGGCCGCCCACGAACAGGCAGGACGACAGCAGCAGCATGCGCATCGGATTCACGGCAGACACCAGGACGGAAAACAGGACACCGGAGTGTAACGTGACACCTCCGTGACCGTGCACTAGCGCCGATCGCGATCCAGCCAGCAGGCCAGGCCCTGGGCGTTGAGTTCGATGTCCATCGCCAGCACCCGGGTCACCGCCTCATCATCGAGCGGACAGCCATGCGCCTGCGCGCGTTCCAGGTACAGCGCGGTCAGCGCCGCGACCAGGCAGCGATGCCGATCCGGCCGACCATCGCATTGGCGACCGATCTCGACCATCGCATCGATCTGCTCGACAAGATCCGCCGCCAGTTTCCGCGGCGGTGCCACGCGCCCGTAGTGGGTCAGGTACATGGCCTGTGGATCGTAGGCCAGCATCTTCGCGATCGACTGCTTCAGCGGCTCGGGATCGAACTGCACCGGCGATGAGGTCGGCACGATGAAGGCCCCCTGCGCGCTGTCCAGCTCGCGGTAGGACAGCCCGAAGGTATCGCCGGTGAACCAGCTGCGGCTGCGTGCATCCCACACGCACAGATGATGACGCGCGTGCCCGGGCGTATCCACGCACAGCAGCGGGCGGCCGGCCAGATCCACGGTGTGGCCCTCCTCGGCAATCACCACCCGGTCGGCAGGGACCGCCAGGATCGGCCCATAACTGCGCGCGATCTCCGCTTCGCCATAGACCTCGGTGGCACCGGCGATCAGCCGGGCCGGATCGATCATGTGCGGCGCGCCGCGCGGATGCACCACCAGCGTGGCGTTGGCCAGCTGCTGCATCAGCAGGCCGGCACCCCCGGCATGGTCCAGGTGCACGTGGGTGAGGATCAGCCAGTCGACCTGCTCGGGTGTGCAGCCGGCGCGCGCCAACGCGGCGAGCATCGCCGGCACGGCCAGGCCGGTACCGCAATCGATGAACGCCGCCCGGCCGTTCTCGACAATCAGGTAGGCGGCATCGAAATCATCGCGCTGGAACGCGGTGTCAATCGTATGAATGCTGGGCTCGGAGTGCATCAACACATCCCTGGCACGAAACGCCTCCATCTTACGTCGATCAGTGCAGCGGCTTCGATGCGGCTTTGGTCGCAGTCGCGCTCAGCAGTGGCCCACGCAGCAGCACCGCGGCCACCATCACCGCCAGGAATGCACCGTAGGCATAGAGCACCGCCAGCACCTGTCGCCAGATCGGTCCGGCATCGTTCTGGACCACGCCGATGTGGTGGCCCCACAGCATCGCCAGGATGCTCAGCACGAAGGCCAGCACCAGCGCAGCACCATCGAACACGCGGCGCGCGGTGCCACGCGGCTGGCGCGGAAACAGCCAGTACAGCGTGCCCAGCAGCACGAACCAGGGCAGGAACAACAACAACGACAACCAGGCCATCGCAGTCTCCCGTGCAGGAACACGCCCCTGCGGCGTGCAGGGGCATCATGCCATAGCGGTTGCATCGACCCACGGTCGATGCCTGCGTGATGGGGCGTTCGCCTGGTTGCCGGCCAGCGGCCGGCACTACGTGATGCTGCGGTTACCTGGTCGCCGGACAGCCGCCGGCATTACCCGCGCAGCGCCTGGAGTGCGGCCAGCACCACGTCCACCTCGGCCTCGAGCTTGAACAGCTCACTCTGCAGGCCGTCGCCATGTTCGGTCTGCTTGAGCACGCCGATCAGCTGGCCGGCGTCACGCGGCGAATCAAAGCCTTCGCTCTGGATCAGCAGCGTGCCGTCACTGGCCTGCAGCTTGAAGTAGAAGCGGCCATCCTGTTCGCGGTACTGCTTGAACAGCGGCGGTGCAGCGCGTGCGGCCCCGCTTTCCTCGCTGGGCACGTCACCGGCGGTGGAGAGATCACGCAGGCCGACCGCATGACGCAGCTCCTTGAGCAACGGCACCGCGAACTGCTCGCGCAGCTGCTGGCCACGACGACGCAGCAGCGCCTCGATCTTTTCCGGCTCGGCCATCAGCGCGTCATAGCGCTCGCGCAGCGGGGTGATCTCGCTGTCGATGCGCTCGAACAGCTGCTGCTTGGCATCGCCCCAGCTGATGCCCTCGGCGAAGGCCTGCGCGAACGCCGCGGTCTGCTCCGGGGTGGCGAACGCCTGGTACATCTGGAACAGCGCCGAGCCTTCGGTGCTCTTGGGCTCGCCGGGTGCGCGCGAATCGGTCAGGATCGAGAACACCAGCTTCTTCAGCTCCGCGCGCGGGGCGAACAGCGGAATGGTGTTGTGGTAGCTCTTGCTCATCTTGCGGCCGTCCAGGCCCGCCAGCGTGGCGACCTGCTCATCGATCACGACCTCCGGCAGCGGGAAGAACGCCTGGCCGTAGACATGGTTGAAGCGCTGCGCGAAATCGCGCGCCATCTCGATGTGCTGGATCTGGTCGCGGCCGACCGGCACGCGGTTGGCCTTGAAGATCAGGATGTCGGCGGCCATCAGCACCGGGTACATGAACAACCCCGCGCTGACCCCGGCGTCGTCATCCAGCTGCTCCTCGCGGTTCTTGTCCACGGCCGCCTTGTAGGCGTGCGCGCGGTTGAGGATGCCCTTGCTGGCGATCACGGTCAGGAACCACATCAGCTCGGTGGTTTCCGGGATGTCGCTCTGCCGGTAGAACCACACCTTGTCCGGATCCAGCCCGCACGCCAGCCAGCTTGCCGCGATCTCCAGCGTGGAGCGCTGGGTGCGCTCGGGCTCCTGCGCCTTGATCAGGCTGTGCAGGTCGGCCAGGAAGAAGAAGCTCTCGATCTCCGAGGCCTGGCTGGCGGTGATCGCCGGACGGATGGCGCCGACGTAGTTGCCCAGGTGGGGCGTGCCGGAGGGGGTGATGCCGGTAAGAACGCGGGTAGTCATGGGGAATCGATGCGGACAGATGAACCGCCCCAGTTTACCTGCCCGCGCTCGACCCCGTTGGCCGGGGCCGTGCGTTTGATCCTGCACCTGCCCTGCGGAGCCTTCCCATGAAACACCTGATCCTGCCCCTCCTTGCCGTGCTGGCCCTGTGCGGCTTCAAACCGGCGGTCCCGCTGCGTCACGACACCGGTCCGGTCCACCTGACGGTGATCGACCGCGACAGCGGCCAGGCCCTGACCCAGTACCGCAAGGACGGCCAGCGCTGGATCGCGGGGCAGCAGGGCCACCGTTACAGCGTGCGCCTGCGCAACGGCAGCGCCGAGCGGGTGCTGGTGGTGCTCTCGGTGGATGGTCTGAATGCCATCAGCGGCGAGGTGGCCGCGCCCCACCAGACCGGCTACGTGCTCAACCCGTGGCAGACCACCGATATCCACGGCTGGCGCAAATCCGCCGAGGAAGTCGCGCAGTTCGTGTTCACCGATCCGGACCGCAGCTACGCCGGCCGCACCGGGCGCCCGGCCAACATCGGCGTGATCGGTGTGGCGGTCTTCCACGAAGCCGGGCGCGTGTCCTGGGACGCCGCGCCCGCCGTGGCCGGCGCGGCCGATGCCAAGGCGCGCCCCCAGGCACGGTCGTCTTCCATGGAGACCGCCCGCGTGACCGGTTCCACCACCGCGCCGGCACCGCAACTGGGCACCGGCCATGGCCAGCGCGAGCCGTCGCGGGTGCGCAACACCACATTCGAGCGCGATACCGCGTCTCCGGCGCAACAGGTGCAGGTGCGCTACGACAGCGAACGCAACCTGGTGGCACGCGGCATCATTGCGCGGGTGAACGGGCCCGTGCGTGGCGAGCCACAGGCCTTCCCCGGCCAGTACGTGCCCGATCCACCGCTGTATCGCCGCCGCTGATCGCCAAGGCACCCCAACAAAAACGGGCCGCTCTCGCGGCCCGTTCCGGTTTCAACCCCCGACGGCGGTGCCGTCGTCACGAATCACCCCTCAGTGGTAATCCGGATAATCCTTGCGCATGGCAGCTTCGAAGTCGCGGACTTCGGTTTCAGCACGGTCGCGTGCCCAGCCATAGCGTTCCTGCAGGCGGCCCGCGAGGTACTCGGCGTTGCCTTCGGCCACCTTGAAATCGTCGTCGGTCAGGTCGCCCCACTTGGCCTGCGCCTTGCCCTTGAGCTGCGTCCACTTGCCGGAAATGATGTCTTTGTTCATGGGTTCGCTTCCTCGATTGCAACGGCCATCTCGCCGTGGGATCAGAATGCGCCCGCCCGCGTTGGCACGCGGTCAAGCGACGATGAAGCGCACACTCACGAGCTTGAATGGATTCACCACACACACGTTGCGCGGTCATTTTCTGGACATGAAAAAGGCCGGGAATCCCCGGCCTTTTCCGTTGACGCCTGATCCGTGGATCAGTTGCCCTTGGCAGCGCCTTCGACCGTTTCACCGGCCTTCTGCACGTCCTTGCCAGCACCAGCAACGGTGTTGCAGCCGGACAGCATGGCGACCGAGAACATCGACAACAGCATCAGTGCGATAACACGCTTCATAGGGTTCTCCTGGTTGATCAAATTCAATACCGGAATCCGGTCCCGCCTGTCAGATGAGCACGCCAGCGCAACTCCTCTTCCTGACCTGCAGCGCTGTGGGTCGAAACACACGGCGCCGCGTGACGTGCAATCTGGCGGGAGAGGCGTGCAGCGGATGTGAATGCAGGAAAACGCTGTTCAGCCAGGCGTTCTCAATCGCGCATCAGCGTCGACTTGCCGAACAGGCTTTCGACCAGATCCACCGCCAGTTCCGCGGTGGCGTTGCGGTTGTCCAGCAGCGGATTCAGCTCCACGATGTCCAGCGATCCCATGCGCCCGGTGTCGGCGATCATCTCCATCACCAGCTGTGCTTCGCGGTAGTTCACCCCGCCCGGCACCGTGGTGCCGACGCCGGGTGCAATGCTGGGATCCAGGAAATCCACGTCGAAGCTGACGTGCAGGTGCGTGTTGGCATCGATGCCGGCCAGCGCTGCCTCCATCGTGCGCTTCATGCCGGCTTCGTCGATGTAGCGCATGTCATAGACATCCACCTGGTGCTGCTTGATCAGGCGCTTCTCTTCCTGGTCCACCGAGCGGATGCCGATCTGGTGCACCTGCTGCGGGCGGATCGCCGGCGCATCGCCACCCAGCCGGGTCAACGCGTCCGGGCCGAGCCCGCACAGGCAGGCCACCGGCATGCCGTGCACGTTGCCTGACGGGGTGACCTCGCTGGTGTTGAAATCCGAATGCGCATCCAGCCACAGCACGCGCAGGTCCTTGCCCTGCTCGCGGCACCAGCGCGCGACCGCGGTGATCGAGCCGATGCCCAGGCAGTGGTCGCCGCCGAGCATGATCGGCATGCGCCCGGCCTGTAGTTCGCCGTAGGTCGCGTCCATCAGCGCGCGGTTCCAGGCCACCACTTCGTCAAGATGGCGGTAGCCGTGCACCGGTGCCGTCCACGGGTTGCGCGGACCGGCCAGGTTGCCAAGGTCGCGCACCTCCACGCCGCGCGCGGCCAGTGCATCCCCCAGCCCGGCAATGCGCAGGGCGTCCGGTCCCAGACCCGCGCCACGGTGGCCCGCACCGATATCGGTGGGCACGCCAATCAGGGAAACCGGGGAATACATCGCCATCGCTGTTGCCTCCGTTGCAAAGAGGCCCAGCATAGCCAGCGCGGCGTGATACGACTCGCGGCGCTGCAGCAGTCGTCATCGACCGTGCATCAATGGTGCCGGCACCCGGATTCGAACTGGGGACCTACCGCTTACAAGGCGGTTGCTCTACCAACTGAGCTATGCCGGCATCGGCATCGCGGCGGGACGACCCGTCGCGGAGCCGGGATTCTAGCGCAAGCGCGCGCATTCCAGCGAGCGCTGCTGGGCCGCGCCGCTGCGCTGGCGGGCCACGGCGGTGCCGGTACCGTCGGCCAGGGTCGCATCCAGCCACCACTGCGCGCTGCCATCGCCTCCGCTGGCGACCATGGTTGCCTTGAAACCGGCCGCGCTCAGGGCGGCCAGGCGGCGATCGGCGCCTTCGCGATTGCGGTACTGGCCCAGGGCGATGGCGTTGGTGTCCTCGCCCTGGGCAATGATGTAGTAGTCGCTCACGCCCGCTGCCACGATCCGCTTGACCGTGGCCTGCGCCGCCTCCCGGCTGGCGGCGGGCGGCAGCAGCACGCGGTAACGGGTGGCGCCGGCATCGGCCACCTCCCGCAGCTTGGCCCCACGCAGGGCAGCCCCGGCGCGCGACTGGGCGGCCTGGGCGGCAGCGCGGTCAGCGAAGGGCCCCAGGCTCACGCACTGTGCGGGTGCGGGCGGTGCGGTGACGGGTGCGGGTACGGCGGGCGGTGCGGGTGCGGCGGCCACCGGAGCGGGCGCAGGCAGGCTGGCGGCGGGCCTGGGCGCAGAGGTGTCAGCCACGGCGGTCGCCGGCGCGGAGACCGGCCCCGGCGGTTGGGCCACCGGCGCGGAGGCGGGCGTCACGTCCTGCAGGGCTGGCGTGGCATCCGGGGAAGCCACCATGTTCGTCGGCGCCTGGGTGGCCGGCAACACCTCCAGCTGCGCCACACCGGCCGGCGAGGCCGGCGGTTCGCTGGCCGGTTCGCCACGCAACAGCCACCACAGCGCGACACCGAGGTTGAGAATGACCAGGACGACGATCAGGGCACGGGTAAGCATCGGCTGATCCTAGCCTGCCGATGGCGGTTGATGCACGGCCCAGCGGGCCAGCCCATCAAGCACCAGCGAGGGCTGGAATTCGGCATCGCCGAGCAGCGGCAGCAACGCGGGCGCACCGCCGCCGTGCACCAGCAGATGCGGCAACGCACCGAGCCGTTCGCCGCCCTGCACGCGGCTGCGTTCGATCAGCGCCACCGCGGCCCCATCGCAGCCGGAGGCCAGCGCATCGGCGGTGTCGTTGGCGAACTCGCTGTAGTCACCGCCCGCGGCCGGCAGCTGCACGGCACGCGCGTGCAACGCTTCGCGCATGGTGGTCGGCGAGGCCGAGATGCGCCCGCCGTGGTGCTGGCCCTCGGCGTCGAGCAGATCGATGGTGAGCGCGGTGCCGACGCCGGCGATCAGCACCGCCTGGCCACGTGCAGCCACCGCCAACAGCGCCAGATAACGGTCCACGCCGAAGCGGGCGGGGTCGGCATAGGCGATCCGCACACCGGCGTACTCGGCTTCGGTACGTGCCACGCGGACCTGGCGGAAGCGCGCCTGCAATACGTCCAGCATGGCCGCGGTCAACGAAGGTGCGGCGACACTGGCAACGTAGGCGGTGTCGCCTGACGGCAGCGCATCCAGTGCCGCGGCCGGCATCGCTTCAGCGCCATGCGGCCACGCCTGCACGTCGCCCGCGCGCACGCCCTGCAGCGGCGCGAACTTGAAGCGCGAATTGCCCAGATCAAACAACCAGTCGCTCATTGCGCCCTCACGCTGACTTCGCCCGCATGGAAAACCCGTTCGTTGCCGTCGATGCGCACGCGCAGCGCCCCGTCGTCGGCCAGACCCAACGCCGTGCCGGCAAACAGCACGCCGCCTTCTTCCACCTGCACCTCGCGCCCGGCCAGGCTGTCCAGCGCGGCATAGCGCGCGAGGAACGGTGCCAGGCCGTCCTGCTCGAACGCATCCAGCGCCGGCAGCAGGCTGGCCAGGATGCGCGCGACCACCACGTTGCGCGACGTCTGTGCGCCGGACAACGTGTCCAGATCGGTCCAGGGCTGGGTGATCTCCGCGGCGAACGCAGCGGGCATGCGCACGTTGACGCCCAGGCCGATCACCGCACGTGCGGGGCCGGCGAACTCACCGCCACCCTCGATCAACAGGCCGCCGAGCTTATGCCCGTCGACGACAAGGTCATTGGGCCACTTCAGGGCGACGTCCGGATAGCCGGCCTCGCGCAGTGCCTCGGCCACCGCGACCCCGGCGACCAGGCTCAGTCCGCCCAGCCGCGACAGGCCACCGGCAAACCCCCGCAGCACCGAGAGATACACATGCGCCGCCAGCGGTGAGGCCCATGCCCGCCCACGGCGACCACGGCCGCGGGTCTGGCGCTCGGCCAGCAGGACGATCGCGCCGCGCTCCGGCGCGCTGCAGCGCAGCAATTCACTGTTCGTTGACGCGACCGACCAGGCCGCCTGCAGGGAGCTCAGCTGGTCGCCGACGGCGCCCGGCAACGCCGCCTGGATGGCCTCGGCGTCCAGCAGATCCAGCGGCTGCTGCAACTGGTAGCCGTCACCGGCGCGGCCGTCGATATCGACGCCAGCCGCCCTAAGTCCTTGAATCCGCTTCCAAATCGCGGCGCGGGTCTGGCCCAGTTCGCGCGCCAGCGCGTCGCCGGACAGGCGCCCGGCGCCCAGTTTGGCCAGCAGTTGGCGGTCGTCCACGGCAGCTTCCATCGGGTAAACGGGAAAAGTATGCGGGAAAGCCGCCGCCAGCGCCCGCCCGGAGGCCTTCCAATCCTCCGGCCGAATCGGGCTAGAATCGAGAACTTGACCCGCCGCTGGATGTTGACGATGCGCCCGTTCGCCCATTGCCTGCTCCTCCTGATGGCCCCGCTGGCCGCGCACGCTTCCGATGCGCTCACCACTGCGGGTCGCGGTGCGTGTGTCTATTCGGCAGGCGAGAACGAGCGCAGTGCACCGGCCTCGGCCTCGGCCGCCGCCGCACCGGCCACGGTCAAACCCAGCGCCAGCAGCGGAACCAGCACCGGCGGTGGTGGCGATGACGACGTGCTGCCGCGCCTGCGCGCACCCAAGTGGCACAGCTTCCTGCCGGGTATGTTCCGCTGATCGAACGACTGTTGGGCTGGCTGCGCCGTACGCCACGCGAGATCGACCCTACCCTCTGGGACGCCACCTGCCGCCGCGCCGCCTGGCTGCAGCACTTGGACGCTGCCCGCCGCGAACGCCTGCGTGCCCTCGCCGCCCGCTTCCTGCACGAGAAGACCATCAGCCCGGCCGCCGAACTGCAGCTGGAGGACACCGATGGCGTGTTGCTGGCCGCGCTCTGCTGCCTGCCGCTGCTGGAACTGGGCGAGATCGGCCTGCGTGGCTGGTCGCAGCTGATCGTCTATCCCAACGCATTCCGCGTGCACCGCAGCCAGGTGGATGCGGCCGGCGTGCTGCACGAATGGGACGATGCGTTGATCGGCGAATCGTGGGACAGCGGTCCGCTGATTCTGTCGTGGGCCGACATCCAGGCCGACATCGCCGATCCGGAGGCCGGGTTCTGCGTGGCGGTGCATGAGATGGCGCACAAGATCGATGCGCTGGACGGGGCGATCGACGGCACGCCGCCGTTGCCGCGCGCGTGGCAGAAACGATGGGCGGCGGATTTCCAGCAGGCCTATGACGCGTTCTGCGCCGAGGTGGACCAGGGCCGCGAGACGCTGATCGATCCGTATGCGTCCGAGGCGCCGGAAGAATTCTTCGCGGTGGTGAGCGAGTACCACTTCTCCGCACCGGCTCTGCTCGCGCGCGAGATGCCGGCGGTCGCCGGGCATCTGCAGCGGTTCTATGGTCCGTCACCGCTGATGCGGTGACGCGCGCCACGACCAACGGTCGTGGGCTACCTGTCCCGTGGGAATGCCGGGGTACGGGCCATCGGCAGGTACCGACCGTTGGTCGGTACGGCGCTTACGGCCCGGGCGGCAGCTTCACTTCGAAGCGTGCACCACCCAGTTCCGGAGAACGCTTCACCTGCAGTTCGCCGCGGTAATCCTTGATCAGGTCCTGCACGATCGACAGGCCGATGCCGTGACCCTGCACCCGCTCATCGCCGCGCACGCCACGCTGCAGCACCTTGGCAATGTCTTCCGGTGCGATACCCGGGCCATCGTCATCCACCGACAGCACCAGGCCGGCGCGACGCGCACCGGGTGCCGGCAACGGATGCGCGGTCAGCAACACGCGACGCTTGGCCCACTTGAAGGCGTTCTCCAGCAGGTTGCCGAGCAGTTCCTGCAGATCGCCGGGCTCGCCGTGGAAACGCGCGGCCGGGTCGATGTCGAATTCGCACAGCACGCCCTTGGACGCGTACACCTTCTCCAGACCCCGCACGATTTCTTCGGCGTTGGATTCAATCGGCAGCGGGGCGGAGAACAGCTTGTGACCGGAGGATGCCGCGCGCGCCAACTGGTAGGACACCAGGTTGTTCATGCGCCGCAGCTGCACGTCGAATTCCTCGCGCAGATCCTCATCGCGCGCGCCGCTGTCGAGCTGCGTACGCAATACCGCAAGCGGCGTCTTCAGGCTGTGCGCGAGATCGGCCAAGGTGTTGCGCTGGCGTTCGAGGTTCTCGCGCTCGCTCTCGATGAAGGCATTGATGCTGTCGGTCAGCGGCTCCAGCTCGCGCGGATGGCGTTCGCTCATGCGCTCGGTTTCACCGCGCTGGACCTTGGTCAGTTCATTGATCACGCGCCGCATCGGACGCAGGCTCCACTGCAAAATTACCGTCTGCAGCAGCAGCAGGATCAGGCCGATGCCGCCGAGGTAGAACCACACGCGCCCGCGGAATACGCGCAGCTGTGCGCCCAGCGCGCGCGAGTCTTCGAGCACGTAGATCGTGTACGGGAATTCGGTGGCCGGGTCGGCGTCGGCATCCCAGACCAGGCCCATGCCATAGCGGTAGGCCGAGCCCTCGCTGCCATCGATCTGGATCATCGGCAACGGGCCTTCGAAGACCTCCTGGCGCGGGGCCAGCATGCCGCCGCCTACCGTGGGCAGCATCGGGCCCTCGGCGGACATGGAGTTGCCCTTGCCGTCCGGCATCACGACCTGCAGATAGAGGCCACTGCCCGGGACGTCAAAGCGCGGATCCGGTGGCTGCTCGCGGATGTACAGCGAGCGGTCACGGGTGAAGTCGATGCCGGCCGCATACGCGGTGGCGTAGTTCTTCAGCCGCTCGCGCAGGTTGGCCTTCGCGGTATCGGCGAAGGCGGCGTCCAGCGCGTAGCCGGCCAGGGCCAGGAAGGCCACCAGGCCCACCGAGGCGGCCAACAGCTGGCGCGCCTGCAGTGAGCGCGGCCGCCAGCGTTTAAAGAACCACAGACGGCCGGACATCATCTATCGCCAGCCGCAGCTCAGCCTTCGTTGCGCGGAATGGCGAAGCGGTAACCGCGGCCACGCACGGTTTCGATCGGCTTGAGTTCGCCGTCGGCATCGAGCTTCTTGCGCAGGCGACCGATGAAGACCTCCAGCACGTTGGAGTCGCGGTCGAAGTCCTGCTGATAGATGTGCTCGGTGAGGTCGGCCTTGGAGACCAGTTCACCGGCATGCATCATCAGGTACTCCAGCACCTTGTACTCGTAGCTGGTGAGATCCACGTTGCTGCCGTTGACGCTGACCGTCTGTGCAGCAAGATCCAGCGCGACCGGGCCGCACTCCAGCGTCGGCTTGCTCCAGCCGGCGGCACGGCGCAGCAGCGCATTGACGCGGGCCAGCAGCTCTTCGACGTGGAACGGCTTGACGAGGTAATCGTCGGCGCCCTGCTTGAGGCCCTCGACCTTGTCCTGCCAGCTCGAACGCGCGGTCAGGATCAGCACCGGGAATTTCTTGCCCTCGTCGCGCAGGGCCTTGATCAGCTCCATGCCCGACATCTTGGGCAGGCCAAGATCGATGATGCCGACGTCGAACGGAACTTCGCGGCCCATGTACAGACCTTCCTCACCGTCCTGCGCAGCATCGACGGCAAAGCCTTCGCGCTTGAGCCGGGCTGCCAGTGTTTCCCGCAGCGGGGCTTCGTCTTCGACCAGAAGGATACGCATGAACTCTCCCTAGTGTCCTGGGTATGGCCCCATGGGGCCAGTGGGTAATGCAGATGACTGCGGACAACTATCCCTGTTCAGGGGTTATCGCCGCGTAGTGATGACATATCCGAGCGCGGCGTGCGGGGCTGTGAACGCGATGTCGCCGGATCGTCCATATAGCGGACGCGACCGCGGTCATCCATGTACTTCACCCGGTTGATATCGCGCCCATCGAAGGGCACGCGCTCGGCGCCAAGGATGTGTCCACCGGTAGTACGTTGAACCCGACGCACGGCATCGGACAGCGAGCGCTCCTGCGGACCGCCGCGTTCGGCCGTACGCATCATCTCGGCACGGGCCGCTTCCGGCGGCGGCATCTGCGCCCACGCACTGGTGGAGGCAGCTGCGCCCGTCGCCAGAAGGGCGAAGGCGGCAATGCGGCGGTGGCGGGTCACGGAGAACATCGGTCTGATCCTAGCGGAGCGCGGCTAAACGTTCAAAAGTTGTGAATCGGCAACCGCCAGCCTGGGCCGGCGCTTTACGAATCTTTAGCGAATTCTTGGTTTTAGCCAGTGAATCCGGTCTGAACTTTTCCGCCTGCCTCCCCGCTTTGTTCATCTAAGTGAACATTGGCGGCTAAACCGGGGTCCTTGTCAAGCTGGCAAGGTGACGCGGCTCACGCCGCGACGCGCTCGGCCTGGGCGCGGGTCACCGCCAGCGCCTTCTCGATCAGGCTCCAGTCGGCCCCGACGCGGTGCGAGCCTTCGCTCAGGATCTGGCGGAAGGCGCGCCCGCCCGGCTGGCCGTGGAACAGGCCCAGCAGGTGGCGGGTGATGTGCTTGAGCGCCAGCCCACGGGCCAGCTGGGCCTCGATGTAGGGCTGCATGGCGCGCAGCAGCGCCTCGCGTGACTGCAGCGGGGCACCGGTCTGGGCGGACTCCAGCTGATGCAGCACGTAGGGGTCGTGGTAGGCCGCACGGCCCAGCATCACCCCATCCAGCGCCGGCAACTGGGCCTGCGCGGCCTCGACCGTAGCCAGGCCGCCGTTGAGGACGATCTGCAACTGAGGGCGGTCGGCCTTGAGCCGGTGCGCCCAGTCGTAGCGCAGCGGCGGCACTTCGCGGTTTTCCTTCGGCGAAAGGCCCTTCAGCCACGCATTGCGGGCATGCACCACGAACATCGCGCTGCCGGCGTTGGCCGATTGATCGACGAAGTTCAGGAAGGTTTCGTAGTCGTTGTCGTCATCCACGCCCAAGCGGCACTTGACCGTGACGGGGATGTCCACCGCGGCGACCATCGCGCCCACGCACTCGGCCACCAAGGCCGGCTCGCGCATCAGGCAGGCACCGAAGCGCCCGGCCTGGACCCGATCGGAGGGGCAGCCGCAGTTGAGGTTGACCTCGTCGTAGCCCCACTCCTGCGCGATGCGCGCGGCTTGGGCCAGCAGGGCCGGATCGCTGCCACCGAGCTGCAGCGCGAGCGGATGCTCGCTGCCGTCGAAGCCCAGCAGACGCTCACGGTCGCCGTGGATCACCGCGTTGGCGTGCACCATCTCGGTGTACAGCCGTGCGCCCGGTGCCAGCAACCGGTGGAAGTACCGGCAATGGCGGTCCGTCCAGTCCATCATGGGGGCGACGGACAGGCGCAGGGAGGCGGCGTAACGCGCGTTGGCGTCGGTGGCGGGCTGGGTGGTCATCGGCTGCAGGCGCATCTGGATTCACTGGCATTGCCAGCGCAATCAATAGTTTACCCGCTTCCGATGAATGCTGCCCTTAGTGCGCTGCGGCACCCTTTCGCTCTGCCTTGTTGATCAGCCACGTCAACAAGGCACCGGGAATCAGGAACCCGGCAGTGACCAGCGCGCCGTGAACAAGCGTGGCAGACGGTTGGCCCAGCGTGGCGACATGCTTCATGGGCGACAACCACGGCGAGAGGTTGATGAAAGCGAGCACCATCACCACCATCGGCCAGCGCAGGTCGACGCCCCGGCGCATGCTCGACAGGTACGCATAGCCTGCAAGTACCGCGACGAACAGCCCTTCGATGATCCAGGACATCGTGCCCAGCTTCCCCCACATCCCCATGCCCAGATGCAGGGTCGAGAAGGGATAGAGAGCCAGATCGGCATTATGCATCGGCCAATCCGCGAGGAAATGCGAGAAGCAGGCGACGAAGGCGAATGCAGCGACCCGCTTGTCGTTGAGGAAAAACGCGCCCCAGACGCAGGACCACAGCAGCGCGGCGGCGAGCGAATGGTCCCAGTCGATGAAGGTCAGATCAAAGAACAGATAGGGGCCCGCCAGCAGGTTGGGCGTTACGTGGTTCCAGCCGAGAATGATGAAGAGGCCATCGAGGATGTCCAGGAATCCCACCCCATCAGCAGGGGCAGCGTGGGGATCTTTGGAAATCGCGCCTTCAAGGCTAAACCAATCGCGAAATGGCCTACGTACATGAATCACCTCCTGCTCTATCCGATGCGCAGATGATGCTCGCCAGGCGTGGTCTAACTGTAAATCTTGAACAATTGGCCGACTGGATTCCAACGATGCAAGCCGATGGCACTCTCCCCAGCCACATCGCCGAGCGGTTCAAAGCCGCATCGGTAGTGCGAAGACTGAAGAACGGGCAGCCACTGTTCGAGCAGGGCTCCCGCCCGGCCGCCATGTTCGGCGTTCTTGAGGGATGCGTCCGCGTCGGTGTTGAAGGTGAGGCGATGGATCACCGGCTGGTCGCCGTTCTGGGGCCCTCCCAGTGGTTTGGCGAGGCACCGCTTCTGGATGCGAAGGCCCGCGCCTTTACCGCCGTCGCTCATGGCGAATGCCGCATTGCGACCGTTACGGCAACTGCATTTCATGCCTTGATACGGTCGGATAACGAGGCACTTCTTGCCGTCTGCCAACTCGTCTGCACGCGCTATCGCCAGACGATTGAATGGATCGAGGACACCACCCTTCGATCCTTCGAATGCCGACTGGCGCGCACCGTGATCGGCCACTTTCCCCACTCCGGGTCCAGCGCGCTGCGCCTTTCTCAAGAAATGCTGGCGACGCAGCTCGGCGTATCCAGGCCAACGGTGAACCGACAGCTTGCGCAATGGTCGCGGCAAGGCCTGATCCGCGTGGGATACGGCAGGATCGACATTGTGGATCTGGCGGGGCTTGAGCAGCTCGCCCGCGCGCGATAGCGCGCTGGCAGTACACACGTGCAACCATGGCGGTAGACAATGCGGCTCTGCACCAACCCCGCCAGGCATCCATGCCCGCACTCCGCCTTCCCAGCTTCGACCCCACCACCGAACAAGGTGTCCTGCGCCTGTCGATCGCCGCATCGCTGGCGATGGCCGCCGCAGCGGTGGCCTTTGGCCTGCTCGCCAACTCCTCGCTGATCATCTTCGACGGCATCTACGGCCTGATCGACGTGGTGATGACCTGGCTGTCGCTGCTGGTGGTGCGCCTGATCAGCCTGTCGACCCACGTCGATACCCTGCAGTCGCGCTTGAACCAGCGCTTCACCATGGGCTTCTGGCACCTGGAGCCGATCGTGCTCGGGGTCAGCGGCACGTTGATGATCGGTGCCGCCCTGTACGCAGCGGTCAATGCGGTGGACGCACTGATGTCCGGCGGGCGCGAGATCGCGCTCGGGCCGGCGATCCTGTTTGCGGTGATCTCGATCGTGGCCGAAACCGGGCTGGCACTGTTCGTACGCCGGGCGAACCGGTCGATCGGCTCGGACTTCATCGCACTCGATGCGAAGAACTGGGTGGTCGCGGCGAGCATGTCGGCGGCGTATCTGGTCGCCTTCGTCGGCGGCTATGTGCTGGGTGGCACGCAGTGGGCGTGGCTGGTGCCGTACATCGATCCGGCGATCCTGCTGGTGGTCTGCCTGTTCGTGGTGGTGGCGCCGATGGGCACGGTGCGCCAGGCGTTGTCGGACATCCTGCTGATCACCCCGCTGGATCTGCAGACCCACGTGGACGAGGTGGCGCGCGATATCGTGGCCAGGCACGGTTTCCTGGAATACCGCAGCTACGTGGCCAAGGTCGGGCGCGGTGAGCAGATCGAGCTGTTCTTCGTGGTGCGCGCCGATGATCCACCGCGGGCGCTGATCGAATGGGATCGCCTGCGCGATGAGATCGGCGAAGCGCTGGGTGAGGAGTCGCCGGACCGCTGGCTGACGATCATGTTCACGACGGATCGGGAGTGGGCGATCTGAGCGACGTCGGCGTGCATCGCGTTATCGTTCGGTGGCCACACTGCCCTGTTTCCACTGCCGCGGCGACTGCCCTGTCTGCGCCTTGAACGCGCGCGACAACGCTGCTTCGCTGCCGTAGCCCACGTCGATGGCGATGCGCTTGAGCGGATGGCCGCGGCGCAGCGCCTGCTGCACCAGGCGGGTGCGCCAGCCCTGCAGGTAATGACCGGGCGTACTGCCGATGGTGTCGCGGAAGCTGTCGGCGAAGGCGCTGCGTGACATGCCGGCGCGCTGCGCGAGCGACTCCAGCGTCCACTCGTCGGCGGGCGCTTCATGCATCGCCACCAGCGCGTGACGCAGGCGCGGATGGGCCATGCCGGCGAGCAGGCCGACGCGGATCTGACCGCTTTCCATCAGCGCGCGCAGGATCTGGATGAGCACGACTTCAAACAGACGATCCAGCAGCGCCTGGCGGCCGCAGCGCTGCGCGAAGGCTTCTTCGAACAGCAGTGACAGCACCGGCTGGCCGCCGTACAAGCCCTCCAGCGGCAGGCACACGATCGGCGGCAGCGCAGCGGCGACCGGGTTGTTGGCGCCCCCTTCGAACTGCAGGTTGGCGCACGCGAAATCCGCGCCCCGCGTGGCATCGGTGACGAAGCGGTGCGCGAGCGGGCGCGGGTACAGCAGCACGCTGGGCGTGGTGATCTGCAGCGTGCTGCCATCCGGGTGCTCGACGCGTACATCGCCCTCGCGGATCAGGTGCAGTTGACCGCGCTCGCCGTCGGCTGGCAGATCGTTGATGCCGCACAGCGCGCCCGCGTGGAAGACCTCGGCAGACACCGCGAAACGGTCCAGCAGGGATTGCAGTCGGTCGACCATGGCGGACTCCAGATCAAGTTTTCTGGACGAAATGTTGCCACAAGTACGATGTGGGCGCGCACAGTACACCTGCCATCTGGCCCACCTTTTTCACTCCGCAGGAGATTCCCATGTCCATTGCCAACGTTCTGTATACCGCCCAGGCCACTGCCAACGGCGGCCGCGACGGCCGCGCCGTCTCTTCCGACAACGTGCTGGACATCCAGCTCTCCACCCCGCGCGAGCTGGGCGGTGCGGGCGGCCCGGGCACCAACCCGGAGCAGCTGTTCGCCGCGGGCTACTCGGCCTGCTTCCTGGGCGCGCTGAAGTACGTGGCCGGCCAGGCCAAGGTCGCTCTGCCGGCCGAGACTGCGATCACCGGCAAGGTCGGCATCGGCCAGATCCCGACCGGCTTCGGCATCGAAGTGGCGCTGGAAATCTCGGTTCCGGGCCTGCCGCGCGAGCAGGTCGAAGCGCTGGTGCAGAAGGCGCACATCGTGTGCCCGTATTCCAACGCGACCCGCGGCAACATCGACGTGACGCTGACGGTGGTCTGATCCCCCCGCATGACCTGCCGTGGCGACGGGCACACATCCCCGTCGCCACCGTAGACTGGCCAGACGATCCTCACTGGCAAACGGACATGCACAGGATTCTGGTCGCGCTGTTGCTCAGCGGTTTTCTGGGGGGCTGCGCTACCGCTCCCATCGCGCCACCCGAGGCGATCGCCTCGAACGGGATGAACGCGCTGTCTCTCTTCCGCGGCGCCGGGTTCGTGCACGTGGTGACCGATCTGTATCTGCCCGGCACGGCTGCACCCGGGCTGCCAGAGACCTACGCCTGCCCTGACGCGGCAACCCGCATCCGGATCGCGGCCTATCCGCCGGCGACCCTGCCGGCTACCGATGCCTGCGCCCTGATCGATGCCGCTGCACGCCACGCGCAGCAGTGGTATCCCGAGCGACGCGCGGCCTATACGGCACTGCTCGTGCCCCACGGAACGCGCCTGAACCTGCGCACCCGATCGCTGCGCTTCCGCGTGCCGCATCTGACCTTGGCCATGCGCGTGTACGAATCGCGCGCGCGGACCGAGGCCAACCTCGTGGACCTGGTCGCGCATGAAACCTTCCACGCCCTGGGCTTCGCCGCCGGTGATCGCGGTGCAGTTGACGAGCGCACGGCCTACTACGCCGGTCTGTGCACGCAGCTGGCGGTCCTGGGCAGGATCCCGGAGGCGGCGCTGCCGGGTGCCCCGCTCGCCAGCGACAATGCAGATGTGGTCGAGTCAGCGGATGCGGCGTATCGCGTGCGGCGCGAAATCTACGGGTGGTTGCAGGACGGGGAGATCCGCGCTGGCACACCCGGTGGCGAGCGCATGCAGGCACGCTGCCGGGACTTGCCGCGCGCGCCGTCGACGGCCGAGTGACCCGATAAAAAAATGGGCGGCTGCCTGACGCGAACGTCTGGCAACCGCCCATCCCACCGCGGTGGATCCCGTGGGTGAGCCCACGGGATGCGTCTGGTGTGGCGGGCAACGACCAACCGTCGTTGCCAACCGGTGAAGCCGGCTGTCGCCGGTTTCGATTGTGAAGTTGGCGGCCCCCGGCCGGCACTACCCGTTACTTGTCGTGCGTGATCAGCTGCACCACGCTGGAGAAATCCAGCTTGCCGCGACCGGCCTGGTGGTTCATCGAATACAGGTTGCGCGCCAGCTCGCCCAGCGGGATCGAGGCGCCGACACTCATCGCCGCCTCCACCGCCAGGCCCATGTCCTTGAGCATCAAATCGCTGCCGAAGCCGCCGCTGTAGCCGCGCGAGGCCGGGGCGTTTTCCAGCACGCCGGGCCACGGGTTGCACACTTCGGTGGCCCAGCTGCGGCCGGTGCTGACCGCCATCATCTGCGAGAGCACCTTCGGGTCCAGCCCGTGTGCCACGCCCAGGGCGATGGACTCACCGGTCACCGCCATGATCACCCCCAGCGCCATGTTGTTGCACAGCTTGGCGACCTGGCCGGCACCGCTGGCACCGACGTGGAAGATGTTCTTGCCCATCGCCTGCAGCAGCGGGCGCGCACGCTCCAGCGCCTCGGCTTCGCCGCCGACGATGAAGGTCAGCGTGCCGGCCTGGGCACCTGCGGTACCGCCGGACACCGGGGCATCCAGCATCTGCAGGCCACGCGCGGCGGCCGCTTCGGCGACCTTGCGGGCGGTGGCCGGGGCGATCGTGCTGCAGTCGATGACCAGCGCGCCACCCGGGATATCGCCCAGCAGGCCATCATCACCGAGGTAAACGCCTTCCACGTGGCGGCTCGCGGGAAGCATCGAGATGACGATCTCGGCGTCGGTCAGCGTATCCAGTGCCGAGCTGGCGGCGGTGGCGCCGGCATCGACGGCGGCCTGCACGGCGGCGGGCACCAGATCGAACACGCGCACGGCGTGACCAGCCTTGGCCAGGTTGGCGGCCATCGGGCCACCCATGTTGCCCAACCCGATGAATGCAATACGGCTCATGCGTGGCTCCTTTCAGGGACGGTGGCACCGAGGTCGGCCAGCGGATGCGCGGCATCGGACCACGGCGAAACGAAGAAGGTGCGGGCCCACTCGGCCGTGGCGTCCGCCAGCGTGCGCGGCTGCCACTGCGGGGTGCGGTCCTTGTCGATCAGCAGCGCGCGGATGCCTTCGGCGAAATCCCCGTGGGCCGCCGCATGCAGTGCTGCGATGTACTCGATGCGGTAGACCTCGGCCAACGAGGCGCCCTCGGCCAGGTGCTGCAGCTCGAACGCGAGCCGCGCCGAGCCGGGCGCACCGGCGGCGAGCGTGGCTTTCGCGGTGCTCAGCCAGGGGTCGTCCGTCTCCAGCGCCAGAATCGCCTCGACGATCGCGCCGACGTCGTCACCGGCGCACAGCGCATCCACGGTGGTGGCATTGCGCAGCAATGGGCCGGTGGCCGCATCGCTGGCGTGTTGCTGCAGCAGTGCGGTCAACTGTTCGTGGTTGCGCTTGGCCTCGCGGCTCCAGTGCACGCCCGCCAGCGCGTTGAACACGGTCTCGCGCTGTGCCTCGGCGATGTGGATATCCGCCAGGCCGGCGTAGATCGCATCGCCTGCGTTGAGCGGCGCACCGGTCAGGGCCAGGAACAGGCCGCCGTGGCCGGGCACGCGCGGCAGCAGCCAGCTGCCGCCCACGTCCGGGAACAGGCCGACGGTGATCTCCGGGAACGCCAGCTTGGAGCGCTCGCTGACCACGCGGTGGCTGGCCCCGGACATCAGGCCGATGCCACCGCCCATGACGATGCCATGGCCCCAGCACAGGATCGGCTTGGGATAGGTGTGGATCGCGTAGTCGACGCGGTACTCGACGTCGAAGAATTCAGCGGCGTAACTGTTGCCGCGGATGTCGGCCTTTCCGCTCTCGCGGTAGTCGACCATGCTGCGGTACAGGCTGTGCAGGTCGCCGCCGGCGCAGAAGGCTTTTTCGCCCGCGCCCTGCAGCACGACCAGCGCGATGCCGTCATCAACGGCCCAGGCCTCCAACCGCTCGCGCAGCAGATGTGCCATCGGCAACGAGAACCCGTTGAGGGTGCGCGCGGCGTTGAGCGTGGCGATGCCGATGCGCGTGCCATTACCGGCGGCGCGCTCTTCGAACAGCACCGGCGCCTCGTCCTGGGCGACGGCGGTGCTCATGCGTTCTTCCATTGCGCAGCGCGCTTTTCCAGGAAGGCGTTCACGCCTTCGGCCTGGTCGGCGCTGTCGAACAGATCGACGAAGGCCTCGCGTTCGGCGACCAGCGCCGAGGCGTGGGTACCGGTGCGGGTGGCCTGCACCAGCGTCTTGCACGCGGCGATGCTGGTCGGGCTCTGCTTGCCGGCCTTGTGCGCCCATGCCAGCGCCAGTGCCTTGGCTTCGCCCTTGCCCACCTTTTCTTCGACCAGGCCGATACGCAGTGCGGTATCCGCATCGATGCGCTCGCCGAGCAGGATCATGCGCTTGGCCCAGCCTTCGCCAACCAGACGCGGCAGGTTCTGGGTGCCGCCGGCGCACGGCAGCAGGCCGACGGTGGCCTCCGGCAATGCCACCTGGGCGTGTTCTTCGATGATGCGCAGGTCGCAGGCCAGCGCGCATTCCAGGCCGCCACCCATCGCGTAGCCGTTGATTGCCGCGATGGAGACACCACGGAACCCGGACAGGGCTTCGAACGCCTCGCCGAAGCGACGTGCAGCTTCGCGTGCGGCGGCCTTGTCGCCGGAGGCGAACTGCTTCAGGTCGGCACCGGCAGAGAAGAATTTCTCGCCATCGCCGGTGATCACCAGCGCGTAGATATCGCGGTCTGCATTGAGTGCGTCGACCAGATCGCGCAGCGCGGACAGGCTGTGCACGGTCCAGGTATGCGCCGGCGGATTGTTGAGGGTGATGACCGCGACGTGGCCATCGGCCTCGACCTTCAGGCCGACATGATCATGCTGGCGCCACTCCATCATCGCAGTTCCTCTTCAGTGTTGAGCAGGTGGCGGGCCACGATCACACGCATGATCTCGTTGGTGCCCTCCAGGATCTGGTGCACGCGCGAATCGCGCAGCAGCCGTTCAATCGGGTATTCACGGATGTAGCCGTAGCCGCCGTGGATCTGCAGCGCATCGTTGCAGATGTTGAAACCGGCATCGGTGGCGAAGCGCTTGGCCATCGCGCACCACACGTTGGCATCGCTGGCACCCGCGTCGAGCTTGCGCGCGGCGGTGTGCACCATCTGCCGGGCGGCGACCAGCTGGGTGGCCATATCGGCCAGCTTGAACTGCAGCGCCTGGAACTCCGACAACGCCTTGCCGAACTGGCGGCGCTCGCCCATGTAACGGCGGGCGGCGTCCAGTGCACCCTGGGCAGCGCCCAGCGAACAGGCGGCGATGTTGATGCGGCCGCCGTCCAGGCCCTTCATGGCCAGCTTGAAACCGCTGCCCTCCTCGCCGAGCAGATGGCTGACCGGAACGCGCACGTTCTCGAACGTGATGCCACGGGTCGGCTGGCTGTTCCAGCCCATCTTCTCTTCCTTGCGGCCGTAGCTGATGCCCGGCAAATCGGCCGGCACCGCGATCGCGCTGATGCCGCCCGCGCCCGGGCCACCCGTACGCGCCATCACCACCAGCAGTTCGGTGGCACCGGCGCCGGAGATGAAGGCCTTGGAGCCATTGAGTACGTAATCGTCGCCGTCACGCACCGCGCTGGTTTTCAGCGAGGCCGCGTCCGAGCCGGCACCCGGTTCGGTCAGGCAGTACGAGGCCAGCTTGGTGCCGGAGGAGAGGTCTGCGCCCCACGCGGCACGCAGGCTCTGCTGGCCCCACTTGGCCACCATCCACGACGCCATGTTGTGGATGCTGACATAGGCCGCCGTGGACGGATCCACATTGGCGAGCTCCTCGATGACGACGGCGGCGTCCAGACGGCTCAAGCCGCTGCCACCGACCTCGGGATCCATGTACAAACCACAGAACCCGAGTTCCCCTGCCTTGGCGATCGCCTCGCGCGGAAAGATGCCCTCCGCATCCCATCGCGCGGCGTGCGGCGCCAGTTCGGCCTGGGCGAAGTCACGCGCTGCCTCTCTATAGGCCTGCTGCGCTTCGTCGAGTTCCGTCGTCATCGAGTGGCTCATGGTCGAACTCCGTTGTTGCTGTTGCTTACTTCAGGCTGATGGTGGTGTTGACGCCATGACCCAGCGTCTCGTCATCGAACCAGCGCGAGGTGATGGTCTTGGTCTGGGTGTAGAACATCACCACCTGCTTGCCGTACGGGCCCAGGTCGCCGAGCTTGGAGGCACGCGAGCCGGTGAACGAGAACAGCGGCACCGGCACCGGGATCGGCACGTTGATGCCGACCTGGCCGACGTCGATGTCTTCCTGGAACTTGCGGGCGGCCGCGCCGGACTGGGTGAACAGCGCGGTGCCGTTGCCGTTGGGGTTGGCGTTGATCAGTGCGATGGCATCTTCCAGGGTGTCCGCTTCCAGGATCACCAGCACCGGCCCGAAGATTTCCTCGTCGTACACGCGCATCCCCGGCGTCACGCCGGCGAAGATGGTCGGACCAACGAAGTTGCCCTTCTCGAAGCCATCGACCTGCGGGTTGCGGCCATCGAGCACCAGCTTGGCGCCCTGCTCCACGCCCGAGGCGATCAGGCCTTCGACACGCTCACGCGCGGCGCAGGAGATCACCGGACCGACATCGGTACCGGCGACACTGCCGCCGCTGACCTTCAGCGTCTTGGCCTTGGCCACCAGGTCCGGCACCCACTCGCGTGCTTCGCCGACCAGCACCAGGGTGGAGGCGGCCATGCAGCGCTGGCCGGCCGCACCGAAGGCGGCACCGACCATCGCGTTGAGGCTCTGTTCCTTGTTCGCATCCGGCAGCACCACGGCGTGGTTCTTGGCGCCCATCATGCACTGCACGCGCTTGCCGGCCAGCGAGGCGCGGTTGTACACGTGGGTGCCGACGCGGGTGGAACCGACGAACGAAACGGCCTTGATATCCGGGTGATCGCAGATCGCGTTGACCACCTCTTCGCCGCCGTGCACGACGTTCAGCACGCCCTTGGGGATACCCGCTTCCAGCGCCAGTTCGACCAGGCGCATGGTGACCATCGGGTCCTGCTCGGACGGCTTGAGGATGAAGGTGTTGCCGGTGGCGATGGCCATCGGGAACATCCACAGCGGAATCATCGCCGGGAAGTTGAACGGGGTGATGCCCGCGCAGACGCCGAGCGGCTGCAGCAGGGTGTAGGTGTCCACGCCGTTGGCCACGTTGTTGGCCAGCTCACCGAGCTGCAGGTTGCCGATCGCGGCAGCGTGCTCGACCACTTCCAGGCCACGGAACACATCGCCCTCGGCATCCGGCACGGTCTTGCCCTGCTCGGCGCTGAGGATGTGGGCCAGCTCGCTCATGTTCTCGCGGATCAGCTGCTGGTACTTCAGGAAGATGCGCGCGCGGGTGCCGATCGGGGTCTTGCGCCAGGTCTTGAACGCTTCCTTGGCCGAGGCGACGGCGGCGTCGACTTCGCTGGGGGTGGCGAACGGGACCTGGGCCAGGACGTCCTGGGTGGCCGGATTGACCACGTTCTGCCAATGCGAGCTGGTCGATTCGATGAACTGGCCATCGATCAACATGCGGATACGGGGCGCTGCAACAGTCATGGACAATCCCGGCGGGTCGAAAGTTGTTGGCATTATTCACAGTGCCACCCTCGATTTCCGGCCTGTATGCGCTTAATCTGGCCAATGCCCGCTACGATTCTTGTGAATTCTGTGAATAGCCAGCCCGTCCAACGCCAGATTGGCCTCCGCCTGCTCAAGCTGCGCGAGCAGCGCGGCTACAGCCAGCTTGCCCTGGCCAGGGCGCTGGGGCTGTCGGCCAGCTACCTGAACCAGATCGAGCGCAACAAGCGGCCGCTGACCCCGGCGGTGCAGGGCAAGCTGCGTGCCGTACTGGGCGACGTCAGCGAGCTGTTCGAGGTCGATGACCCCGGCGCGCTGCAGGAATCGCTGGGCGAGACCCTGCGCGACCTGGGCCTGGCCGATGTCAGCAGCACCGAACTGCGCGCGATGGCGGGCAACCTGCCGCAGATCAGCCGTGCCCTGCTCGACCTGCACCGCCGCCACCTGATGCTGCGCGAGCATGCCGCCGCGCTGGAGTTCCAGCTGGGTGATGTGCACGCCGGGCAGGCGTTGCCCGCGGGCGATCAGGTCCGCGATTTCTTCAACCGCATGCACAACCACATCCCCGAGCTGGATGACCTGGCCGAGCAGCTGTTCGGCGAATGGGGGCTGGTAGCCGGGCACGTGGCGCCGCGCCTTCGCCAGCTGCTGGCCGACCGCCATGGCGTGCTGGTGGAAGTGGGGCCGCTGCAGGCCGGGCGCGAGAAGCGCGTCTACGACGGCGGCAGCCGCACCTTGTGGCTGCCCGACTATCTGGAGCCGGGCCAGCAGGCATTCCAGATGGCCGCCGAGCTGGCGTTGCTGGGCTATGCGGCGCAGATCGATGCGGTGATCGCCCGCGCGGACTTCGGCGAAGCGGAGCAGATCGCGCAGGCGCGGATCGGCATGTCCAACTACTTCGCCGGTGCGCTGGTGATGCCGTATGCGCAGTTCCTGCGCGCCGCCGAGCACAGCGCATACGACATCGATGCGCTCGCCCATCGCTTCGGCGTGGGCTTCGAGGCGGTCTGCCATCGCTTGAGCACGCTGGCGCGACGCAGCGCGCCCGGCCTGCCGTTCTTCTTCATCCGTGTGGACCGCGCCGGCAATGTCTCCAAACGGCATTCGGCCACCGATTTCCACTTCTCACAGGTGGGCGGCTCGTGCCCGCTGTGGATCGTGTACGAAGCCTTCAACCAACCGGGGCGCGTACTGACCCAGACCGCGCGCATGCCTGACGGACGCCGCCACTTCTGGCTGGCGCGGCAGGTCAGCAGTGGGCCTATCGGGCATGGTCAACCACGCAAAACCTTCGCGGTGGCACTGGGTTGCGACCTGCAGCATGCCGAACGGCTGATCTACACACGTGGGCTTGATATCCAGAGCCCGGGCAACTCGGTCTCGATCGGCCCGGGCTGCCGGGTGTGCCCGCGCGAGGATTGCATGCAGCGCGCGTTCCCGCAGCTGCCGGGACGCGGGTAGCGTCGACCGTTGGTCGACTTGCGTCCGATGCCGCGAGTGTTGGCACCGTTGCGAAGAGCTGCCGACCAACGGTCGGCTCTACCGGTCATGTGACGTTTAACGGGAAGCCGACCAACGGCGGGCAGGTCGGATCGGGATGCGGTCCATCGCCGACTCAGTAGATTGGCGTCACCTTCATCTGCGGCAGCGGACGCGGTGCGCCGTCGGTGAGGTCCGGCCCGAGGTCTTCCCAGGTCTGGCCCTGCTCGACCATGTGCCGCCACAGCTGCTGCGATTCGCGCCGTTTGTCTTCCGAACTCAATCGGTAGGACGGCGGCACCGGCATGCCGGTGGCCACACTTTGATACGCCGCTTCGTATGCCGCCACGCGTTGTGCGGGGTCATCGGTGCGTGCCACATCCAGCGTGTAGCGCTGGTAGGCCGAGGCCAGATTGCGCCAGCGGATCCAGTAATGGTTGGCGAAGGAAAAATCGCAGAAGCGCTCCCCGGCGATGCTGCCCTTGTCGGCGATGCGGCTGAGCACGGCCTGCGGCATGTCCAGGTTCATGCCGCCCTCGTCGCCCTCCAGCGCGACATGCACGATGCGGTCGCGGTAGCCCGGCGCGCGGGCCTGCAGCACATCACGCCAGTTCTGCATGGTCGATACGATCGAAAACAGGAAACCGGACATCTCCGCCGCGGCCATCGGCTGCGCGATGGCGTGGTAGGTGCGTTGCCAGCCATGGCGGTTCTCGGTGGGCAGGAACACGGCCTGCTCCGCGCGTGCATGCGCGTCGCCCTCAGCCACCATGCTCACGGCGTCGGCAGGCTGCGCGTAGACCAGATTGATGCCGAAGGTCGGCCAGCGCGGCAACGCGGCGTCGAACAGGTGGATCGGGAAGTTGCTGCTGATGCCGCCATCGGAGAACCAGCACACACGGAACGCGGTGATCACCGGGCCGCAGTTCTGGCCACCGCTGGTGAGCCCTTCCATGCTGTCGGCGACGTTGGTGTTGTCGCGCCGGGGTTCGGCATCGGCCACCGGCTCACAGCGGCGTTCGCGACGGGCCGGCTCATGCAGCGGCACCGCGCTGATCAGCAGCGGGAAGCTCAGGCTCATCCGCGTGGCGACCAGCACCGGCAGATCCTCGCCATCAACCAGGCGGTAGTAATCGCGCCCATCGACCTGTTGCGGAGGGCCCGCTCGTGCCATCAGCCACTCGACCACGCTGGCCGGAAACAGCTGCGCGAATTCCTCGCGCAGGAACCAGAAGTGCGCCGCGTTGAACGGCAACGTGCGCGGCTCACTGTGCGACACG
The DNA here is from genome assembly GCF_039674765.1 of Stenotrophomonas sp. TWI273. Taxonomy (NCBI): domain Bacteria; kingdom Pseudomonadati; phylum Pseudomonadota; class Gammaproteobacteria; order Lysobacterales; family Lysobacteraceae; genus Stenotrophomonas; species Stenotrophomonas sp. TWI273. Next base: position 74,696 of record NZ_JBDJOA010000005.1, read on the forward strand.
CAGGTGGTGATCATCTGCAGCGTGATCGCATGCGCGCCGCTGGGCTCGCCGGGATAGCGTGGCGCCGTGTGCAGATCGCCGAAGGTCAATGGCTGGTCATGCGGCTTGCCGGCCAAGGCCTGCAGCTGGGTGTGCAGCCAATCCGTCAACGCCGGCGCGGAGGCGTTCGGCTGGGTGCTGCCATTGCACAGGCCGAGCAGGTTGCGGCGGGCGACGCGGGCAACGCGCAGCGCCGAGGCCAGTACACCGGCCCCGTAGGCGCACAGCAGCGAGGGCAGCAACGTTGCCCAGATGCCGTCGATGCCCCCTGCCAGATAACCGATCCCGAGCAGGCCGGCCAGTGAGACCAGCAGCTCCACCGGCGCGATGGCGAATACCGCGGCGAGCAGACAGGCGACCTTGCGCAGCAGGCCCGCCTTGCCGGTGAGCATCACCAGCAGGCGATACGCGGTACGCGCGCCATACGCCGGTTGGAACAGGCTGTGGATGAAGCCCTGCCGGGACAGCTGCGCGGACACGTCGGCCAGCCCCGGAAAGCCCACCGCCGCCGCTAGCGGCTCCCCGGCCTGGCGACGCCGATCGCCCAACGCGGCCGCGGCGGCCACGGCGGCGGCAATGGCGCCGGCCGAGGTACCGCCGATACTCTTGAAGCGGTACTCACGGGCCAGCGACAGCACCGCGTTGGGATACACGATGCCGCTGGTGATGCCGCCCTTCATGACCAGATCGCAGTACTTGTCCGCCACGTTGCCGTCCTCTGTCCGCCCGTGCGTGGCCGATCCACGCACCCTCCCCAGCGGTACCCACCACGAGGCAGGCACCCGGAAGATCGATGCCGACAGTATCGCCTGCGCGCTTCTCAGGGCCTGAGAAGCGCGGCACGGAACCGCTTATTCAGCGTTGCCGGACTGCGGCACGCGCCGCACCTGGGACAGGTCGTAACCGAGCGCGGCGATGCGGGTCATGGCCGCTTGATAGTCGGCATCGGAGATGGTCGGGGTGCGCGCCATCAGCCACATGTAGTCGCGCTTGCTGCGACCCACGATGGTCTGCTTGTACTCCGGATCCAGGTCCACGATCACGTACTCGGCCTGGATCGGCCAGATGAACTGCATGCCCCAGATCGCGCCGCCGGTGCCTTCCTTGACCGTCCCGACCGGGTGCATGGTCTTGATCGGTGCCTGGAAGCTGCCCTTGCGATAACGGAAGGTGGTCTGGATGCGGCCGTCCGGACGCAGTGCGTAGGACTCCACGGCATCGAACGCCTCACGCTCGGGTCGGCTGGGGATATGCGCGATCACGTACCAGTCGCCCATGAAGCGCGGCACGTCCACATGCGCCACGGGCGGGATCGGACGGGTGTTGCCGCTGCAGCCGCCGAGCATCATGCCGACAACCAGCAGGGGAACGAGAGCACGGGTGGACATGACGGCTTCCTCCAGGAACGTGGGGTGATCACGGACGGTTGAACAGGTAGTGGGCCACCTGCCACTGCTGGCCCTGCTGGTAGCCGAACAGCTCTGCGCAGGCCATCCAGAACATGCGCCAGCGCTGGTGCCACAACGCGGCCGAGGCATCGCCGTAGGTCTGGCGCAGCACAGCCATCACCGCCTCTTTCTCGCGGTCCTGGTTGGCCAGCCAGTGGTTGGCGGTGCGCTCGTAGTGGGTGCCATCCAGCAGCCAGCGCTGCTGCAGCTGCAGATGCTGCTGGAAGAACAGCAGGGTGTCGGCGGCAGGCATCAGGCCACCGGTGAAGAAGTGGCGACCCATCCAGTTGTCGTCGCCCTCGGTTTCGAACGGGTACATCAGCGTGCGGTGCACGAAGATGTGCACGAACAGCTTGCCTTCCGGCCGCAGCCACGCGTGGATGCGCTGCAGCAGCTGCGGGTAGTTGCGCATGTGCTCGAACATCTCGATCGAGACGCAGCGGTCGAAGGTCTCGGCATCGAGCGTCAGGTGATTCACGTCACGGGTCAGCACGGTGACGTTGATCAGGCCACGTGCACGACACTGCCCGAGGATGTACTCGCGCTGGCTGTTGGAGTTGGAGACGGCGGTGATCTGCGCGTTCGGATAGCGCTCGGCCATCCACAGCGTCAACGACCCCCAGCCGCAGCCGAGCTCCAGGATGTGCTGCCCATCGGCCAGCTGCGCGCGCTCACCGTACAGCGCGAGCATCGCCTCTTCGGCCTCGTCCAGCGTTTCAGTGCCCGTGGCGTAGTAGCAGCTGCTGTACTTCAGGCGCTTGCCGAGGCAGCGGTGGAAGAATTCGGCCGGCACTTCATAGTGCTGGCGATTGGCCGCATCCACGTGCAGCGCCACCGCGCTGCTGGCCAGCCCGGCGATGCGCGCCGCAAAGCGCTGCGACTGGACCTGCTGGCCACCGGCCAGCTCTTCGCGCAGGCGCTGCTCGCACTGGCGGCGGATGCCCAGCCGCAACAGCGCATCGGGCAGCACGCCGCGTTCGGCCAGGCCGGTCAGGCCCGGTGCGTAGTCCGGCAGGGGCAGATGGTCACTGGCGACATTCACGATGAAGACTCCTTGCGGGCATGCGACGAACGGGAGGGGAACCACGGAAACAGCATCGGCGTGGTGCGTTGGTACTCGCGGTAATCCTCACCGCGCGAGCGCAGCGCCTGCGCCTCGGTGAAGGGAATGCCGCTGACCCAGCGCAGGAACACGTACATCACCAGCGGGCCGGACCACGCCAGCCACCACAACGGCGACTGCACGGCCAGCAGCACGTAGGTGAACCAGTGCAGCCATTCGAAGAAATAGTTGGGATGCCGCGAGTAGCGCCACAGCCCATCGCGGCAGGTCTTGCCCTTGTTGGCCGGATCGGCACGGAAGCGCGCCAGCTGACGGTCGGCCAGCGATTCGCCGCCCACGCTCAGCAGCCACATCGCCACCGCGGCGATCAGCCAACCCCAGCCCTGCGCTGCCGGATTCACCGACACCGCCACGAAGGGCAGCGCGAACAGCACGATCAGCACTGCCTGGAACTGGAAGAAACCGAAGATCTTTCCCTGATGGCCGTTCCAATGCTTGCGCAGATGCTGGTAGCGGCCGTCCTCGGGCTCGCTGCGCACGCGGTGCCACAGGTGCAGCGCCAGACGTGACCCCCACAGGCCGCCCAGCACCGCCAACGCGATCCGCGGCATCGCCGCGCCATCGCCGAGCAGTGCCAGCAACAGGGCAGACGCACCCACACCCTTGGCCCACAGCACATCGACCACGCCGATGTTCTGGTGCCGGCGCTGCCACCACCAGCCCCAGGTCATGATCACGGCGGCGTACAGCCACACCACCCACAGCATCTTCATCGTGTGTCTCCTGGAGCAAGGGTGGCGAGCGGTACCGCGCGGGTCTGCCAATGACGGGCGCACGCCGCAAGCACCGGCAGTGCGATCGCCCAGCCGAGGCCGAGCAGCAGCACACCGCGCCACTGCGGTGTGGCGAACACCACCGACGACCAGCCGCGCGCGGCGGACAGATACGCCAGCGGCGCCAACAGCAGACCGACCAGCGCCGCAAGGCGCAGATGCCGCTGCAGCGTCGCGAACGACACCGTGAGCGTCATTGCGAAGGCAGCCCACAGCGCGAGGATCCAGACCGGGGCCAGCCACGCCGGATCATTGCCGGCCGCGTACGTCACCCAACCGGAGGCGCCGGCCAGCCCGTCTACGACCAACCCGCAGGCGATCGCCACCAGCATCAATCTGATCTCCACTGACGGCTGCGCGGACCAGGCCAACTGAGTGCCCACGTAAGCCGCCGCTGCCAACAGCGCGGGCCAGCGCAGCCCGTGACCGGCCCCGATCACGGCGCAGAGCCAGACCAGCTGGTTGCCGATCACGTTGGCCCAGAAGCGTGGCACGTCAGGCCTCCCCGGCCATCAGCGCGGGCCGGTAGCCCGGGCGCGCCATCAACAGGTGCGAGACGCCGATCGAGCGCTCCAGGAAGCCACCTTCGCAATACGCCAGGTAGAACTCCCACATGCGGATGAAGCCCGCATCGAAGCCCTGTGCGCGCACCGCCGGCAGCTGGGCCAGGAAGCGCTGGCGCCACGCGCGCAGCGTGAGTGCGTAGGAGGGCCCGAAGTCGTGCTGGCCGATCAGCTGCAGATCACTGCTGCGGGTCTTTGCGGCCACGATGGCGTTGATCGAGGGGATGAAGCTGCCGGGGAACACGAAGCGCTTGATGTAATCGACGCTGCGCCGCGCCTGCTCGTAACGCTGGTCTTCGATGGTGATGGCCTGCAGCAGCGCCAGACCGTCATCCTTGAGCAGGCGGGTAAGCGTGGCGAAGTAGGTGTCCAGGTACTGCGCGCCGATCGCCTCGATCATTTCGATGGACACCAGCTTGTCGAACTGGCCCTCCAGATCGCGGTAATCCTTGAGCAGCAGGGTGACCTTGTCCTGCAGCCCGGCCGCCTCGACCCGCTGCCTGGCCAGCGTGTACTGCTCCACCGAGATGGTGGTGGTGGTGACGTGGCAGCCGATATGGCGCGCCGCGTACAGCGCGAAGCCGCCCCAGCCGGTGCCGATCTCGACCACGCGATCAGACGCGGTGAGCTGCAGCTGCTCGCAGATGCGGGCCAGCTTGCGCTCGGACGCAGCCTCGAGCGTATCTTCCGGGCTGGCATACAGCGCCGAGGAGTACATCAGGTCCGGGGACAGGAACAGCGAGAAGAACGGATTGCCGAGGTCATAGTGCGCGGCGATGTTGCGGCGGCTGCCTTCGCGCGTGTTGCGACGCAGCCGGTTCCAGCCTTTCAGCAGCCAGCCGCCGATGCGAGCCGGGCCGCCCTCCATGCCATCGAGCAGATCGCGGTTGCGTACCAGCAGCTGCACCAGCGCGACCAGGTCATCGCAGCGCCAGTCACCGCGGATGTAGGCCTCGCCTGCACCCACGCTGCCCTGTGCGGCCACCGCGCGGTAGAAACCGGGATCGTCCACCCAGACCGTCACCTGGGGCGCGACGTCCGGATCGCCGATCACCACATCGCCCACCGCATCGCGCAGCCGCAGGTGCCCGCCGCGCAGCGGTGCCAGCTGCGCCAGCAGGCGCCCGCGCAGGAACCCTTCAAGGGCGGACGGTTGCGGTACGGCCACCGCACGGGTCATGTCGTTCATGGGGATTTTCCAGCAAGAGAAGGATGGTCGTGAACGGGGTTGCGCTTGAGCCACAGGCGCAGCGCCTGCCAGTGGATCGCGGCCACGACCTTGAGGGTCATCAGCGGGTAGCGCAGCAGCACGCCGGCCAGGCCACGACCGGTGAGCGGATGGCGCTGCATCACCAGGTCGGCGTCGAACTGGCATGCGCCCTCGCGCCAGACCTGCATGTGCACGTGCAGGTCATCGCCCGGCGCGGTGAAGCGCCAGCGGTACTCGCAGTCCATCTGCATGAAGGGAGAGACGTGGAACTGCTTGTCGAAGGACCAGCACAGCGCGCGGCCCTGGGCATCGGCCTGCGCCACCGGCAGCACGTAGGCGTGGCGCTCCTTCCAGGGCGTGTTGGTGATCTCCGCCACGATGCTGTCCAGCGTGGTGCCATCAGCGGCATAGCAGTAATAGAAGCTCACCGGATTGAAGACATGGCCGGCATACCGCGGATGCGTCAGCAGGCGGATCGGCCCGGCGGGCGCGTGGCCCAGTGCCTCGGTGATGCGTGCACGTACGGCATCGGCCAGCGGCTGATCGGGCGCACCGAGATAGTCGCTGCGGCGGAACTCGACCACGTTGCGGCGACCCACCGACCACAGCCAGCGCCGCTCGAACAGGCGCGGCAGTTCGTCCAGGTCCAGCAGCAGCTGCGCGATCGGGTAGCCGAACGCGTGCGCGTGCGGCGCGTGCCGCCGATGGCGCATCCAGCCGCGATAGATCGCACTGGCGGTCATGCTGGCAGTGCCTCGGCCAGCGGCCAGTAGGACTCGGCATCCAACGCCTGCAATGCATCGACCACGCGGCGGGCACTGCGGATGCCATCCTCGTGGAAGCCCCAGCCCCAGTACGCACCGGCGAACCAGGTCCGGCGATGGCCCTGGATTTCCGTCCAGCGCTGCTGCGCCCGCACCATCGCGTGGTCGTGCACGGGATGGGCATACTGCAGGCGGCGCAGCACGGTGGCCGGATCGACCGCCTCGCTGCGGTTGAGGGTAACCACCAAGGGCGTGGGGGTATCGATGCCCTGCAGCAGGTTCATGCAGTAGCTGACCGTGCACGGCGCAAGCGGGTCGCGCGGCACATGCGCGTTCCAGGCGGCCCAGGCCTTGCGGTCACGCGGCAGCAGGCTGGCGTCGGTATGCAGCACCACCTCGTTGGGCTGGTAACGGATCGCGCCCAGTACCGCGCGCTCGGTGAGATCGGCATCGGACAGCAAGGCCAGCGCCTGGTCGCTGTGACAGGCCAGCACCAGCTGATCGAAGCCTTCCAGCCCGGCAGCGCTGTGCACGCGCACGCCATGCTCGTGGCGCTCCACGCCGAACACCGGGCACTCCAGGCGCTCACGCACCTGCCAGCGGCGGCGCAGCGCGTCGACATACCGCGCTGAGCCGCCCTGCACCACGCGCCATGGCGCGCGCCCGGTCATCTGCAGCATCTGGTGATTGGCCATGAACTGCACGAGGTAGCGCGCCGGGAAGGCGGCCAGGCTGGCCGTCGGCGACGACCACAGCGCCGAGGCCATCGGCAGCAGATGTTCGTCGATGAAGGTGCGGCCGTAACGGCCCTTGTCCAGGAACTCGCCCAGCGAGGGACCTTCATCGTCGCGCGCAAGCAGCGCCGGCGCCTCGCGGTAGAACCGGCGCAGGTCGCGCAGCATGCCCCAGAAGCGCGGCGACACCAGGTTGCGGCGCTGGCAGAACAGCGTGTCCAGCGAGGTGGCGTTGTACTCCAGCCCGCTGCGTTCGCTGTGCACCGAGAAGCTCATCGTGGTCGGCTGCGAGGCCACGCCCAGTTCCTCGAACAGGCCGGTCAGCAACGGGTAGTGCGCGGGGTTGAACACGATGAAGCCGGTGTCCACCGCGTGCGTGCGGCCATCGACCTCCACCTCATGCGTATGGGTGTGGCCCCCGAGGTAGTCATTGGCCTCGAACAGCGTCACTTCATGCTGCTGGCTCAGCCACCACGCACTGGCGAGGCCGGCGATACCCGATCCAATCACGGCGATACGCATGTCAGTGCTCCGCCTTGGCCAGCACCCAGGCCGGCACGGGTTTGAGGTCACGCACCAGGCCGAGCGCGGCCATCGCACGCAGGCCATACCAGGTGACATCCACTTCCCACCAGTAGAAGCCCTGGCGCGCGGTGCCCGGGAAGAAGTGATGGTTGTTGTGCCAGCCTTCGCCAAACGTCAGCAGGGCGAGCCACAGATTGTTGCGGCTGTCGTCACCGGTGTTGAAGCGCTGGCGGCCGAAACGGTGCGCGAGCGAGTTGATGGTCACCGTGGCGTGGAACAGCACCACGGTGGAGATGAAGAAGCCCCACACCAGCATCTGCCCACCGGTGGTGCCCCACGACGGCGCGATGCGCTCCAGCAGCGCACCCAGGCCGAACAGTGCCGCGGCCAGCGCGATCGGCACCAGCGTGTCGAAGCGATCCAGCCAGCGCAGTTCGGGATACTTGGCCAGATCGGGAATGCGCGACCAGTCGGTACGGAAGCCTTCCACCGTCAGGAACCAGCCCATGTGGCTCCACCAGAAGCCATGCACCGAGGGCGAATGCGGATCGGCCGCCGTGTCGGTATGGCGATGATGGTTGCGGTGATGCGCGGCCCACCACAGCGGGCCGCGCTGCACGCTGGAGGCGCCGATAAGCGCGAAGAGGAACTGCACGGCGCGCGAGGTGCGGAAGGTACGGTGCGAGAAGTAGCGGTGGTAGAAGGCGGTGATCGCGAACATGCGCACCGCGTACAGTGCCACCGCCACGCCGACCGCGACCCAGGACACACCCACCCAGATCACCGCCAGGCAGGCCAGGTGCATCGCCGCGAACGGGATGGCCCGCACCCAGTCCACCCGCTGTGGCTGGCCGGTCGCAGCCGCAGCATCCGTGCTGGTATCGAACCAACGCCACAGCGTGGCCCAGCGGCGTCGCTGTGCGGTGCGTCCTGCGTCGGGGGTGGGGCTGACCGACATGACTCGCTTCTCCTGAGGCGTTATCAGGAGATACGGGAGCGGGCGCCGTTTGGATGCACGGATCCGGAAAAAAAACCGTGCGTCCGTGCGATTACAGGTTGGCGATGTCGCCCTTGGCGATGATCGGGCCGGTCGGAATGCCTTGCGGCGCACCGGTTGACGGTTCCAGTGTGATCGCCAGCACCGAGCCATTCACAAGTGCATCACGCAGCGTGGCCGGCACCGCAACAGTGTGCGCGCGGTTGATCGAGACCAGGCCCAGCGAACGCGGGGTGCCGCCGGCCGGGATCAGCCACAGCTCGGGTGCACGGCCGGCCGCATCGGCCGCGGCCGGGACCGGCACCATCAGCACCTTGCCTTGGGCCTTGTCGACGGACGCCAGCCAGCCCGGCGTACCGTCGTCGTGCAACAGCGGCGTGACCGGCTTGGTGGCCTGCTCCGGCTCGGCCGGTGTCGTCGGCGGGGTCGGCGTGACCGCCACGGGCGTAGGCGACGGTGTGGTCGGCTCCAGATCGCGGCGGCTGAACACCGCCACCAGTGCCAGCGCGGCGGCCAGCGCGGTCATGCCCTGCCAGAAACCGGTGCGCTGCCAGACCCGTGGCGAGGCGGTCGTTGCGGCGGGCCAGCCCAGCGAGGTGCGGATGCGCGGCCACAGATGCGCGGGCACCGCTTCGGTACCGAGCGATTCGAGCAGGGGCGCAAGGCGGTTCTCCCACTGGGCGACCAATCGCGCGAAGCCGGGATCGCTGGCGATGCGGCGTTCAACCTCGGCACGCTGCGCGGCATCGAGCACCCCCAGCACGTACTCACCGGCGAGGATGTCGGCGCTCGGCGGTTCGCCGTCGTCATGCAGATCATGGAGGTCGCGGGCGTTCATCGTTCCAGGCACACCCGCAGTTGGCCCAGGCCCCGGCGGATCCAGCTCTTCACCGAGCCCAGCGGCGAACCAATGCGGCGCGCCAGTTCCTCATAGCTGGCGCCATCGAGGAAGGCCAGCCGGATCAGCGAGCGACGGCGCGGCTCCAGCGTATCCAGGCAGTCCTGCAGGCGCTCGTGATCCGACGCCTGTTCGGCCACCTGGGCCGGCTGCGGCGCGACATCGGGGAGTTCCTCGGCCACCGACAGATCATCCAGCGCGCGCGGCGGCGCGGCGCGGAGACGGTCGATCGAGCGGTTGCGGGCCAGCATCGACAGCCAGGTCATGGCCGCCGCCTTGGCGCGGTCGAACTGCGCCGCCTTGTTCCAGACCGTGGTGAACACGTCCTGCAGTACCTCTTCGGCATCGCCGCGGTCGCGCAGCACCTGCAGGCAGATCGCGAACAGGCGGCCGGAGGCCAGCTGATAGACCGATTCGAACGCCTGGCGATCACCGCCGGCGACCCGGACGAGCAGCTCGTCCAGACGATGTGATGCAGCGGTAGCGGCGGCGTCCAGCTCGGGCATTGCAGGCTCAATGTCGATAACGGGCGTATCGGCATCCTCCTTGCTCCCGGCGCCATCTGCAAGGGGGCGCTCAGGCACCGCATGTCTTCACCAGCGGCTGCGTGCGGGCAGCGGTCAGCTCGGCGGCGGGCGTTGCAACCGGTGCGGCGGGAAACTCGACCCGCACCTGCGGGTACTTGCCCTTCTCATCGCGGACGTTGCCGGTGCCGGTGAACTGCAGCAGGCGCTGGTCTGCGGTGGCATACACCAAGGTGACCGCGGGCACGGCGAAACCGAACCAGGCATCGAGCTTCATCTGCAGCTGTTCGGCCGGTTGACCCTGCCAGGTCACCGCACCCGTGCGTTGCACTTTCAGCGGCACCAGGCGCTGGCGGCTGGGCAGCAGGAACTGGAAGGCCACGCTCTGCCCGGCCTGCAACGCGGCCCAATGGCTGCGCACCGCCGCGTCGAACCCGGCATCCACCACCGCCCCCGAGGGGATCGTGATGGCCCTGCTGAAGGTCGGTGCCTGCGCGCTGGCGCGGACCGATACCTGGCGGGTAGCGGCACCGCCGCGCACGCCTTCCTGATACCCATCGCGTCCATCGTCCAGGGTGAAATCCGGCGTCTGCGGGCTGCCCTGCGGGGTCATCCACTTGCGCGCGAAGGGACGCCCGTCGCTGCAGCGGTACAGCACCAACCTCGACTGGGCGCTTGCCGGCCCCTGCAGCCAATGGGTCTCGCGATACAGCAGGCGCCCATCGGCGGTGGCGTACGCGCGCCCTTCCTGGCGCTGCACGGTCTGATCGGCGGCACTTACGGGGGCGGCGAAGGCCAACAGCAGCAGGATCAGGCAGGGCAAGGGCTGGCGCATGGGGGTCCAAACGGGCGGGCTTGCAGGGAGATACGCAGGTGGCAGTGGTTTGGATGCAGTGGGATGAATCGGACAGACGACTTGACCATCGCCCGCCTTCGGCCTACCTTGTGCTCGCCGAAGGTATCCATCGCTTCATGCAGATGAAGGGATGGATTTAAACGGGAATCCGGTGAAGGCGCCTCGCGCGCCCATTCCGGAGCTGCCCCGCAGCGGTGAATGGAAACGACTCCTGCCAACAGCACTGGGCCTTCGCGCCTGGGAAGCGGCAGGTACTAGGTGGGCGTCCGCGCCCGTGTCCATCAGCCCGAATACCGGCCCCGGCCGGAGGACATGACCGTCCTCCGATTCGACCTGGAACGTCCGCGGGGAGGTTGCCGGGGCCTGCCGCCATGCCGCCTGCATGGCGCTGCCCCCGTGCGTCCGCTTCACGGCATCCGGTTCGCCCGCGGGGGCGAAGGTCGCTGGCGGGGCGGAACGGGCTGCAAGGCCCCGGACGGCGCGCGGTTCCTTCGTTCCTCAATGCCCCTACGCAATGAGGACACGTTCCAATGACCACTGTTACCACCCTGGGTTTTCCGCGCATCGGTGCCAAGCGCGAACTCAAGCGCGCGCTCGAAGCCTTCTGGTCCGGCGAGAGCAGCGCCGCGTCGCTGCAGGACACCGCGGCCGAGCTGCGTGAACGCCACTGGCAGCTGCAGCGCGAGGCCGGCGTGGATGTGCCGCCGAGCAATGATTTCAGCCTGTATGACCAGGTGCTGGATGCGGCCTTCCTGTTCGATGCGATCCCGGCCCGCTACCGCGCGCTCGCCGATGCCGAGCCCCTGAGCGGCTACTTCGCGATGGCGCGGGGCCTGCAGCGCGATGGCATCGACCTGCATGCGCTGGAAATGACCAAGTGGTTCGACACCAACTACCACTACCTGGTGCCCGAACTGCATGCCGGCCAGACCTTCGCGGTGCGCGGCGACAAGCCGCTGGCCGAGTACCGCCAGGCCAAGGCGCTGGGGATCGAGACCCGCCCGGTGCTGATCGGGCCGGTGACCTTCCTGCGGCTGTCCAAGACTACCGATGGCAGCAACGCCCTGGACCTGCTCGATGCGCTGCTGCCGGTGTACGTGCAGCTGCTGGGCGAACTCAAGGCCGCCGGCGCGGCGTGGGTGCAGCTGGATGAGCCGCTGCTGGTGCAGGACCTGGACGAGGCCACGCGGGCCGCGTTCGAGCACGCCTATGCGGTGCTGGGCCAGGTCGCCCGCCCCAAGGTGCTGGTGGCGACGTACTTTGGTGCGCTGGAAGACAACCTGGCGCTGGCTGCCTCGCTGCCGGTCGATGGCCTGCATGTGGATCTGGTCCGTGCGCCGGAACAGCTCGATGCGGTGATCAAGGCGCTGCCGGCCGGTCGCGTACTGTCGGCCGGGCTGGTCAACGGCCGCAACATCTGGCGCACCCACCTGGACAACGCCCTGGTGCTGGCGCGCTACGCGCACGGTCATGTCGGCAGCGATGCGCTGTGGCTGGCGCCATCGTGTTCGCTGCTGCACAGCCCGGTCGATCTGGACCACGAAAAGAAGCTGGACGACGAACTGCGCAGCTGGCTGGCGTTCTCCAAGCAGAAACTCGCCGAGCTGCGCGTGCTGGCCGACGCGATCGATGCGCCGGCGCGTGCCGAGGCACCGCTCGCGCATTCGCGTGCGTGCATCGAATCGCGCCGTCGTTCGCCGCGCGTGCACAACCCGGCCGTCGCCGCGCGTCTTTCCTCGCTGACCCCGGCCGATGCACAGCGCCACAGCCGCTACCCGCAACGCCACCTGGCCCAGGCCGCCGCGCTCAAGCTGCCGCGCTTCCCGACCACCACGATCGGGTCGTTCCCGCAGACGCTGGAGGTGCGAGAGGCCCGCGCCCGCAACAAGTCCGGCAAGCTCTCCGATGCGGATTACGATGCGTTCCTGGCCACCCAGACCGAGCATTGCGTGCGCGTGCAGGAACAGATCGGGCTGGACGTGCTGGTGCATGGCGAGTTCGAGCGCAACGACATGGTCGAGTACTTCGGCGAGCAGCTCGATGGCTTTGCCTTTACCAAGAATGGCTGGGTGCAGAGCTACGGCTCGCGCTGCGTGAAGCCGCCGGTGATCTTCGGCGATGTGACCCGTCCGCAGCCGATGACAGTGCGCTGGTCGCAGTATGCGCAGTCGCTCACGCAGCGGCCGATGAAGGGCATGCTGACCGGGCCGGTGACGGTGCTGCAGTGGTCGTTCGTGCGCGATGACCAGTCCCGGGCGGACACCTGCCGCCAGATCGCACTCGCCCTGCGCGATGAAGTGACGGATCTGGAGGCGGCCGGCATCGGCGTGATCCAGATCGACGAGCCGGCCATCCGTGAGGGCCTGCCGCTGCGCCGTGCGCAATGGCGCGAGTACCTGGACTGGGCGGTGGAAGCCTTCCGGATCAGCGCCAGCGGCGTGCGCGATGCGACCCAGATCCACACGCACATGTGCTATTCCGAGTTCAACGACATCATCCACTCGGTGGCCGCAATGGACGCGGACGTGATCTCGATCGAAACCTCCCGCTCGCGCATGGAACTGCTGGATGCCTTCGTGCGCTTCCAGTATCCCAACGAGATCGGGCCGGGCGTGTACGACATCCACTCCCCCCGCGTGCCTGACAAGGCCGAGATGCTGGCCCTGCTGCGCAAGGCCGCCGAAGTGCTGCGTCCCGAGCAGATCTGGGTCAATCCGGATTGCGGCCTGAAGACCCGCGGCTGGCCGGAAACCCGTGCCGCGCTGGAAGCACTGGTGGCCGCCGCGCGCGAACTGCGCGAGGAAATCGCCGACGCCAACGCCGCCTGATCGGCCCTTTGTAGACTGACCCAAGGACCCCATCGCCGCCGTTGCCGGCGGTGGGGTCGACGAGAAACGCATGAACCCGCATGACCTGACACCGATCGACCGCCCCACCCTGTCCCTGCCCGACGGCCACACCAAGCTGCTGCTGCACTCGTGCTGCGCGCCGTGCTCGGGCGAAGTGATGGAGGCGATCACCGCCTCCGGCATCGACTACACGATCTTCTTCTACAACCCCAACATCCACCCGGTGAAGGAATACGAACTGCGCAAGCAGGAGAACATCCGCTTCGCCGAGAAGCATGGCGTGCCGTTCGTCGACGCCGACTACGACACCGACACCTGGTTCGCGCGCGCCCGCGGCATGGAGAACGAACCAGAGCGCGGCATCCGCTGCACGATGTGCTTCGACATGCGCTTCGTGCGCACCGCGCTTTACGCGCATGAGAACGGCTTTGCGGTGATCAGCAGCTCGCTGGGCATCTCGCGCTGGAAGGACATGAACCAGATCAACGACTGCGGCCACCGCGCCGCCGCGCACTATCCGGGCCTCCAGTACTGGGATTACAACTGGCGCAAGGGCGGCGGCGCCGCGCGGATGGTGGAGATCAGCAAGCGCGAGCAGTTCTACCAGCAGGAGTACTGCGGCTGCGTGTACTCGCTGCGCGACGCCAACCGCCACCGCCGCGAGACCGGGCGCGAGCGGATCAAGCTGGGCGTGCTGTATTACGGCGATGGCACCTCGAAGCAGGGCGACGCCGACTGACCGCTGCAGGGGCGTCGGCTAGACTGGGCGCCCCTACAGCCGTGAAGCCGCCATGAGCCGTTACCCCGCCGATGTCGCCCTGGTCGTGATCGACCTGCAGCCGGACTTCATGCCCGGTGGCGCACTGGCCTGCGTGGACGGCGATGCGATCGTGCCGGACATTGCCGCCCTGCTGGCCGAACGCCGGTACGCCACCGTGGTGGCGACCCAGGACTGGCACCCGGCCGACCACGCCTCCTTCGCCAGCCAGCACCCGGGGCATCTGCCGTTCGAAGCGATCCTGCTGCACGCCCAGCCGCAGACCCTGTGGCCGGACCACTGCGTGCAGGGCAGCGATGGCGCCGTGCTGCATCCGGGCGTGGACTGGACGGTGGCTGACCTGATCCTGCGCAAGGGCACCCGGCGCGAGGTGGACTCATACAGTGCTTTCCGTGAAAACCATGGTCCCGACGGCACCCGCCCCGCCACCGGCCTGGCCGGCTGGCTGCATGAGCGCGGCATCCGCGAGGTACATGTGTGCGGCCTGGCGCGCGATTACTGCGTGCTGTGGAGCGCGCAGGACGCGATGAAATCCGGGTTCCGGGTGAAGTTCCTGTGGGACCTGACCCGGCCGGTGACCGAGGCCAACGATGGGATGGTGCGCGAGGCGTTGGCCAAGGCGAAGATCGCGGTTATCTGACGGGCGACCTCCGGGCGCCAGCCGGAACGGCGTACCGACCAACGGTCGGTACCTACCGGATCAAAGAACGATCGGCGGGTGCTGGCCGTGCGCTGGTAGTGCCGGCCGCTGGCCGGCTCCCGATACCGTTTGGGGCGTGCGATGAGCCGGCCAGCGGCCGGCACTACCGGAGCGTCGTACCCACCAACGGTGGGTACCTACAGGTCAGTCGTACCGACCAACGGTGGGTACCTACCGATCAGCGGAAGACGACGGTGCGATGCCCGTTGCGCAGGATGCGGTGCTCCACATGCCGGCGTACCGCGCGGGCCAGTACCTGCGATTCGGTGTCGCTGCCCAGCCGCACCAGGTCGCGCGGCGTCATCGCGTGATCCACGCGCGCCACGTCCTGTTCGATGATCGGGCCTTCGTCCAGATCCGGGGTCACATAGTGCGCGGTCGCGCCAATGATCTTGACCCCGCGCGCGTGCGCCTGGTGATACGGCTGCGCGCCCTTGAAGCTGGGCAGGAAGCTGTGGTGGATGTTGATCGCCCGCCCGGCCAAGGCCTCGCACAGGCGCGGCGACAGAATCTGCATGTAACGCGCCAGCACCACCAGGTCGATCTGCTCGCGCTCGACCAGATCGATGATCTGCTGCTCCTGCACGGCGCGGTTGTCCGCGTTGACCGGCAGGTGATGGAACGGCACGCCATAGGAGCCGGCCAGGGCAGCGAAGTCCTCGTGATTGGAGGCCACCGCCGCGATATCCACCTGCAGCTGCCGGCTGTGCGCGCGGAACAGCAGGTCATTGAGGCAATGCCCCTGCTTGCTCACCAGCACCAGCAGCCGTGCGCGGCGGCGGGCGTCATGCAGCTGCCAGTCCATCCCGAACTCGGCGGCCAGGGTGGCCATGCGGGCTTCCACATCGCCCAGTGACCGCTCGGCGGCACGATCGAAATGCACGCGCAGGAAGAACCGGCCGCTCTCGTCGTCGCCGAACTGCTGGGCATCGAGGATGTTGCAGCCCAGCTCGAACAGCAGGCCGGACACACGGTAGACGATCCCGGTACGGTCCGGGCATGAGAGGGTGAGGATGGAATCGGGGCGCATCCGGCCAGTGTAAGCGAGCACCGCCGGGCTGCGGTCGATGCTCTCAGATGCAACCAAGGGCAGCGGCCCAGCCCCTACACCGCCGCCGGGTCCACCTTCTCCACATCGATCCCGTACCGGTCGATCGCCACCTGCAGCTGGCCGCGTTCGATCCGGCCGTCATCGGCCAGCGACTTGAGCGCGGCGAGCACGATGAAGTGGCGGTCCACTTCAAAGAACGTACGCAGTGACTCGCGCGTATCCGAGCGGCCGAAGCCATCGGTGCCCAACGCAGTGAAGCGGCGGCCGTCAATGAAGGGCCGGACCTGGTCGCCGACGATCTTCATGTAGTCGGTGGCCACGATCACCGGGCCCGGGTGCGCGGCCAGGCATTGCTGCACATACGGCACCCGCGGCTCCTCCACGGGGTGCAGCAGGTTCCAGCGCTCGGCCGCCAGGCCATCACGGCGCAGTTCGGTGAGGCTGGTGGCGCTCCACACGTCGCTGGCGATGCCGAAATCCTGCTGCAGCAGGGTGGCCGCGGCTTCCACTTCGCGCAGGATCGCGCCGCTGCCCATCAGCTGCACGCGCAGCGCCGGGTCGCTGTCGGCGGCAGCGGGGTGCAGCAGGTACAGGCCCTTGAGGATGCCCGCTTCGCTGCCTTCCGGCAGTGCCGGGTGCGGATAGGCCTCGTTGAGCACGGTGATGTAGTAGTAGATGTCCTCCTGGTCCACGTACATCCGGCGCAGGCCGTCCTGGATGATCACCGCCAGTTCGAAGTTGTAGGTGGGATCGAAGGACACGCAGCTGGGGATCACCGAGGACAGCACGTGGCTGTGGCCGTCATCGTGCTGCAGGCCCTCGCCCATGAGCGTGGTACGGCCGGAGGTGGCGCCGAGCAGGAAGCCGCGGGTGCGTGCATCGGCAGCCGCCCAGGCCAGGTCACCGACGCGCTGCAGGCCGAACATCGAGTAGAAGATGTAGAACGGAATCGTGGCCAGGCCGTGGTTGCTGTAGGCGGTACCGGCGGCGATCCACGAGCAGATCGCGCCGGATTCGTTGATGCCTTCCTGCAGGATCTGGCCGTCCTTGGCTTCCTTGTAATAGCTCAGCTGGCCGGCATCCTGCGGCGTGTACAGCTGGCCGAGGTAGGAGTGGATGCCGATCTGGCGGAACAGGCCTTCCATGCCGAACGTGCGCGATTCATCGGGCACGATCGGAATGATCAGCTTGCCCAGTTCCGGGTCCTTGAGCAGCGTGGTGAGGATGCGCACGAAGCCCATCGTAGTGGACTGGCCGCGTTCGCCACTGCCCTGCAACTGGTTGGCGAACGCCGACAACGCCGGCACCGGCAACGGATCGACGTGGGTCACCCGCGCCGGCAGCTGGCCGCCCTGGGCCTGGCGGCGCTGTGCGAAATAGCGCGCCTCTGCACTGCCCGGCGCGGGGCGCAGGTACGGCATGTCTTCCAGCTGGTCGTCACTGACCGGCAGATCAAACCGATCACGGAACGCACGCACGGCATCGGCGCTCATCTTCTTGAGCTGGTGATTGATGTTCTGGCCTTCACCGGCCTCGCCCATGCCGAACCCCTTGACCGTCTTGGCCAGGATCACGCTCGGCCGGCCGTTGCCGGCGACGGCCTGCGCGTAGGCGGCATAGACCTTCTGCGGATCGTGACCGCCGCGCGCAAGCGCCCAGATCTCGTCATCGCTCATCTCCGCGACCAGCGCCAGCAGTTCGGGATACTTGCCGAAGAAATGCTCGCGCACGTAGGCACCGTTCTGCGACTTGAAGGTCTGATAGTCGCCATCCACGCATTCCATCATGCGCTGGCGCAGCAGGCCGGTGCGGTCCTTGGCCAGCAGCGCATCCCAGCCGCCGCCCCAGATGACCTTGATGACGTTCCAGCCGGCGGCGCGGAAGGTGCCTTCCAGTTCCTGGATCACCTTGGCGTTGCCGCGCACCGGGCCGTCCAGCCGCTGCAGATTGCAGTTCACCACGAACACCAGGTTGTCCAGGCGCTCGCGGCCGGCCACGGAAATGGCGGCCAGCGATTCGGGCTGGTCCATTTCACCATCGCCAAGGAAGGCCCAGACCTTGCGGCCCTGGTGCTCCTTCAGCCCGCGGTATTCCAGGTAGCGCATGTAACGCGCCTGGTAGGCGGCGGTGAGCGGGCCCAGCCCCATCGAGACGGTGGGGAACTGCCAGAAGTCCGGCATCAGCCGCGGGTGCGGATAGGAGGACAGGCCATCGCGATCAGATTCGCGGCGGAAGTTGTCCATGCGTTCGGGCGCGATGCGGCCTTCGACGAATGCGCGGCCGTAGATGCCGGGCGCCGAGTGGCCCTGGATGTAGATCATGTCGCCATCGAAGGTGTCGGTACGGCCACGGAAGAAGTGATCGAAGCCGACGTCGTACAGCACCGCCGCGGACTGGTACGTGGCGATGTGGCCACCCACGTTGGAGTGCTTGCCGGCGCGCAGCACCATGACCATCGCGTTCCAGCGGATCATCGCGTTGAGGCGGCGCTCGATGCCGAGATCGCCCGGATAGGCCGGCTGGCGCTCGACCGGAATGGTGTTGGTATACGCCGTCCAGACGCGGCCATGCAGATCCCCATGGCGGGCCGTGTCCAGCTCGGTCAGCTGGTCCATCAGGTAATGCGCGCGCGGGCGGCCGGCGGCGTGGATGACCGCCTCCAGCGACTCACGCCATTCCTGGGTTTCCTGCGGGTCGGTATCGAGGGGGGCGAGCGCTGGGTTCATGTCATCTCCGGGGAAGGCGGCCAGGCCGTGCGCAGGACGCGACGGCAGCGGGGGCGGCACAGCGCGGAAGCGGCGTCGCCCGGGCAACAGAGCCGGGCGAGCGGGCAACCTGGCGGTTGCGGGACAGGCACGATAAGCAGGGGGCCGCAGGGCGGGTAGACCGGATGGACTTGGCGCTTTATAAAGAAATTCTTTCCAATGGAGCGCGAGAATGGCGGCCAGCATGAACATTCTCCAGTCAATCCGCAGCTTCATCCGGACCGCCGACGCGGGCAGCCTGGCTGCGGCCGCGCGCACGCTTGGGGTGAGCCCGGCGGCGGTCGGGCAGAACATCGCCCGGCTGGAGGCGCATCTGGGCGTGCGCCTGCTCAACCGCACCACCCGTACCCTGGCCCTGACCGAGCGCGGTGCGCTGTACCTGGCCCAGGTGCGCCACATCGAACGCGACCTGCAGCGCGCCCAGGCCGCCGTGACCGACCTCGATGCCACGCCTGAAGGACGGTTGCGGATCGCCAGCAGCACCGCGTTCGGCCGCCACGCGCTGGCCCCGTTGCTGCCCGCGCTGCAGGCCCGCTTCCGCCGCCTGGCGATCGAGCTGCTGCTCACCGACCGCAGCGTGGACCACGCGCACGAAGACGTGGACGTGAGCATCCGGATTGAACCGCAGCTGGAGGAAGGCCTGGTGGCGCGGCCGATCGCGCAGGTGCCGTTCGTGTTCTGCGCGGCACCGTCGTATCTCGCGCGGGCCGGGATTCCGCTCACACCGGAGGCGCTGCGCGAGCATCGTTGCCTGCTGCTGCGCTACCCGCTGGACGGGCGCTATCTGCCGTGGGGCTTCGTCCGCGACGGCATGCGCTTCGATGCCGAGGTGGCCCCGGCGCTGGTGAGCGATGACGTCGATGCACTGGCCGCGATGGCGGTGGCCGGCGGCGGCATCACCCGGCTGGCGGCGTTCGTGGCCGCGCCCTATCTCGCGCGCGGCGAGCTGCAGGCGCTGTTCGAACCCGGCGATGCGCAGAGCACCCAGGCCTCACCGGAGCCGATGCGGTTGTTCCTGTGCGTCAGCGATCGCCGCGATCTGACCCCGAAGGTGCGGGCGCTGATGCAGCACATCATCGAGGGGCTGCCGCCGGCGTGGCGGGTGGATGTCGGCTGAGCACAGGGTCACCCGGATGCCGGCCAACGGCCGGCACTACCGTCAGCGTGTCAGCGTTCCGGCGCGATGAACACACCGCGGGCTTCGCGCGGTTCGCAGCGCAGGTACTGCGGTGCCGGAGCGACCGAATCGCCCAGTGCGGCGGCGGCATGCCACGGCCAGCGCGGGTCGTAGAGGATGCCGCGGGCCAGCGCGATCGCATCGGCATGGCCATGGCGCAGGATCGATTCGGCCTGAGAGGGCTCGGTGATCAGGCCCACCGCGATGACCGGCATGCGCAGCTTGTGCGCCTTGATCGCCTGCGCGAACGGCACCTGGTAGCCCGGCGACAGCGGAATCTGCTGGCGCGGGTCGTTGCCACCGCTGGAGACGTGCAGGAACTGGCAGCCGCGCGCATCCAGCACGTGCGCCAGGGTCGTGGTCTGTTCGATATCCCAGCCACCGGCCACCCAGTCGCTGGCGGAGATGCGCACACCCACCGCGATGCGGTCCGAGACGGCCTCACGCACGGCATCGAACACGCGCACCAGCAGGCGCATGCGGTTTTCCAGCGAGCCACCGTAGTCGTCCTCGCGGCGGTTGCTCAGCGGCGACAGGAACTGGTGCAGCAGATAGCCGTGCGCGGCGTGCAGTTCGATCAGGTCCATGCCGACGCGCTCTGCGCGGCGGGCGGCGGCCGCGAAAGCCTCGACCACGGCATCGATGCCGGCCAGATCCAGTTCGGTCGGGGTCGGGTCGGTCTTGGCGAACGGCAGCGCGGACGGTGCGACCGTGGGCCACGCACGCGGATCGGACGGGTCCATCGCACCGCCGCCTTCCCAGGGCTTATTGACCGAGGCCTTGCGCCCGGCATGACCCAACTGCACGCCCAGCGGCATCGGCGACCACTGCTTGACCGAGGCCACGACCGAGGCCAGCGCGGCTTCGGTGGCGTCATCCCACAAGCCCAGGTCGGCCCAGCTGATGCGGCCTTCCGGCAGCACGGCGGTGGCTTCCAGGATCAGCAGGCCGGCGCCGGACTGCGAGAGCTGCCCGAGATGGATGCGGTGCCAGTCGTTGGCAAGGCCGTCGACACAGGAGTACTGGCACATCGGCGCGATCACGATGCGGTTGGGCAGGGTCAGCGGACCGAAGGGGATGGAGGAGAAGAGCTGGCTCAAGGGGGGAACTCGGGAAGAGGAAATGGAACCGGGCGCCATTGCACTCCTGTGCGGCGGCGGAGGCAACCGTGCCAATGGATCAGTGTTTCGTAGCGGCTCAGGCGGCGGCGGTTCCTGGCAGCAGGAAGGCCAGCGCGTCGGCGCAGGACTGGTCGACTTTCAGGCTCAGCAGCGCGTCGGCGCGGGTAAGGCCGCGGTTGAGCGCGGCGATCGGCAGCCCGGCCTGGGCCGCGGCCTGCACGAAGCGGAAGCCGGAATAGACCATCAGCGAGGAGCCGACCACCAGCACCGCATCGGCCCGCTGCAGATGGTCGTGGACGGTGGCGACCCGCTCGCGCGGCACGCTTTCACCGAAGAACACCACGTCCGGCTTGAGCACCCCGCCGCATGCCGGGCAGGCCGGCACCTGGAAGGCGGAGAAGTCCATCTCCAGATCGGCATCGCCGTCGGGCGCCTGTCCGGCCTCCAGATGCTCCCAGCCGGGGTTGAGCGCCAGCAGCCGGTGCTGGAACGCCTCGCGCGGGGTGCGCGCTTCGCAGCCCATGCAGCGCACCTGGTCCAGCCGCCCATGCAGGTCGATCACCGCCTCGCTGCCCGCCCGCTGATGCAGCCGGTCGACATTCTGGGTGAGCAGCAGCTCGACCTGGCCACGGGCCTCCAGCGCGGCGAGCGCGGCATGCGTGCCGTTCGGCCGGGCCCAGCCGAACCGGGGCCAGCCCAGCAGGCTGCGCGCCCAGTAGCGCTGGCGGGTGGCCAGCTCGCCCATGAAGGCCTGGTAGGTGACCGGCGGCGTCCGCTTCCACTGGCCATCGGCATCGCGGTAATCCGGGATGCCCGAATCGGTGCTGCAGCCCGCGCCGGTCAGCACGAACAGGCGCTGGGCGCGGTCGATGAACTCGGCGAGGGGTGTGCTCATGATCAGCAGATGGGGGCGCAGGTGCGGAGAGGCAATCGCGGGCCGCTTACGGGCCCGGGATGTCACCCGGCAGCGACGGGACGCTGGTCGGGTGACCGTCGGCATCCAGCGCGATCATCACGAAGTGTCCGCGCGTGCACAGCTTGCGCTCACCGGTGTGGAGGTCTTCGGCGATCAGTTCAACCTCCACCTTCATCGAGCTGCGCCCGACGTCCACGATGCGGCCAACGGTCTCCACCATCTGGCCGATGCGGATCGGCAGCTTGAAATCGACCTGGTCCGAGCGTGCGGTGACCACGGTGCGGCGCGAGTAGCGGGCCGCGGCCAGGAACGCCGCCTTGTCCATCCATGCCAGGGCCTGGCCACCGAACAGGGTGCCCAGGTGATTGGTGTGGTTGGGGAACACGATCTCGGCCATGCGGACTTCGATGGGCGGGATGGTTTCGGGGATCGGGGTCATGGCGGGGGCCGGGAATGCTGTGGGATGGCGCGGATGATACGACAGGGGGGCATCCATGCCGCTTAACGGTCCTGCAAAGGGACCCCCGACCTCCTCTAGATAGTTTGCTTATGCGCGGTGGGGAGAGCGGCTTTGGCGAGTGCTTACGCGACGTGGTGTGGGAGAGGAAGAGCAGCCGAGCATGGCTCGGCTCTACACGACGTGTTGATACCAAGGTCTTCATTGATAGTCAGCGCACGTTGGTGGCAACCGCCTTTCCAACCGCAATGGAAGATCCATGGGACGTGACCCGGGTAGGCGAATGCAGGACCGTTGGGCCGCATGGATGCGGCCCACGAGCCTACACGGACGTATTTACGGCGGGTCCAGCATTCGCCTGCCCGGGTCACTTCTACTCGCAGCATCCGGACGCCAACGCTGTTGCCTCAACGCTTCAACGCTCAAGCAAGCAGAGCGCAAACAAAAAGCCCCGGAACATGTCCGGGGCTTTTCGAAATCACGACGTGAGCGTCAGATCAGAACGACATGTCGAACGACACTTCGCCCTTCACGCCTACCTGGTAGGCCGAGGAACGGCGCTCGAAGAAGTTGGTCAACTCCTGCACGTCCTGCAGCTCCATGAAGCTCAGCGGATTGCGCACGTTGTACTTCTTCTCCATGCCCAGGCGATGGAAATGATTGTCCGCGCAATGCTGCAGATACTGGCGCATGTCGCGCGTCGAAATGCCCGCCACGCCGCCCGACAGCACGTCCTCGGCGAACTGCACTTCGCACTCGATCGCGTCGGCCAGCATGTCGTAGACCTCCTGCTTCATCGCATCGTCGAACAGGTCCGGCTCTTCCTCGCGGATCACGTCCACGCACTCGAACGCGAACTCCATGTGCGCGCTCTCGTCGCGGAACACCCAGTTGGTGCCCGAGGCCAGACCGTTGAGCAGACCGCGCGAACGGAAGTAGTAGACGTAGGCAAAGGCCGCGAAGAAGAACAGACCCTCGATGCACGCCGCGAAGCAGATCTGGTTGAGCAGGAACTGGCGACGCTCGTCACGGGTCTCGATGCGCTTCAGGTTCTGGATCGAATCGATCCATTTGAAGCAGAAGTCCGCCTTCTTCTTGATCGAGTCGATGTTCTCCACCGCGTCGAACGCCTTGGCGCGCTCGTCCGGATCGGGCAGGTAGTTGTCGAGCAGGGTCAGGTAGAACTGCACGTGCAGCGCTTCTTCGTACAGCTGGCGCGACAGGTACATGCGCGCTTCCGGCGCGTTCAGATGCTGATACAGGTTCAGCACCAGATTGTTGGACACGATCGAATCGCCGGTGGCGAAGAACGCGACCAGGCGGTGGATCAGGTGGCGCTCGCCCGGCGACATCTTGCCGTGCAGGTCGCTGATGTCGATCTGGAAGTTGATTTCCTCGACCGTCCAGGTGTTCTTGATCGCGTTGCGATACATGTCATAGAACTGCGGGTAGCGCATCGGGCGCAACGTCAGTTCAAAACCTGGATCGAGCAGCATTTGAGTCGGCTTGTCGGCCATGGTGTTTCGTCCTTCTTGGCGACTACCGACCAACGGTCGGTAGCTACCGAATGTGTGATTTTCCGTCCGTGCACCCGGCGGTGCCGGCCCGGTGGGTCGGCACGCCTTGGTTACTGGCACGCCTCGCAGCTTTCCGGGTTTTCCAGCGAGCAGGCGACGGCTTCGACCGGGGTGTAGCTGCTGACGGTCGTCTTGGCGATCTTGGTCGCCGGGCGCGAACGCAGGTAGTACGTGGTCTTGATGCCCTGCTTCCAGGCGTACATGTACATGGAGGACATCGCGCCGATGTTCGGGCTTTCCATGAACAGATTGAGCGAGGCGGACTGGTCGATGAACGCGCCGCGGTCGGCGGCCATGTCGATCAGCGAACGCATCGGCAGTTCCCAGGCGGTGCGGTAAATGTGGCGCAGCGTTTCCGGGATCTGGGTGATGCCCTGGATCGAGCCTTCGGCCAGCTTGATCGCGTCGCGCATTTCCGGGGTCCAGTGGCCGAGCTTCTTCAGCTCGTTCACCAGGTAACGGTTGACCTGCAGGAAGTCGCCGGACAGCGTTTCGCGCTTGAACAGGTTGGAGACCTGCGGCTCGACGCACTCGTAGCAACCGGCGATCGAGGCGATGGTCGCGGTCGGGGCAATCGCGATCAGCAGCGAGTTGCGCAGGCCGTGTTCCTTGATGCGCTCACGCAGGGCGTCCCAACGGGCGGTGTCTTCGGGCACCACGTTCCAGGCATCGAACTGCAGCTCGCCGCTGGCCGCACGGGTGTCGGCGAAGGACGGGTGCTTGCCGCGTTCCTGGGCCAGCTCGCACGAGGTTTCCAGCGCGTGGAAGTAGATCGTTTCGGCGATCTGCCTGGACAGCGCGCGGGCTTCGGCACTGTCAAAGGCCAGACGCTTGCGGAAGAACACGTCCTGCAGGCCCATGCAGCCCAGGCCGACCGGACGCCAGCGCAGGTTGCCGCGGCGGGCGGTTTCGATCGGGTAGAAGTTCAGGTCGATCACGCGGTCGAGCTGACGCACGGCCAGGCGCACGGTGTCGGCCAGCTTCTCGAAATCGAACTCGCCGTGGCCGTCGAAATGATTGCCCAGGTTGATCGAGCCCAGGTTGCACACCGCGGTCTCTTCGGCCGAGGTGATTTCCAGGATTTCGGTGCACAGGTTGGACAGGTGGATCACGTTGCCCGGACGCAGGGTCTGGTTGCTGGCGCGGTTGCACTTGTCCTTGAAGGTCATCCAGCCGTTGCCGGTCTCGGCCAGGGTACGCATCATCCGCGAGTACAGCTTGCGTGCGGAGATGGTGCGCTGGGCCTTGCCCTGGGCTTCGGCCTGCAGGTAGGCCTGCTCGAACGCTTCGCCGAACAGATCGGTGAACTCGGGCACCACGCTCGGATCGAACAGCGACCATTCCTGGTCGGCCTCGACGCGCTGCATGAACAGGTCGGGGATCCAGTTGGCCAGATTCAGGTTGTGCGCACGGCGCGATTCGTCGCCGGTGTTGTCACGCAGTTCGAGGAAGTCCTCGATATCGGCGTGCCAGGTTTCCAGGTACACACAGGCCGCGCCCTTGCGCTTGCCGCCCTGGTTCACCGCGGCCACGGACGAATCCATGGTCTTGAGCCACGGCACGATGCCGTTGGAATGGCCGTTGGTCGACTTGATCAGCGAACCACGCGAACGCACGCGGCTGTAGCTGACGCCGATGCCGCCGCTGAACTTGGAGAGCTGGGCGATATCGCCGTACTTGGCGTAGATCGACTCCAGCGAATCCTGCGGCGAATCCAGCAGGAAGCACGAGGACAGCTGCTCATGCGTGGTGCCGGAGTTGAACAGGGTCGGGCTGGAGGGCAGGTAATCCAGATTGCCCATGCGCTTGTACAGCGCGAGGGTTTCCGGCACGTCTTCGCTCAGGGCGCTGGCGATGCGCAGGAAGAACTGCTGCGGGGTCTCGATCACCTTGCGGGTGTGCGGATGACGCAGCAGGTACCGGTCGTACAGGGTACGCAGGCCGAAGTAATCGAAATGCAGGTCCAGCGACGGATCGATCGCGTCGTTGAGCTTGCGGGCGTTGACCTGCACGAACTCCAGCAGGCGTGCGTTGATCAGGCCGACTTCGTGGCCGCGGCCGACCGACTGCGAGAACGCATGGATTTCCTGGCCGGACACTTCCTTGGCGATGAAGTTGGCCAGCAGGCGCGCGGCGAGGCGGCCGTATTCGGGTTCTTCACCGATCAGCAGCGCCGAGGTGCGGATGGACAGTTCGTCCAGCTCCTGGGTGGTCGCGCCGTTATACAGGCCGGAGATGGTGCGGGTCGCAACGCGCATCGGATCCACCGCATGCAGACCTTCGCAGCAGCGCTGTACGGCGCGCACGATCTTGTTCAGGTCCACCAGTTCGGTCGTGCCATTGCGCTTGGTGACGCTCATGGCGGTCGCCGTGGGCGGCGAGGTCAGCAGGAATTCGCTTTCCTTATCGATAGCTGCGCTGGTTTCGGTGCTCACGGCGTTTTCCTCTTGGCGTGATTTGGGGTGGTGCAGCGTGGGTCTGCCTGGCAGGCGCCGGAACCGATGCAGAGATGCTCAGGGTGGACTATCGGCGTCGCAGGAGCCGCGACCCGGGCAGGCAAGCCTGCGGGCGGTTCCCCTGCGTCACCGGTCCTCTCCCCCCGGAGAATCCTGCGACCGGCACCACACGCTGTACTTCGTGCGGTTGTCAGTAGGTCTTCAGGCCATCGGCGTGAAGGCGATACGCCCGTCGACTTGTGGTCGGCGGTACCGACGGCCACAAGATAGTGGGGGTACCAGGTGTCGTCAACGCCAAATGTAGTGAATTTCCCTAATCCCTTGCGGCGCAAGGACCGGGCCGGAAAGGCGTCCGACGAACGGTCCGGACCTGTCGAAAGCGAGTGCGCAGTCAAGGCCAAAACGCCGGTGCCGGATGCGACGCAGGGGCGCGAAAAACGGAACAGCGGCCTCACATGGCCCTAACGAATGGCCGCCGGTCAGGGTGACTTCCGACCCGCGCCGGGGCCGCCCCGGGGTGCGACGCTCCAACGCGTCTCCTTTCATATGAACGCGACCATGCGCCTGCCCCTGACTGGATGTCTGTTGCTGGGCCTGACCCTGGCCGGCACCGGCACCGCCGCCGCCGATGGCCAGACCAAGGCGCCGGCCCTCTCCTCGCGCCAGTGCGGGGTGAGCACGCCCTACAACGTGCTGGTGGACAGCGGCGGGATCTGGCTGCGCAACCGCGAGCAGCTGCCGGCGGAGATTTTCTTCCACGATGGCGAGCTGAACATCGATCGCCAGCCGATCCCGGTCAGTGACGCCGATGCCCAGCGCCTGCGCCAGCTCGAATGGGGCACCCGCCAGCTGGTGCCTGCGGTGGCCGGGGTGGCCGGCGAGGCCACGGACATCGCCTTCGATGCGCTGGGGGCGACGGTGGAGATCATGACCGGCAGCGGCCGCAAGGCGCGCGAGGTGGAAGGGCTGCGCAGGGATGCCCACGAATACGTTGGCCGTACGCTGGGCCGCGGGATCTGGGAGCAGGACCTGTTCGGCGAGCAGTTCGAGGCGCGCATCGAGCAGGCGGCCGAGTCGATGTCGGCCTCGCTTGCCCGCGGGGTGCTGTGGACGATGCTGACCGGCGGCTCTGGCCGGATCGAGGCGCGCGCCGAGAAGATGGAGGCCGACCTGGAGCACCGCATGGAGTTGCGTGGCAAGGCGCTGGAGGCGCAGGCCCAGTCGCTGTGCACGCAGGTGCTGGCGCTGGACGCGATCCAGCAGTCGCTGGAGGTGCGCTACCAGGGCAGGCCGCTGGCAATGATGGTGATGGACCGCAACGAGGACGCGGCCGCGCCGATCGCGCACGAACAGCCGCGCGGGGACGCGTTGGTGTTGCCGCCGTTGTAGAGAGCATCCACGCATGGCGTGGATCTACGTTGCACGGCCTATCCACGCATGGCGTGGATCTACATCACGGCCTGTCCAGGCCCGGCGTGGATTTACGCGCGGTGCGGGGTGCCCAGGTACTCGGCGCTCTGCATTTCGATCAGGCGCGAGGCGGTACGTTCGAACGCGCCCTGCAGGCGGATGCCCGAATACAGCCCGACCGGTGAATCGGTCGCGGTGCAGACCAGGTTGACGTGGCGGTCGTACAGCTCGTCGATCAGGTTGACGAAGCGGCGCGCGGCATCTTCGTTGAGTGTGTCGAAGTGCGGGATGTCGCCGAGCAGCACGGTGTTGAACTCGTGCGCGATCTCGATGTAATCCGACGGGCCGCGTGGGCCTTCGCATAGCGCCTTGAAATCGAACCAGACGATGCTCTTGCCGCGGCCGCGCACCGGAATCTTGCGCGCCTCGATCTCGATGTTGCCCGCCTTGGCCGGTTGCCCACCACTGAGCTCGGCCCAGCGGCCGGCCAGCCAGGCATCGCTGCCGGCATCGATCGGGGACTGGTACACCGGCGAGCGGGTCAGCGCGCGCATGCGGTAGTCCTCGGTGCCTTCGGCGTAGAGCTCCACGCAGTAGGTCTGCAGCAGTCCGATCGCGGGCAGGAAGCTGTCGCGCTGCAGGCCGTTGAGGTACAGGTTTTCCACCGCGGTGTTGGAGGTGGTCACCAGGGTCACGCCCTCGGCGAACATGCGTTCGAGCAGGCGCGCCAGCAGCATCGCATCGCCGATGTCAGTGACGAAGAATTCGTCCAGCACCAGCACGCGCAGTTTGCTGCGCCACTCCTGGGCGATCTTCGCCAGCGGATCGCTTTGCCCCTGGTGCTCGCGCAGGCGCTCGTGGATGCCGCGCATGAAGCGATGGAAATGGGTGCGGTACTTCTGTTCGATCGGCAGGCCGTCATAGAACAGATCGACCAGGAAGGTCTTGCCGCGCCCCACCCCGCCCCAGAAGTACAGGCCCTTGACCGGCTCGGGCTTCTTCCAGAATGCGGAGAGGCGGTCCAGCCAGCCGTCCTGGGCGCTGTCGACCAGCGCCAGATGGATGCGATCCAGCTCGGCCAGGGCGGCGTGCTGGGCCGGGTCGTTCTGCCATTCGCCCCGGGCCACGCCATCGGCGTAGCGCTGCGACGGGGTCATCACGGTGTCGCTCATGCCGCGTCGGGGGCGGGGTTGGGCAGCCACTGCTTGACGCCATGGATGAGCGCGCCGCGCAGGTCGACGATCTTGCGGTGGAAGAAGTGGCTGGTATCGGGCATGCGCACCAGTTCATGCGGTGCATCCATACTGTCCAGCCAGTCATAGACCGCCTGCGGGTCGACGATCTCGTCTTCCTCGCCCTGGATCACCAGCCACTGGGCCGGCGGCTGCATGCCCTCGAAATCCCAGCGCCCGGCCGGCGGCGCGATCGAGATCAACGTGGTCGGCTGCAGGTCGCCCGCCGCGCGCAGCGAGACGTACGCGCCGAAGCTGAAACCGGCCAGCCACAGGGCCTGGCCCGGCCGCTGCGCACGGACCCAGGCGGCGACGGCCTTGAGGTCGTCCTGTTCGCCCACGCCGTTGTCGAACGTGCCGGCCGAGTCGCCGACGCTGCGGAAGTTGAAGCGCACGGTGGCGATGCCCAGGTCGCGCAGCGAGCGCGCGGCCATGGTCACCACCTTGTTGTGCATGCTGCCGCCCTCGGTGGACAGCGGATGGCAGACGATCGCCACCACCGGCTGCACCGCGACATCGGCCTCGGGCAGATCAACCACGACATCCAGCGGACCGACCGGTCCGTCCAGCGTCAGCGCACCGCTTTCTTGGGGAAATGGGGGATTGTGCATGGCGTCATAATACCGTCCCTCCGCGTGCTTCACCGCCGCCCCGCCGGATCCGTACATGCACTTTCTGGTTTTCAGCGTTCTCTGCAGCGTGCTGGTCTCGGTCCTGCTGAAGCTGGCGCCGCGCCAGCGGCTGGACATGCCGCAGGTGGTGACGTGGAATTATCTGGTCGCCAGCGTGCTCAGCGCGGTGCTGCTGCAGCCATCGCTGGCGTCACTGCAGACCGCGCATGCGCCGTGGGCCGCCCTGCTCTGCCTGGCCTTGGCGCTGCCGGCGATCTTCCTGATGATGGCCCGCGCGGTCACCCGCGCCGGGATCGTGCGTAGCGACGTGGCCCAGCGGTTGTCACTCCTGCTTTCGCTGCTGGCCGCGTTCCTGGTGTTCGGGGAGACCGCCAACGGCTGGAAGCTGGCCGGCCTGGGGTTGGGCCTGCTGGCGATCCTGGGGATCAGCGTGCGCCCGCGCGCCGGTGCGGCCGAGCCCACTGGCGGGCGGGCCTGGCCGTGGCTGCTGGCGGTGTGGGTGGGCTATGCCCTGGTGGACATCCTGCTCAAGAAGGTGGCGTTGTCGGGCACGCCCTCGATGGCCGCGCTGCTGGCCAGTTTCAGCCTGGCCTTCGTGCTGATGCTGGCGTTGCAGCTATGGCGTCACCTGCGCGGCATCGCCCGCCTGCAGTGGCGCAACGGGGTCGGCGGCGCCCTGCTCGGGCTGCTCAACTTCGGCAACATCCTGTTCTACGTGCGCGCCCACCAGCATCTGCCGGACAGCCCGGCGGTGGTGTTCGCCGGCATGAACATCGGCGTGGTGGTGCTGGGCGCGCTGGTGGGCATCGTCGGTTTCGGCGAGCGCACCAGTGTGTGGAACCGGGTGGGCCTGGGGTTGGCCGTGGTGGCGATCGGGTTGATCGC
Source organism: Stenotrophomonas sp. TWI273 (assembly GCF_039674765.1). Lineage (NCBI taxonomy): Bacteria > Pseudomonadati > Pseudomonadota > Gammaproteobacteria > Lysobacterales > Lysobacteraceae > Stenotrophomonas > Stenotrophomonas sp. TWI273. Next base: position 105,156 of record NZ_JBDJOA010000005.1, read on the forward strand.
GTGGGGCACGTGGTAACTGGTTGATGCGGTGCCGGCCAGCGGCCGGCACTACCCGGGCAACGCGACGGTGGCCGGGCGTGCCGGCGCACCCGTGCGGTATCAGCGATCAAACCCCAGCAGCAGCGGATCATGGTCCGAGCTGCGCCACGGGCCCGCTTCGTTGCGGTCGCGGTAGCCGACATCGTCGGCCTCATCGGCATTGATGTGCCACTCCGCGGCCGCGCGCAGGCGTTTGGCCATGCCCGGGCTCAACAGCGCATGGTCCAGCCGGCCGGTCATGCCGTTGTAGACATAGCTGTAAGGCCGTTCGACCTTCGCCACCGCGAACGCATCCCGCCAGCCGGCCGCGTGCAGGGTGCGGATCGGGTCTTCCATCGCGTAGGCGTTGAAGTCACCCAGCAGCACTGCATCGCGGGTGCCCGCAGCGGTGGGATCGGTCGCCAGCCACTGGTCCAGCAGCGTGGCCGAGGCGACCCGGGTGGCATTCCAGCAGGCCTGGCCGTCCTTCTGATCGGCATCGGCGCCGGTCGCTTCGGAGCAGCCCTTGGATTTGAAGTGATTGGCCACGACCACGAACGGCGCGCCCTTGCCCGCACGGAAGGCCTGCGCCAGCGGCACGCGGCTGCGCTCGCCGAAGGGCTCCTTCTCCAGCACGGCGGGGGCGCCGACCGGGGTCACGCGCGAGGCGCGATAGATGATGCCGACCCGGATCGGGTTGTCACCCGGGCCCTGCCGGGCATCGATGAAACGCCAGTCGGCACCTTGGCCCCGGTCCGCATTGAGCGCATCAACCAGCTGGGCGATCGCCGACTGCGGGCCGTAGCCATCGTTCTCCAGTTCCATCAGCGCGGCGACATCGGCGCCGAGCGCGTTGATGGTGGCGACCAGCTTGGTCTTCTGCGCCTGGTGTTCGGCCGGGGTACGGGCGCCACGCAGGGTCGGGAAACCGCCGCCCTGGCCGTCGCCATTGAAGAAGTTCTCCAGGTTGAACGCCGCCACGTGCAGAGCCCCGGCCACCACCGGTACGGCCGGGCGCTCCAGCGCCGGCAGGTTCAGCGGGCGGGTCACCTGCAGGCGGGTGTTGCCCTTGGGATCGATACGGACGATGCCTTCAACGTTGCGCAGGACCATGCCGGTACGCAGGTTCGCGGCCGCCGGCAGGTAGGCCACCGGGCCGGGATCGCGGGCGTCGCTGCCATCGTCCAGCACCAGCCGGCGATGCAGGTTGTCGGCCACCACCTGGGCATGCCCGGCGGTGCCGGGTGCGGCCACTTCGCTCGGCTGCCACAGGCGACCACCGAAGGCCACGGTCAACTCACCAAAGCGCGACAGGCCATCGGTGCCGGCCAGGGTCAGCGGCGCGGCGATGCGGACCTGCTGGCCATCCAGCGTGCGCCAGTCGGTGGGCGGCGCGGTCAGGGTGACCGTGGCCGACGTGGTCGGCGCCGGACGCACCTGCGGCGAGGTGGCGGGCTGCGGCTGGGCGGCATGGACCGCGCCGGACAACGCCAGCGCGAGAGCGAACACGAGGGGGGTACGGCGCATCGGAAGCGGGACTCCAGGGAAGTACGACAAGGCTAACCACATAAAGTGAAACGCCGCCCTTCGGCGGCGTCGGTGGCCTGATCCGGCAAAGCCGTCATTTCAGGTTGGCGAGCATCCAATCGACCGTGGCATGGATCTGCTCCTCGGTCAGCGCCGGATTACCGCCCTTGGGCGGCATGATGCCACCGTCCGGGCCGGTATAGCCCTCCACCGCGTGCTTGTAGAGCGTGTCCTTGCCCTGGGCGATGCGCGCATCCCAATGCCCGTGATCCAGCGTCGGCGCCTTGCCGACGCCATTGGTATGGCAGGCGGTGCAGAGGTTGTCGTAGATCACCTTGCCGTCGGTGGTGCCACCGTAGGCGACCTGCGAGGCGGCTTTGACCAGCGCGGCGGCATGGGCGGCGGCCTGCGCGGCGGCACCGGTGCTGCCGGCGTACACCGCACCGGCCGGCGCGATGCGCTGCTCGGTACGTTTGGCCGCCATCGGCGAGACTTCAGGGGGAATGCTGGTATGCAGGTAGGCCGCAAAGATGATGAGGCCGAGTGTGATGGCCATCAGCAGCGCGATGACCATGGAAAAGCGTTTCAGGAACTCGAGGTCGTAATTCCGCACTCTCTATACCCCTGGCTGGTAGTCGTTGGACCACGGCTTGTCGGCCGAGTATGACCAGCGTCGGCGGCGCTGCGCAAGCGACCGCCGGGTGTCGCAATGCAGCATCGGCGCGGCTCAGGCGCCCGCGGCACGCAGGCAGAAAACACAGATCGACTCGACCAGCGCATCTTCGTCGCCGTGCGCGTCGCGGCTCAGTGCGGTCGGGCCGACCAGCGCCTCGGTGAACGCGCCGACGATGCAGGCCGCTGCGACATGGGTGTCCTGCGGCGGGAAGGTGCCTGCCTCCACGCCATCGGCGACGATGCGCCGGAACACATCGCCGAACAGGCGGCGGCAGCGGATGCGCTCGGCTTCCACTTCCGGATCGACCGGCTCGGCGATGAAGGCATAGGCCAGGCCAGGCCCGGCCAGCGCGCGGCGCACGAAGGCGGTGATCGCCCGGCGCAGGCGCTCCGGCGCGGGCAGCGGCTCGGCCGCGATCGCCTCGAAGATGCGCAGCTCGTGCTCGACGGCGGCGGTCAGCACCTCCACGAACAGTTCGGCCTTGGAGGGGAAGTGCCGGTAGATCAGGCCGGTGGAGACCCCGGCTTCGGCCGCCACGGCGGTCACCGGGGCGTTGCGGTAGCCGCCGGCCGCCACCAGCACACGGGTCGCCAGCAGGATGCGTTCACGGGCGCCGGCAAGGCGTTCTTCCATCAGGGCGGAGCGTTTATAGGCCATTTGTTGATTCTATGTTCAATTTTTGAATTTGTGTTCACTTCTTTGTCGAACCCGGCTACGCTGGGGGTACATCGCCCGCGGGACGGCCCTGTCAGCCCGTCCATCCCTCCCGGCGCGTCCCATCCCTTGTTGTTGCGGAGTCGCCCATGCACGTCCCGACCATGAACTTCGATCTCGGCGAAGAGATCGACCTGCTGCGCCAGAGCGTGGCCCATTTTGCCTCCGCTGAAATCGCCCCGCTGGCGGCCCAGGCCGACGAAGAGAATCTGTTCCCCAATGCGCTGTGGCGCAAGCTCGGCGAACAGGGCCTGCTCGGCCTGACCGTGGAAGAGGAATACGGCGGCAGCGGCATGGGCTACCTCGCGCATGTGGTGGCGATGGAAGAGATCTCGCGCGCCTCCGGTGCCATCGCGCTGTCCTACGGTGCGCACTCGAACCTGTGCGTGAACCAGCTGCGCAAGAACGGCAACGAAGATCAGAAAAAGCGCTACCTGCCCGGCCTGTGCAGCGGCGAGCTGGTCGGCGCGCTGGCCATGAGCGAACCGGGCGCCGGCTCGGACGTGGTCTCGATGAAGCTGCGGGCGGACAAGCGCGGCGATCACTACGTGCTCAACGGCAACAAGATGTGGATCACCAACGGCCCGGATGCCGATGTGCTGGTGGTCTATGCCAAGACCGATCCGGATGGCGGCGCCAAGGGCATCACCGCGTTCCTGATCGAAAAGGGCATGAAGGGCTTCTCCACGGCGCAGAAGCTGGACAAGCTCGGCATGCGCGGCTCCAACACCTGCGAGCTGGTCTTCCAGGATTGCGAAGTACCCGAAGCCAACGTGCTTGGCGTGGTCGGCGGTGGCGTCAAGGTGCTGATGTCCGGTCTGGACTATGAGCGCGTGGTGCTGTCCGGTGGCCCGCTCGGCCTGATGGCCGCCGCGATGGATGTGGTGATGCCGTACGTGCACGAGCGCAAGCAGTTCGGCGAGGCGATCGGTACCTTCCAGCTGATCCAGGCCAAGCTGGCCGACATGTACGTGGGCCTCAATGCCTGCCGCGCCTATGTCTACGCGGTGGCACGCGCCTGCGACCAGGGCCGCACCACGCGCCAGGACGCGGCCGGCGCGATCCTGTATTCGGCCGAGAAGGCCACCTGGCTGACCGGCCAGGCGATCCAGATCCTGGGCGGCAACGGCTACATCAACGAGTACCCGACCGGGCGGTTGTGGCGCGATGCCAAGCTGTATGAAATCGGCGCCGGCACCTCGGAGATCCGCCGCATGCTGATCGGCCGCGAACTGTTCCAGCGCACCAAGTAAGGGCCCTGCCATGACCGTATTGAGCACCCAGCTGCAACCGGGCAGCGACACCTTCGAGGCCAACCGCGCCGCGCTGCAGGCGGTGGTCGATGACCTGCGCGCCACCCTGGCGCAGACCGCGCTGGGCGGCAGCGAAGCGGCACGCGCCAAGCACACCGCACGCGGCAAGCTGCTGGTGCGCGACCGCATCGATGCCCTGCTCGACCCGGGCAGCGCCTTCCTGGAAATCGCCCCGCTGGCCGCGCACGGCATGTATGGCGACCCGATCCCCAGCGCCGGCGTGGTCGCCGGTATCGGCCGGGTCTCGGGCGTGGAGTGCGTGATCGTGGCCAACGATGCCACGGTCAAGGGTGGCACCTACTACCCGATGACGGTCAAGAAGCACCTGCGCGCGCAGGAAGTGGCCGAGCAGAACCGCCTGCCCTGCATCTACCTGGTGGATTCCGGCGGTGCGTTCCTGCCGCTGCAGGACGAGGTGTTCCCGGACCGCGACCATTTCGGCCGCATCTTCTACAACCAGGCCAACCTGTCCGCGCAGGGCATTCCGCAGATCGCCTGCGTGATGGGCAGCTGCACCGCCGGTGGCGCCTACGTGCCGGCGATGAGCGATGAAACGGTGATCGTGCGCGAGCAGGGCACCATCTTCCTCGGCGGCCCACCGCTGGTGAAAGCGGCCACCGGTGAAGTGGTCACCGCCGAAGAACTGGGCGGTGCCGATGTGCATACGCGCATCTCCGGCGTGGCCGACCACATGGCCGACAACGACCTGCAGGCGCTGGCCCGGGTCCGCGCGATCATCGCCCAGCTCAACTGGCGCAAGCCCGAGCCGGCACTGGCGGTGCAGGCCCCGGTGGAACCGCGGCATCCGGCCCACGAGCTGTACGGCGTGATCCCGGCCGACACGCGCAAGCCGTACGACGTGCGCGAAGTGATCCTGCGTCTGGTCGACGATTCGCGCTTTGATGAGTTCAAGCCGCGCTACGGCAACACCCTGGTCACCGGCTTCGCGCACCTGCATGGCTACCCGGTGGGCATCATCGCCAACAACGGCATCCTGTTCTCCGAGTCCGCGCTGAAGGGCGCGCACTTCATCGAACTGTGCACGCAGCGCGGCATTCCGCTGGTGTTCCTGCAGAACATCACCGGCTTCATGGTCGGCCGCAAGTACGAGCACGGCGGCATCGCCAAGGACGGGGCCAAGCTGGTCATGGCCGTGGCCTGCGCCAAGGTGCCCAAGTTCACCGTGGTGATCGGCGGCTCGTTCGGTGCCGGCAACTACGGCATGTGCGGCCGCGCCTACTCGCCCAACTTCCTGTGGATGTGGCCGAACGCGCGCATCGGCGTGATGGGCGGCGAGCAGGCCGCCAGCGTGCTGGCCACGGTCAAGCGCGATGGCATCGAAGCCAAGGGCGGGCAGTGGTCGGCCGAGGAAGAAGACGGCTTCAAGTCGCCGATCCGCGCGCAGTTCGAATCGCAGGGCCACCCGTACTACGCCAGCGCCCGTCTCTGGGATGACGGCGTGATCGATCCGGCCGACACCCGTCGTGTGCTGGGCCTGGCGCTGTCGGCCAGCCTCAACGCCCCGGCGAAGAAGACCGACTTCGGCGTGTTCCGCATGTAATGCACGAGCGGTGCCGCCTGGCACCGCCGCCCCTGGCCCGCGCAACGAGACCACCATGTTCACCAAGATCCTGATCGCCAACCGTGGCGAAATCGCCTGCCGCGTCATCGCTACCTGCCAGCGCCTGGGCATCGCCACCGTGGCGGTGTACTCCGACGCCGACCGCAACGCGCGCCACGTGCGCCTGGCCGACGAGGCCATCGCGATCGGCCCGGCGCCGGCGCGTGAGAGCTACCTGCGCGGCGACGCCATCCTGGCCGCCGCCCGCCGCACCGGCGCGCAGGCGATCCATCCCGGCTACGGCTTCCTCTCGGAGAACGCCGGCTTCGCGCAGGCCTGCGCCGAGGCGGGCATCGTGTTCATCGGCCCCTCTGCGGCGGCGATCCGCGCGATGGGCGACAAGAGCGCGGCCAAGGCGCTGATGCAGCAGGCCGGCGTGCCGCTGACCCCGGGCTACCACGGCGACGAGCAGATCCCCGAGTTCCTGCGCAAGCAGGCCGACAGCATCGGCTACCCGGTGTTGATCAAGGCCAGCGCCGGCGGCGGTGGCAAGGGCATGCGCCGCGTGGATGACAGCGCCACCTTCACCGAGGCGTTGGCCAGCTGCCAGCGTGAAGCGCAGTCCGCCTTCGGCAACGCACACGTGCTGGTCGAAAAGTATGTCGAGCGTCCGCGCCACATCGAGATCCAGGTGTTCGGCGACAGCCACGGCAACGTGGTGTACCTGTTCGAGCGCGACTGCTCGGTGCAGCGCCGCCATCAGAAGGTGCTCGAAGAAGCGCCTGCGCCCGGCATGACGCCCGAGCGCCGCGCCGCGATGGGCAAGGCCGCCGTCGATGCCGCGCGCGCGGTCAACTACGTCGGCGCCGGCACGGTGGAATTCATCGCCGGCCCCGATGGCGACTTCTACTTCATGGAAATGAACACGCGCCTGCAGGTGGAGCACCCGGTCACCGAGTGCATCACCGGCACCGACCTGGTGGAATGGCAGCTGCGCGTGGCCAGCGGTGAGCCACTGCCGCTGCAGCAGGATCAGCTGCAGATCCGCGGGCATGCACTGGAAGCCCGCCTGTACGCCGAAGATGCCGACCGCGGTTTCCTGCCCTCCACCGGCACCCTGCGCCACCTGCGCCTGCCGGCCAACACCGCGCACGTGCGCGTGGACGCCGGTGTCGAGCAGGGCGATGCGATCACCCCGTTCTACGACCCGATGATCGCCAAGCTGATCGTCTGGGATGTCGACCGCGACGCCGCGCTGCGCCGCATGCAGCAGGCCCTGGCCGAGTGCGAAGTGGTCGGCGTGACCACCAATGCCGCCTTCCTGCGCCGGCTGGTGATGACCGATTCGTTCACCCAGGCCAAGCTGGACACCGCGCTGATCGAGCGCGAGCAGGCCGCCCTGGCCCCCAACGACGGCGACAGTGATCCGGCGCTGTGGGCGCTGGCCGCGATTGCCGGCGTGGCCACCAGCGAAGCCGCCCGCCGTGATGCGCGTGACCCGCACTCGCCGTGGCAGGCCCAGGACGGCTGGCGCCTCGGCGCGGCCGCCGCACGCGCGCTGACGCTGGAACACCGGGGCGCGCAGCGCAGCGTCACCGTGCAGGGCGCGGGCGAACAGTGGACCGTCCACATGGATGGCAACGCGCTCGCGGGCAGCGGTGGTTTGGACGGTGATGCACTTCGCGTACAGATCGGCGAGCAGCTGCACCGCGCCACCGTCATCCGCGACGGCAACGAGCTGTACCTGTTCGGCAGCGAAGGCGTGCAGCGCTTCACCCTGCATGATCCGGTCAGCGAAGCGGACCAGTCCGTTGCCGATGCTGGCAGCCTGGTCGCGCCGATGCCGGGCCGTATCGTCGCCACACTCGTGTCACCGGGCACGGCGGTCAAACGCGGCGCGCCGCTGCTGGTGCTGGAAGCGATGAAGATGGAGCACACGCTGCAGGCACCCGCCGATGGCACCGTGCAGGGCTACCGGGTGAAAGCCGGAGACCAGGTGGGCGATGGGGCGGTGCTGGTGGATTTCGAGGCGGGGTGAGTCACCCGGTTGGCGGCTCGGCAGTGAGTACCGGCGTCCACACCTGGCCGCCGGGGTCGAACTCAGAGGTCGACATCTGCTGTGCGCGCCAGCCTACGCCACACACGGCGAGCGGGCTGAGCTGCATGGGATCCATGCCGAGCACCTGCTCGATATCCTGTTCGTTGATCGCGGCCGTAACAAAGGCCCCCAGGCCCTGTTCGGTCGCGCAGGTCAGCAGCAGCTGCGAGATGTGGCCAACATCCAGGATCACCGCGCGGTAGGCCTTGGGATGGTGGCGGTACTTCCAGTAGGTGCGCGCGAACCGGGGGGCCAGCACGATCAGCACCGGCGCATCGGCAAACCAGTGTTGGCCTGCGGTGAACAACGCCGCCAGCTCTGCCATGGACCGCGCATCGGAAGGCAGGGCGGACACGCCGTGCGAGGCAGGATCGTAGTGATACAGACCCGCCTGGAGACCCTCGACATGCTGCACCAGCAGATACGCTTCGGTGGGATGCAGGCCCCCGGCGGACGGTACGTTCTTTTTGAGAAACACCGCGTCTTCTTCGACCACCTGCCGTCCAGTTTCAGCCAGGGTGCGCTGCAGCAGTCGTGATAGCTCGGCCAGCGGCAGTGGCTGCGCCGTATCGAAGTTGCGGCAGGTGCTGCGCTCGCGCAGGCTGCGGTCGAACGCCTCCTCGGGCTGGCGTGGCAGGCGACGAGGTTCTCCTGCGTGGGGAGCCAACGCGGGCGGTGGCGGCCCAAGGTGTGCACGCAGCCCCGCCGCGGTGTGCAGTCCCGCCGATTCCAGGGCTTTCACGCTGTCCTGGCCCTGCCAGCGGCCCTGCCAATGGAGCATCGCGGCCGGTCCCCACCACGGCACCTGCCGCAGCTGCGCTTCACGTTCAGCCAACGCGTCGCGATCTGCGCCCTGTGCCTGGACCAGCCCGTGCGCCAGCAGGTAGCGCAGATCGCTGTCATCTTCCCCGGCGGGCCGTGGCTCCCATCGCTCCGGGTCGAGACGTCCCAGCAGCAGCACCTGTGACTCATTGAGCTCGACCGGCGCCGGCAGGTGCGGTGCCAGCGCCGTCCAGACACTGCGCAGGGTCATGCCCGTACCACCGGATACCAGCGCGCGCAGATCGAAGGAGGTCTGCTGTCGGGGCTCGAGGTAGAGGGTGCGGCATCGGCGCAGGTGGAGGGTATCGTGCATGGGCAGCCAGAAAGGGAAGCATCGCGTGTTCCAGTGTGTCGGCCGGGATCGCCAAAGATGAAGGCCGATGATCATCGGGCGACTCAAGCGCTTCACGCGCCGGCCGCTATCGATCGCGGCTGTAACGTCACACCCCGGCCTGCGCGTACGCCCCCTCCTTCCCTCCGCTATCTCCGAGACATCCCACATGACCAGCACTTCTCCGCCGCTTTCCTCCAACGATGCCGTACAGCTGCTGGATCTGCTCAGCAGCGACGATGCGTTCCGTACCCTGTTCCAGGCCGATCCCGCTGCCGCGCTGGCGACCATCAGCGCCGAGGCGGGCGCAGCATCGGCCGAGTGCGAATCGGGTGGTCCGCTGGCCAGCAAGGAAGAATTCCTGGCCGCTCGCACGCGCCTGCTCGCCCACCTGACCGCTACCAGCTCCTTCAGCTTTCCGCACTGTTTCGTCAGCGGTGACATCGACTCACAACTGCAGCGCAAGCCGCAGCCCTGAGGTCTGGCGGTTACTGCAACGACGTCGCGTCCAGACGTCGTTGTGCGGCCCGGCTGTCATGGACATTCAGCGCCTGCAGGAGATAGGAACCGGCGTTCTCCGCGTAGGCCCTGCCGCGTTGTGTCGCCAGCCAGCGTTGCTCGGCGGCGGCAGCCACCTGGTCCCCGGCGGCCACCAGGCTGTCCTGCAGGGCGACGTGGACCTGGAACAACTCGCTGCCGTCGATGAGCGCGCGCAAGCGCTGCACCGATTGCGCAGCCCGGCCATCCACGCGATCCTGGTTGGCCACCAGCACCGCCACCATCTGCGTTCCACGCGGGTCATCCAGTGCCTTGGCAAGTCGCTGCAGATGCGGCAACTGGCGACGTGCCACGTCATAGAGCTCGGCGCGTTGCGCGAGATAGGCCGAGGCAGCGGCCATGTACAGCCACTCTCCCCGCTCGCCTGCCGCAGGATCGGCCGCCTGCGCGATCATGGTGGCGATAAGCTGCTCATATTCGTGTGCGCCGGCCTTTCGCACGGCAATGCTGGCCAGCGAAAGCGACTGCGCCTGGAACATTCCGCAGATCCGCGCATTGTCACCACAGTGGCGCAGCGCACCTGCATTGGCCCGCAGTGCCGCCGCCGGCTCGCCTGCGTCCAACGCGACGGCGGTGCCCTCCAGGTGCATGGCAAGATCATCCTCCCGAGCGGCGGCAAGCATGCGCTGGGCGCCCACTAGGTCGCCATGAGCGGCGAGCGCGGCGACCATGTGGCGGTTCACTGACCATTGACCGATCCGTGCGGATTGACGATAGCTGCGCAGTGCCGCATCGGCGTGATTCTGCGCCAGCTCGGCGCGACCGAGCGCCTGCAACGCCATGGCCTGCAACGGGTTCTGTGCGACAGCGGCCTTGCGTGCAGCCTGCTCGGACTCGCTATACCGCCCCACGCTCAGCATGGACCAGGCGTAGTTGGCATGGGCGCCGTGGTAATCGGGATAGAGATCGCCCAAGAGCTTCCACTTTTCGGCCGTGGCGAGTGTTCCGGCGCCGTTGAGATCGGCATCCCAGGCGTCCATGTACAGCCGATCCCGCCCTGACAAGCGACCGGCAGCGCGTTTTGCCGCGGCCAGCGATTGCCGGGCCCCTTCGGGATTGCCCCGGCCCCACTGGATGCGCAGCTGTGCCAGGTAGGCGAACGCGAAGTCCGGATCGAAACGCACCGCCTGCCCGAAAAACCGCTGCGCGTCGTCATAGCGTCCATCGCCGTATGCTTTGACGCCCATCGCGTAGGCATGCAGCGCATCCAGGCTGGCCGTCGCCACCTTGGGCAGCGGCATCGAGTCCCGCGAGATGTCATGCATGGCCTCGCCGAGCTCCACGCGCATCTGAGCCACGACGTCATCGGTGGATCCCAGCAGGGATTCCATGCCGCGGCCATCGGCATGGTCGGACCACGCCGTATTGCCGGTGTTGGGATCGATCAGTTCCAGTGAAACACGCAGCCGCCCATGCACTTCGGCCACGGTGGGTACGATCACGGCTCTGGCACCCTCACGCAGCGCGACCTCGATCGCCGCGTCGCGGTCCAGCGCTCCACCTTCGCGACGCATCCGCTCCAGCGTTTCCTGCACCTTCATGTCGCTGAGCACATTGACGTAACGCGACTGCTCCAGAGAAATGCGGAACGCCTGTTGAAGACTGTCGTCCAGCAGTGCATTGCCGGTCAGGTTATGGAGGTTGCCCAGTACCACCCAATCCCGTTCGCCGAAGGCAATGGCCGGCGTCGGGCGTAGAAAGGCCCAGGTGCCGAAGACCATGCCTGCCACCAGCGCCACCTCGGCCAGCAGTGTCATCGGCCGGCGCCACAGCGGCACGGCACGGCGGGCCTTGGGGCTGCCGCGTGGGGCACGCAGCGGCGCAAACTCCGGTTCGCCCACTTCATGGATGTCCTGGCGACCGGGCATGCCCTTGAACCGCCAGCCGCCGTGCGATTTCCACACCAGTCGCTCGCCACGCTCCCCCAGCTCGCCCACCGCGCGATGGGTCAGCGATTCGGCCACGGCCGAGAGCAGGATCTGCCCGGGCCGGGCAAGGGCCATCAGGCGCGCGGCCATCGGCTTGGCCAGGCCCTCGACCTCCAGCGATTTGGCCCCAACCTTGATCGCCTCGGGGCTGTTTTCCCAGGTCAGCACTTCGCCGACGTGCAGGCCCGCGCGTGCGCGCAGCACGATGTTGCGTTGCTTGCCGATCTCCTGCAGGCCGCGCTGGTAATCCAGCGCAAAGCCGAGACCATCGATGGCGCGCTCGAACAACAGCAGCAGGCCATCGGAACGATCGATCAGGCGACCATTCCACTGTTGCTGCAACACCAGCACCAGCCGGTCATGCGCCTGGAACAGCTCCGCCGCCGCCGCGTCGCCAATCCGCTCCACCAGGATCAACGAGTCGCACAGATCGGTGAACAGCAGCGCCCGCATCTGCGGGGCCTGGGTCGACGTTCCGTTGTCGCCGTTCATGCCGATCTCCCGATCAGGGTGTGGCGGTCGCTGATCGCGACCAGTGCAATCGGTTGCCGCCCAGCCGTTTGGCCTGGTACAGCGCATTGTCGGCGCGGGCGTACCACTCGCTCCAGTCGGTCTGCGGGTCGATCAGACAGACCCCGATGCTGACCGGGCACACATGCGGCACGCCATGCGCACGGCCGATCAGGCCATGCACCGCGCTGAGAATGAACTCGGCGGCGTGCTGCAGGCTGTCCTGGTCGGCGCTGCGCAGCAGCAGGCAGAATTCGTCGCCGCCCAGCCGGCAGGCCACGTCCGGCTCGGTGGCCACCGAGCGCAGGATGTTGGCCACGCTCTGCAGCACGCGGTCGCCGGCCTGGTGGCCGTGCACATCGTTGACCTGCTTGAACTGGTCGCAGTCGATCAGCAGCAGGCCCTGCGGCGCGCTGTTTTCCTGCGCACGGCAGTCCTGCAGGTAGAGCGCGAGGCCACGCCGGTTGTGCAGGCCGGTCAGCTCGTCGGTGCGCACCAGCTCGCGCGTGTGGGTGAGCTGGTGAGTGGTGACGTAGAGGTTGTCCAGCGCGGTTTCGAGATCGTGGTTGCGGCGGCGCAGCTGGCGGATCAACACCTGCTCGTTGCTCACCACCCGCATGATCGTGCGGCGCAGGAAGTAGGCCAGCAGACCAGGGTCGCGGTCGACCAGACGCTGGAAATCGTCGTGGTCCAGTTCCAGCACGATGCTGTCCTCGACCGCACGCGCGCCGGCCGTGCGCTGGTGGTCGCCGATCAGCAGGCCCAGCTCGCCGAAGAATTCATTGGGACCGAGTGACTTCACGACGAGGTCTTCGCCAAAGTCCAGTTCGATGCAGCCGCTGACGATCACGTACATCGTGTTGCCGGCGTGGCCGCGATGGAACAGATGGGTGCCTGAGGGCAGCTTGCGCTGCCGGCCGAATTCGGAGAACAATGCGGACTCGCCGTTGCTCAGGATGGCGTGCACGATCTCAGCCATCGCCTTGCGGTCGATGTCTGGTTCCTGTTCGCACATGATCGCCGCCGCACCCTTGCCGGTCATTTCCGAACACCCGCTTTTCAGCGTCCCCCTGGTGAGCGATGGAGGATAGCACTCCTCAAAACTGTGCGCCCTATCCCATTTCCGACTTTTACCCCCCAAGATCGTGAAAACACGCGTGTTCTACCGCGTGTGACGATGTGAAGAGGCGGGTCCCGAGACGACGCAGGGCGGCCGATCCCCGACCGGCCGCCCTGTGGGCCTTCCTTGGCCGCCCTTCCTGGATCAGGCCGCCCGTTCGGCGTTGAACTGCTCTTCCTCGGTGGACCCGCTCAGGGCGGTGGTCGAGGACTGGCCCTGCTGGATCGCCTGGGTCACCGCGTCGAAGTAGCCGGTGCCGACCTCGCGCTGGTGCTTGACCGCCGTGAAGCCGCGGTCGGCGGCGGCGAACTCGGCTTCCTGCAGCTCCACGAAGGCGCTCATCTGGCGGCGGGCGTAGCCGTGGGCCAGGTTGAACATCGAGTAGTTCAGGGCGTGGAAGCCGGCCAGGGTGATGAACTGGAACTTGTAGCCATATTTGGCGATCTCCTTCTGGAAGGTCGCGATGGTGGCGTCGTCCAGGTTCTTCTTCCAGTTGAAGCTGGGCGAGCAGTTATAGGCCAGCAGCTTGCCCGGGAACTTGGCGTGGATCGCTTCGGCGAACTTGCGGGCGAACTCCAGGTCCGGCTTGCCGGTCTCGCACCAGATCAGGTCGGCGTAGGGGGCGTAAGCCAGGCCGCGGCTGATGGCCTGGTCCAGGCCGTTGCGGGTCTTGTAGAAGCCTTCCACGGTGCGCTCGCCGGTGGTGAACGGCTGGTCGTTGCCATCCACATCGCTGGTCAGCAGGTCGGCGGCCTCGGCATCGGTACGCGCCACCAGCAGGGTCGGCACGCCCATCACGTCGGCGGCCAGGCGGGCGGCGTTGAGCTTCTCGATCGCCTCGCGGGTCGGCACCAGCACCTTGCCGCCCATGTGCCCGCACTTCTTCACCGAGGCCAGCTGATCCTCGAAGTGCACGCCGGCCGCGCCGGCCTCGATCATCGCCTTCATCAGTTCGAAGGCGTTGAGCACGCCACCGAAACCGGCTTCGGCATCGGCCACGATCGGCTGCAGGAAGTCGATGTCATCCTTGCCCTCGGCATGGTGCAGCTGATCAGCACGCAGCAGGGTGTTGTTGATGCGCTTGACCACCGCCGGCACCGAATCGGCCGGGTACAGCGACTGGTCCGGGTACATCTGGCCGGCCAGGTTGGCATCGGCGGCAACCTGCCAACCGGACAGGTAGATCGCGTTCAAGCCGGCCTTGACCTGCTGCATGGCCTGGTTGCCGGTCAGCGCGCCGAGCGCGTTGACGAAGTCCTTTTCCTGCAGGTACGTCCACAGCTTCTCCGCGCCCAGCCGCGCCAGCGAGTGCTCCACGTGCACGGTGCCACGCAGGCGCACCACATCGGCGGCGGTGTAGTTGCGGGTGATCCCGGCCCAGCGCGGGTCGGTGTTCCAAGCGTGCTGGATCTGTTCGGCGGTCTGCAGGGTGCTCATGTCGAATCTCCAAAGGGAACGAATGCGGTTACGGCAGGTGGATGGATGGATGGCGCTCAGTCGAGACGGTCGTAGGCGGGCAGGGTCAGGAAGTCGGTGAGCTCATCGCGGCGGCTGAGCGCGGCCAGCAGCGCGATGGACTCGGGGATGCGGGCGCTGCCGGGCAGCGCGGCGGTATCGCCCAGCCGCGCCGGCAGCTGGGCCAGGGTGGCGTCGAGCAGGGCCAGGTCGATGGCGGTGCCGTCGTCCAGGTGCTGGCCGGCGGTATGCAGCCACTGCCACAGCTGGCTGCGGCTGATCTCGGCGGTGGCCGCGTCTTCCATCAGGTGGTGGATCGGCACGCAGCCGTTGCCGTCCAGCCAGGCGGCCAGGTAGCGCACACAGACCTCGACGTTGCCCTCGAAACCGGCGCGGGTGATGGTGCCGGTGGGCGCGGCGATCAGATCATCGCGGCCCACCTGCACATCGTTGCGCAGCACGCGGTGCTGGTTCGGTCCGGGCATGTGTTCGTCGAAGATCGCCTGCGCGACCGGGATCAGCGCGGGGTGCGCGACCCAGGTGCCGTCATGGCCGGCGGTGACTTCGCGCAGCTTGTCCGCCCGCACCCGCGCCATCGCCTGCTCGTTGGCGGCCGCGTCATGGTTGATCGGAATCTGCGCGGCCATGCCACCCATCGCATGCGCGCCACGGCGATGGCAGGTGCGGATCAGCAGCTCCGAATACGCCTTCAGGAACGGCTGGGTCATCGTCACCTGGCCGCGCTCGGGCAGCACCTTGTCGGCGTGCCGGCGGAAGGTCTTGATGTAGGAAAAGATGTAATCCCAGCGGCCACAGTTCAGGCCGACGATGCGATCGCGCAGCGCGTGCAGGATCTCGTCCATCTCGAACACTGCCGGCAGCGTTTCGATCAGCACCGTGACCTTGATCTGGCCGTGCGGCAGGCCGAGCATGCCCTCGATGTGCGACAGGGCGGTCTCCCACAGCGCCGCCTCTTCCATGCTCTGCAGCTTGGGCAGGTAGAAGTACGGCCCACGCTGCTTGCACATCAGGGTGCGGGCATTGTGGAAGGCGAACACCGCCGCATCGAACAGGCCACCGGCGATCGGCTGGCCATCGATGCGCACGTGCTTCTCATCCAGGTGCCAGCCACGCGGACGCACGATCAGCACGGCCTGCTCGTTGAACGGACGCAGCGTGTACTGCTTGCCCGGCTTCCCATCGACGGACGGGCCGGTGTGGGTCAGATCGCCACGCACCGCGCCGATCAGCGCCTGCTGGCCGGCCAGCAGGTTGCGCCAGGCCGGGGCGGTGGAATCCTCGAAGTCGGCCATGAACACCTTGGCGCCGGAGTTCAGCGCGTTGATGACCATCTTCGGGTCGGTCGGGCCGGTGATCTCCACCCGGCGGTCCTGCAGCGCCTCCGGCAGCGGGGCGACGTGCCAGTCGCTGGCACGGATCTCGGCGGTATCGGCACGGAAGTCCGGCAGGCCGCCGCCATCGAAGAAGGCCTGGCGGGCCACCCGTGCCTGCAGCCGGCGCTGACGCTCCGGCTCCACCGCCCGGTGCAGCGACACCAGCAGCGCCAGTACCCCCGCTGGCAGCAGCGCGGACTGGCCGGCCAGCTGGGTGGTCAGGGCAATGCCGGGGGTGGCCGGTGCATCGGCGGGGGTGGGCTGGGCGGTGGCGTAAGCGACGGCGGACATGGCGGGCTCCTGCGGTGCGGTTGAGCTCCACCGTGCGCCGCCGCGCCGATATTTGACAAAGCAGTTATTGCAATGGCTTACATAAGGTGTGCTTATACTCATGACGCCATGACCACGCCGCGCACGCCAAGCCCCCGGTTTTCCTATAAATCCGACCGGCTCAAGCCGCTGCGGGCGTTCTGCCAGACGGTCCGCCTGGGCTCAGTCTCACGGGCAGCTGAGGCTTTGTTCGTCAGCCAGCCGGCCATCAGCCAGCAGTTGCAGGCCCTGGAGCGCGAACTCGGGGTCAACCTGTTCGAGCGCAGCGGCCGCCGCCTGGTGCCCAGCCGTGAAGGCCAGCTGCTGTATGAGATGGCGCTGCCGCTGGTGGAGAACCTGGACGGGCTGGAGGCCAGCTTCCGTGACAAGGTCAAAGGGCTGGACGCCGGAGAACTCAACATCGCGGCCAACAGCTCGACCATCCTGTACCTGCTGCCGCGCATCGTGGAGCGCTTCCGCCAGCGCCACCCGGATGTCCGCCTGACCCTGCACAACGCGATCAGCGCCGACGGCACCGATCTGCTGCGCAGCGATGCGGCGGACCTGGCGGTGGGCTCGATGACCGACGTGCCGGCCGACCTCAGCTACGCCCCGGCCTACCGCTTCGAGCAGGTGCTGATCGCCCCGCCCGATCATCCGCTGGCGCATGGCGAACTGAGCCTGGAGGCGATCTCGCAGTACCCCCTGGTGCTGCCGCCCAAACGCCAGATCACGTACCGGCTGGTGGACCAGGTGTTCCAGCGGCATCGGCTGCCCTACACCGTGGCGCTGGAGGTGGGTGGCTGGGAAGTGATCAAGCAGTACGTCGCGATGGGCATGGGCATCTCGATCGTGCCGGCGCTCTGCCTCCACGATGCCGACCGCGAGAAACTGGTGACGCGCTCGATGAGTGCGTGGTTCCCGGAGCGCAGTTACGGGGTGATCGTGCGGCGTGGACGTTTTCTGTCACCGCAGGCGCGGGCGTTCATCGAGCTGATCCAGCCGGACCTGTTCAGTCCGCGCAGCTATGATGAAAGTGGTCATTCCGAGCGCTGACGCACGCCCCATGTCCATCGAACTCCGCCACCTGCGCTACTTCCTGGCCGTCGCCGAGACACTGCACTTCGGCCGTGCCGCCGAGCGACTGGGGATGTCGCAGCCGCCGCTCAGCCAGCAGATCCGTCAGCTGGAAACGCTGCTCGGCGCGCGGTTGTTCCTGCGTGCGAACCGCCGCGTGGAACTGACCGACGCCGGTCGCGTGCTGCAGGAGCAGGCGCGCGAGGTGCTGGCGCGGGTGGATACCGCGATCGATCTGACCCAGCGCGCGCAGCGCGGGGAAACCGGCGAACTGCGCATCGGTCTGACCCGGGCCACCCCGCTGTCCACGCAGATTCCGCGCGCGATCTTCGCCTACCGCCAGCAGTTTCCGCAGGTGCAGTTGAAGCTGCGCGAGATGAACACCCTGCAGCAGATCGATGCGCTGATGGCCGGCGAACTGGATGTCGGGTTGATCCGCAAACGTGCCCTGCCCGCGCCGCTGATGTCACGCAAACTGTTCAGTGATCCGCTCGCGCTGGTGGTGCACGACCAGCATCCGCTGGTACGTGAGTTGCCGGCCGATGCGGCGGTGGCGCTGCGGCTGTTCGCGCATGAGCCGTTCGTCGGGTTCCTGCGCGAGGTCGGCGCGGGCATCCACGATCACTTCATCGCGTTGTGCCGGGGCGCCGGCTTCACGCCGCGCATCGTGCAGGAAGCCGGGGAAGCCTCGACACTGATCAGCCTCGCGGCCTCAGGGTTGGGGGTAACGGTGCTACCCGCCTCGTGCAGCCATATCCAGGTGGACGGCGCGCGCTTCGTCGCACTCAGTGATCGAGCGGCCAGTTCGGAAGTGCACGTGGCTTGCCGCCGCGGCACAGCTTCGCCGTTGATCGGTCACTTCACCCGGCTCCTGCAGGGCGTCAGCGGCTGAGCGCAAGCGCGGCGGCGGCCGGTTGCACGCGCTGGCCGAGACGCCACGCGATCACGCCACCGGCCACGGTCAGTACCCCCATGAAACCACATACGCCCAGCCAGTCCCAGTGGGTGTAGAACACGCCGCCAAGCACCCCGGCCACGCTGGAGCCCAGGTAGTAGGCGAACAGATAGAGGGCGGACGCTTCGGCGCGCATCGCACCGGCGCGGCTGCCGACCCAGCTGCTGGCCACCGAGTGGCCGCCGAAGAAGCCGAACGTCACCAGCGCGATGCCGGCCGCCATGCAGCCCAGCCACGGCATCGCCAGCAGCACGATGCCCAGTGCAATCAGCCCATAGCAGATCGCCAGCACGCGGCTGCGGCCATGGCGGTTGGCCTGCTGCCCCATCCACGCCGAGCTGAAGGTGCCGACCAGATACACGCTGAAGATCAGGCCGACCACGGTCTGGCTGAGGCCATACGGCGGCGCGAGCAGGTGGAAGCCGAGGTAGTTGTAGAGGGTGACGAACACACCCATCAACACGAAGGCGGTGGCGAACAACCACGGCAAGCCGGGATCGCCGAACAGGCTGCGCCAGCGGGAAGGCAGTTCGCGCAGTCCCCCGCGACGGCTCTGGAAGTGGCGTGACGGCGGCAGCTGGATCCATAGCAGCACGGTACTGAGCAGCGCGATCAACGAGACCACGCCAATGCCCCAGCGCCAGCCCCAATGGTCGGCGACGATGCCCGCGATGAGACGACCGCTCATGCCACCGATCGCGTTGCCGCCGATGTACAGGCCCATCGCCAGGCCCAGCGCGCGGCTGTCCATTTCTTCGGCGAGGTAGGTCATGCCCACCGCCGGTACGCCACTGAGCGCGATGCCGAGCAGCGTGCGCAGCACCAGCAGCGTAGTCCAGTCATCCACCATCGCGGTGGCGACAGACAACACGCTGGACGCCAGCAACGCCGCGACCATCACGCTGCGGCGCCCGATGCGGTCGGAGATCAATCCCGCGATCAGCATCGAGACCGCCAGCAGACCGGTGGTCAGCGACAGGGTCAGCGCACTGTTGGCTGCGGAGACGCCGAAGTGGCGACTGAATTCGGGCAGCAGCGGCTGCACCGTGTAGAGCAGCCCGAAGGTGGAGAAGCCGGCCAGGAACAGCGCGGCCGCCGTGCGCCGGAAGGCCGGGGTGCCCTGCTGGATCTGATCGCCGTCCGCCGCTGCGGTGGCCGGGGAGCTGCGATCGGGGACCGCTGCGGTGTCGCCATTCATGCCGGTAAGGCCCGCGTGGACGGGCCGGAGCGAGGAGTCAGCGCTCAGGATAGGCAGCGCCGGCAGGTCGATCCATAACCTGATAGATCTGAATCGAGACGATCCAGATATCGATTTAGATCGTGGCCGGGATTACAGCGCCTGCCAGGTCAGGCCTTCCCCACGGCGGTAGTAGACGTGCGACGCCTTGCCATACAGCGCGCTGGCCTGGACCAGGCCGAAGAAGCGGCCGTCGGCGCTGTTGCCGCGGTGGTCGCCGAGCATCAGCACCTCGCCCGCCGGGACGGTCAGCCCGGTGATATCGGGCCCGCCGCCCTGGCCCAGATCCAGCTGCGCCAGATGCTGGCCGAAGTCTTCGATCTCGCCGACGCCGGCCTGGGCCAGCGGATGGCCATTGATGCTCAGGTGACCATCGTGCAGCTCGACCCGATCCCCGCCGACCGCCGCGATGCGCTTGATCAGGCGGGTGCCGTCCTGCGGTGAATCGAACACCGCCACGTCACCCCGCTGCGGCTGGCCGGTGTGCAGCAGCTCCATCGAGGTGAACGGCAGGCGCACGCCGTAGGCACGCATGTCCACCACCACCCGGTCGCCCGGCATCAGCGTGTGCTGCATCGAGCCGCTGGGCACCTGGTAGTGATTGGCCAAGGTGTCGCGCGCCGCGGCGAGCAGGCCGAGCATCACCAGCAGCGGCAGGGCTTCCTTCCTCAGCCAGCGCAGCAGGCGATGGTCGGTGGCGGCGGCGGCGGCGGGGGTGTCCATACGGGCGCTCCAGGAAGTGTGTGGCTGTGACCGGATGGACGGCGGGCAAGTTCCCTGCCCCGCGCTGAAAAAGCTACGCACTGTTTACGCAGGGGCCGTCCGGTCGGCATCGCGGTTTTACGGGGCGCGGCCGCATCGTGGCGACACCGCGCCGAAGGGCGCTTCGAAGAGACGTTCCATGACCATCCTGCTGATCCGGCACACACCGTCGAACGCCGTGCCGGACGCGTCGCCGCTGCCTGCGCGGGTCGCCGGGCACCGCCTGGCCTGCCGCGACTGCGACTCCCTGCCGACCTTGGTACGCTGCCTGCAGCGTGCCCAGCGCAGCCGCCCGGCACTGGTCCTGATCGCCACCGCGGCGGTCGATGCGCCGCAGTGGGCCCGTTATGGCCAGGCGCTGCGCACCGCGCTGGAGGACCTGCCGGCGCCGTACATCGAGATGGCCAGCAACGACGACGACGCGCTGGACGAGCACCTGCATCCGCAGCATGCTCCGGCCGCGCGGGTGGTGTGCAGCAGCGGCCGCCAGGACGCGTGCCGCCTGTCGTTGGCGATCGCTGCCCATCGCCTGCAGGCCGTGGAGGGCTGAACCATGTCGATCTTCATCATCCGCGGGCCGGAAGCGGCCGGGCAGCTGATCCGTACCGCGCAGCCGTTGCCGCCGCTCGTTCTCAAATCCCTGGTGCACCGTGCGATCGATGCGGGCACCACGGTGGCGATCCGCGCGTGCGGCTCGGAGCAGGAGTTGCTGGACGCCCTGCGCGTGGCCGATCACAGCCGCGGCGAAGTCACCCTGCTCGATCCGGGTGCGTGCGTGGACAGCGCGCGCCTGCAGCGCCTGCTGCCGCATCTGCACAACGCCTACGTGGAAGTGCACGACGACGATGCGCGCGCACCGGAAGCGTGCTTGCCAGCGGAGGTGGGCCAGCGCATCGGCGTGGCGCGCGGCTACTGCGCGCAGAGTTACATGCACGCGCTGGAGATCGCGCTGGATCACCTGGGGTGCAGTGAGATCGCCGAGGGCGTGCACGTGGGGACGTGATGCGCGGGGTCGGTGGGGCGGGTGCTGGGCCCCTATGCCCTTGGAGGCGAAATAAAGGGGGAGGGGGCGGCCGCAGGCCGACGCCGGAGGACATTCGCCGGAAAGGGCATAGGGGCCCAGCGCCCGGCCCAGCGGAGCCGCAACCAAAAAAAACGGCAGGGTTTCCCCTGCCGTTTTCGTTTCAGCGTGTACCGGTGGCAGGCGTATCGGCCAGTCACCGGCGTACCGACCAACGGTCGGTACCTACCGGGATGCCGCGATTACTTCAGGCCACGATTGACCAGCAGCGGTTCCACCGACGGATCCTTGCCGCGGAACTCGCGGTACAGATCCGCCAGCTCCACGCTGTTGCCGCGCGAGAGGATCTTGTCGCGGAACACCTGGCCGTTCTCCGGGGTCAGGCCGCCGTTCTCCTTGAACCACTCGAAGGCGTCGTGGTCGAGCACTTCGGCCCAGAAGTAGGCGTAGTAGCCGGACGAATACCCGCCACCCCAGATGTGATCGAAGTAGCTGGTGCGGTAGCGCGGCGGCACCTGCGGCAGGTCGACCTTGAATTTCTTCAGCGCGGCCGCTTCAAACGGCGCCACGTCCTGCAGCTTGGCGTCGGCCGGCTGGGTGTGCCAGGCCAGGTCGAGCAGGGCCGCCGAGAGGTACTCGGTGGTCGCATAGCCCTGGTTGAAAGTGCGGGCCTTGAGGATCTTGTCGACCAGCGCCTGCGGCATCGGCTCGCCGGTCTTGTAGTTCTTGGCGTAGTTGGCGAAGACCTTCGGGTCCAGCGCCCAATGCTCGTTGAACTGCGAGGGGAACTCGACGAAGTCGCGCGAGGTGCTGGTACCGGCGATGGACGGGTACTTCACCTTCGAGAACATGCCGTGCAGCGCATGGCCGAACTCATGGAACATCGTGGTCACGTCATCGAAGCTCAGCAGCGCGGGCTGGCCGGCGGCGGGCTTGGTGAAGTTGCACACGTTGTAGACCACCGGCTTGGCACCGGTCAGGCCGTCCTGTTCGACGAACACGTCCATCCAGGCACCGCCGGACTTGCTGTCACGCTTGAAGTAGTCGGTGTAGAACAGGGCCAGCGAGGTGCCGTCCTTGTCGAACACTTCATAGACCTTCATGTCCGGATGGTAGGTGGGGATATCGGTACGCGGCTTGAAGGTAATGCCGTACAGCTGCGTGGCGGCGTAGAAGACGCCGTTCTGCAGCACGTTGTCCATCTCGAAGTACGGCTTGATCTGCGATTCGTCCAGGTCGTACTGCGCCTTGCGCACCTGTTCGGCGTAGAAGTCCCAATCGGAGGCAGCAAGCTTGAAACCGCCCTTCTGTGCGTCGATCACCTTCTGCATTTCGCTGATCTCGCCACGCGCCTTGGCGGTCGCGGCCGGCACGGTGTCGGTCAGCAGCTTGAGCGCGGCGGCCGGGGTCTTGGCCATCTGGTCGGCCAGGCTGTAGGCGGCGTAGTTCTCGAAGCCGAGCAGTTTGGCCTTCTGCGCGCGCAGCTGGGCCAGGCGCTGGATGGTCTCGCGCGTGTCGTTGGCGTCGCCCTTTTCAGCACGGGTTTCCGACGCCTTGAGCACGGCGGCGCGCTGCTCGCGGTCGCTCAGCGAGCCGAGCACCGGCTGCTGGGTGGTGTTCTGCAGCGGCAGCAGGTACTTGCCATCGAGGTTGCGGGCCTTGGCATCGGCGGCGGCGGTGTTGATCGCATCCTCGTCCAGGCCGGCCAGCTTGGCCTTGTCATCGACCACCACGGCACCGGCGGCGGTCGCGGCCACCAGACGGGTGTGGAACTGCGTGGCCAGTGTGGTTTCTTCCACGTTGAGCTTGCGCAGCGAGGCCTTGTCGGCATCGTTCAACTGCGCGCCGGCGCGCACGAATTCCTGGTAGTCACGCTCGACCAGGCGCTTCTGCACCGGGTCCAGACCCAGCGCATCGCGCTGGTCGTAGATGGTCTTGATGCGGGCGAACAGCTTCGGGTCGAGGTTGATCTCGTCCTGGTGCTCGGCCAGCTTCGGGGCGACTTCTTCCTGCACCTTCTGGCGTGCATCGTTGGTGTCGGCCTGGACCAGGCCGAAGAAGATGCGCGACACGCGGGTCAGGGTCTCGCCGCTGCGCTCCAGCGCTTCGATGGTGTTGTCGAAGGTGGCCGGCTCGGGGTTGCCGGCGATCTTGCGGACTTCGGCCAGGTGCTGCTTCATGCCTTCGTTGAAGGCCGGCAGGTAGTCACTGTCCTTGATCTTGTCGAACGGCGGCGCCTGGAACGGCAGCGTGCTGGCGCTCAACAGCGGGTTGGCGGACGCATCGGCCGGCTGCTGGGTCGGGGCGGGCTGGGTATCGGTCACGGGGGTGGACTCCTTGCCGGAACAGGCCGCCAGCGCCAGGCTGATGGCAGCGGCCAAAACTACGGTACGCGACATGAAACGGGCTCCTTGGATGAGGGCGCGGGACGGAAAATCCCACAGCCGGTCACCCTACTCCCAAAGCCCGCAGGCGGCATGTGCCGGTCGTGGCGCGTGGCTGTGCGGGCCGTGGGGGCTACCCCGCCCGACCCGCCCGGCGGCGCTCAGACGGTGCCGCGGGTCTTGCCCTGCCAGGGGCGGTAGTACGCGCGGATCGCGGCCATGTCGGCCACGTCGTTGCCGGTGGGATGGAACAACGGGCCGATGCCGATGGTCTTTTCCGGGTAGTGGAAGTACGCGGCCAGCACCGGCACATCGGCCATGCGCGCGATCTTGAGGAAGCCGGCCTTCCAGTGCTGCACCGCCTTGCGCGTGCCTTCCGGGGTGATCGCGTACCACAGGCGGTCCGAGCCCCGGATCAGGCTGACCGCCTGCTCCACGGTGCCCTGCGGCGAGCTGCGGTCCAGCGGGATGACGCCGAGCTTGCGCAGCAGCGGCCCCAGCGGCCACCAGAACAGCGAGGCCTTGCCCAGCACCTTGACCTGCATGCCCAGCGCGATCTTCGCGGCCATGCCCCAGAAGCCATCCCAGTTGGACGAATGCGGGGCGATGATGAACACCACTTTGGGCACATCGGGCAGGGTGCCGGTCACTTTCCAGCCGCCCAGGCGCAGCGTGCAGCGGGCCAGCCAGCGGAGGAAGCGGTTCGGTTTGACCTGCGGCATGTTCGGCGGAACCACCGGCAACAACGGACTTCGGTTGTTCAAGCAATCACTCCCAATTGCGTGTGGTGCGCCCGCGCTTGATCTGCGCGCGCCCCTTTTTGGCGTCCAGACGACGCAGTTTCGACCCGTAGGTCGGCTTGGTGGCCACGCGTGCCTTGGGCACGCTCAGCCCCGCCTGGATGAAGGCGGCCAGTCGATCGCGCGCGTCCTCGCGGTTACGGTCCTGGGTACGGAAACGCTGTGCATCGATGACCAGCACGCCTTCGCCGGTCATGCGCCGGTCGCGGCGGGCCAGCAGGCGCGCGCGCAACGGCTCGGGCAACGAAGGCGAGCCGGCCACGTCGAAGCGCAGCTCGACGGCGGTGGAGACCTTGTTGACGTTCTGGCCACCGGCGCCGCTGGCGCGCACGAACCGCTCGACGAGTTCCGTATCCGGAATCGTCAGGTGCGCGCTGATGGTGACTGGCCCGTTGCCCATGGGCGGCATTGTAAGGGGAGGACCGCCGGTCGGGTGACTGCAACGTGCGTG
Organism: Stenotrophomonas sp. TWI273; assembly: GCF_039674765.1. NCBI lineage: Bacteria > Pseudomonadati > Pseudomonadota > Gammaproteobacteria > Lysobacterales > Lysobacteraceae > Stenotrophomonas > Stenotrophomonas sp. TWI273. Next base: position 130,177 of record NZ_JBDJOA010000005.1, read on the forward strand.
GATGTCGCCGATAACGTCCTCAATTACGGCCTGATGACGCCATCGCAGGTATTCTCCGGAGTCCACGCAACGCAGGATGCTCCGCCATGTCCCTGATCCGCCCGTTGGCCCGCCGCGGCCTGACCCGCCTCACTCTGGCCCTGGCGCTGGGCCTGGCCGCGATCGCGCCGGCCTTGGCCGCGCCGCCGTCGGATGCCGACATCAACCGCCTGCTGGCCGCCTCGCGCGCGCAGAGCATGCTCGATACGATGCTGCCGCAGATCGAGGCGATGCAGCGCCAGCAGTTCCAGCAGGTGGCGCAGCAGCGTCAGCTGGATGCGACACAGCAGGCCCAGCTGCAGCGGATCGAGCAGCGGACCAGCCAGACCGTGCGTCAGGCGCTGTCCTGGAAGGAGCTGCGGCCGATGTACGTGGATCTGTACAAGCAGACCTTCAGCAAGGAAGACGTGCTGGCGATGGCGGAGTTCTATGAGAGCTCGGCGGGGCAGAGCCTGCTGGACAAGACGCCGGCACTGATGCAGAACGTGATGGTGGCGATCCAGGCCAAGATGCAGCCGCTGTTCGTGGATCTGCAGAAGGACCTGGAAGCGATCGTCAATGAGCCGGCGCCGGCGGCCGCGCCGGCGAAGAAATAACCGGTAGAGCCGACCGTTGGTCGGCTGTCGTGAAGTAGAGCCGACCGTTGGTCGGCTATCGCACGACCCAACCAAACAGATCCATCGCCTTGCGGAATTCGCCGTCCACGGGCGCGCTGATGTCCATCGGCGTGCCGTCCGGGTGCGGGAAGCGCAGGCGCTCGGCGTGCAGGAGCATGCGGTGGATGCCCTGCATGCGGAAGCTGCGGTTGTGGCGACCGTCGCCGTGGCTGGTGTCGCCGATCAGGTGATGCGAGAGGTGCTTGAGGTGGCGGCGGATCTGACGGAACCGGCCGGTCTGCGGCTGGCAGCGCAGCAGGGCGTAACGTGAGGTCTCGAACTCGCCCATCGGAATGGCGATCTCGCCCACGGCGACGCGCTGGAAGTGGGTGATCGCCTGCTTCTTGACCGGCTTGCCGGGGCCGCCATCCAGGTCGTGGTCGACGGTAAAGGCCTCGTCGGCCGGCCAGCCGCGGCAGATCGCGAGGTAATCCTTGGTGACGTCGCCGCCCATCAGCGATTTGCCGAGCACGCTGGCGCTTTCGCGATCAAAGGCGAGCAGCAGGCAGCCGCTGGTGGCGCGGTCCAGGCGATGGACGAGGAAGATCGGCTTGCCGAGCTGTTCGCGCAGGCGGTCGGCGAGGAAGTCGTCTTCGCCCCGGGCGAGCTTGCTGTCGTGGACCATCAGCCCGGCGGGCTTGTTGACCACGGCAAGCTGGTCGTCCAGGTGCAGCAGTTGCAGGGGCGGAAGCGCAACAGGCGCCTCGGCGATGGCCTCTGCCTGCAGCTCGATCGCGCTCATCGGCGCCACCAGGCACTGGCCAGCGAGAACACGCCCGCCGCGCCGGTCACCCAGCTCCACACCGGGGCATCGCCGAAGTACCAGCCACCTGGCTGCAGGCCATACAGCACCGCAGCGACGATCATCAGGCCGACGCCGGCGATCGCGGCCACCGCGCGCTTCTGCAGCTTCTGCACGCTGACGTTCAGCGCCGCCAGATCGCGCGAGCGCATCGACAATTCGTGGTCGCCTTCCACCTGCTGGCGCAGCCAGGCGTGGACCAGGCGCGGCATGTCCGGCGTATGCGTCATGATTTCAGGCAGGCGCTTGCGCACTTCCTTGAGCACGCGGCGCGGGCTGTAACGCTCGCGCAGGATGCGTTCCAGCACCGGCCGCGCGACCGCCCAGATGTCCAGTTCCGGATCGAGCTGACGGCCGACACCTTCGATGTTGAGCAGTGTCTTCTGCAGCAGGATCAGCTGCGGCTGCAGCGTGAGCTCGTAGCGCTGGGCCACGCGGAACAGCTTGATCAGCACCTCGGCCAGCGAGATCTGCGACAGCGGGCGGGTGAAATAGGGTTCGCACACCGAACGCGCGGCCGCTTCGAGTTCATCGATGCGCACGTTGTTGGGCATCCAGCCGGCCTCGACATGCAGCGCGGCCATGCGCCGGTAATCCTTGTTGAAGATGGCCATGAAGTTCTCGGCCAGGTAGTACTGATCTTCTTCGGACAGCTGGCCCATGATGCCGAAATCCAGCGCGATGAAGCGCGGGTTGTCGCGGCGCGCCGGATCGGTGTCGACCCAGATATTGCCGGCGTGCGCATCGGCGTGGAAGAAGTTGTCGCGGAACACCTGGGTGTAGAACACCCGCACGCCCTTGGCGGCCAGCGCCTTGCGGTCGATGCCGGCCTTGTCCAGCGCGACGATGTCGTCCGAGGGAATGCCCCACACGCGCTCCAGGGTCAGCGCGCGCTCGGCGGTATGGCTCCAGATCACTTCCGGTACGTACAGATCGTCCGAGTCGATCCAGTTGCGGCGCAGCACGCTGGCATTGGCGCCTTCGCGCTGCAGGTCCAGCTCGGCGGCCAGGGTGTTTTCGACTTCGGCGACCACCTCGCGCGGGCGGATCTTGTCGGCGCGCGGGTGCGCGCGCTCGATCAGCGCGGCGGCCGACTTGAGCAGCGCGATGTCGGCGTCGATCTGCTTTTCGATGTCCGGGCGCAGCACCTTGACCACCACCTGGCGCCCATCGGCGAGCGTGGCCGCGTGCACCTGCGCGATCGAGGCCGAGGCCAGCGGCTGCAGATCGAAGCTGGCGAACGCTTCGCTGACCGGGCGCCCGAGCGCACGCTCGACGATGGCCTGCGCGGCGGCGCCATCAAACGGTTTGACCCGGTCCTGCAGCAGGGTGAGTTCGTTGGCGACATCGGCCGGGATCAGGTCACGGCGGGTGGAGAGGATCTGGCCGAACTTGACGAAGATCGGGCCCAGGTCCTGCAGCGCCAGGCGCAGGCGCGCACCGCGCGACTGTGCGGCGATGTCGGCCGAGGCGCGTGGCACGAACGGCTTGGCCAGGCGCAGCCAGCGTTCGGCCGGGGTGCCCTGGAGCAGATCGTCGAGGCGGTAGCGCAGGATGATGCGGCCGATGCGGCTGGCCCGGAAGATCGCCTTCATGCGCCCACCTGCCGCAGGCGCTGGACGCGCACGGCCATGCGTTCAACGTCGTCGCGCATCACGTCCACATCGTCGTGGAAGGCATCCAGTTCTGCTCGGGGTACCACGTCGCGCGACTCCTCGGTGACAAATTCAGCGGCGCTGTGCGCCAGGTCGGACGCGCCGCGGCGGGCGTGCTGCAGTGCCGAGCGCAGGGTATTGGCGATCTGCACGCCCATGACCTCGCCGAACACGCGCACGAACGGCTGCTGCCAGTCCGGATCGAAACGGGTCGCCAGCTGCTGCAGGCGGCGGGCCAGCTCGGCATCGCCGGAGACCTTGACCCGCCCGGCCGGCGCATCACCGCCACGGCGTGCATTGGCCAGGAACGGCAGCTGGGCCAGCACCCCGCCCAGCGTGCTGCGCACGGCCAGGTCCGGCTCCTGCTGCGGATCGACCGGGCCGACCGTGAGCCGCTCACCGTCCACCCCGATCCGCATCGCCAACGCAGGCGATTCCAGGGTCAGGGCGATGTGGCGGCCATCCAGCGCGGCCAGCGCGCTGCGGGTGTCCGGGTCCAGCGCCAGCGCGCGGTTGAGCGTGAGCTGCAGCGCATTGCCAGCCAGCGGCTTGAGGGAAGAGAGCAGGGAACGGGCCATCACCGCATTCTACCGTGCCCCCTTGAACGGCGGGCGTCCGCGGGCATCACGCGTTGCGCGTTTTGCCATGCACCGCGCGCCGGTCCATCCTGTGTGGTTCCAGAAGAGGCAGGAGCGGCAACAGGCATGGGCAAGACCCGGGTAGGCATCATCTTCGGCGGCCGTTCGGCCGAGCACGAGGTCTCGCTGCAATCGGCGAAGAACATCCTCGATGCACTGGACAAGGACCGCTTCGAGGTCAGCCTGATCGGCATCGACAAGCAGGGCCAGTGGCACGTCAGCGACCCGCGCGACTTCCTGCTCAATGCCAGCGACCCGGCACGGATCGCGCTGCACCGCTCGGGCAATGCGGTGGCGGTGCGGCCGGGCCTGGAGCGCCAGCAGCTGGTCCCGACCGATCCGGCCACCGCGCTGGAGCAGATCGACGTGGTGTTCCCGATCGTGCACGGCACGCTGGGCGAGGATGGCTCGCTGCAGGGCCTGCTGCGCATGGCCAACCTGCCCTTCGTGGGCTCGGGCGTGCTCGGCTCGGCGGTGGCGATGGACAAGGACGTGGCCAAGCGCCTGCTGCGCGATGCCGGGCTGGCGGTGGCGCCGTTCGCCTGCTTCAACCGGGTCACGGCGGCCCGGGCCGATTACCCCGCGCTGGTCGCCGCGCTGGGCACGCCATTGTTCGTGAAGCCGGCCAACCAGGGCTCCTCGGTGGGCGTGAGCAAGGTGCGCACTGAAGCGGAATTCCATGCCGCGCTCGCGCTGGCACTCTCGTTCGATCACAAGGCGCTGGTGGAATCGGCGATCGACGGCCGCGAGATCGAATGCGCGGTGCTGGGCAACGAGCACCCCGAAGCCAGCGTCTGTGGCGAGGTGGTCGTGCACGATGATTTCTATTCCTACGACACCAAGTACATCAGCGAAAGCGGTGCGGACATCGTGGTGCCGGCGGCCATCACCGATGCGGAGCAGTCCCGTATCCGGGAAATCGCCGTGCAGGCCTACCAGGCACTGGATTGTGCCGGCCTGGCACGCGTGGATGTGTTCCTGACCTCGGCTGGCGAGGTGGTGATCAACGAGATCAACACGCTGCCCGGCTTCACCCGGATCAGCATGTACCCGAAGTTGTGGGCGGCCAGTGGGCTGGATTACACCGCGCTGATCACGCGGCTGCTGGAACTGGCGATGGCGCGGCACGCGCACGAGCGCGATCTGCGCAGCTCCATCGCAACGACGGCCTGAACATCGTTGCCGATGTCAGGCCGTCGTGATTTCCGCAGCGCGTCCCACGCCGGAGAGAGGTGGCGCGGGACGCGCCGGACACTAGGTCCGCTTGCGGAACATCGACACCACCGCCAGGATCAGGAAGACGACGAACAGGATCCAGGCAACGTTGCTGGCAGCGCCGGCAATGCCCGAGAAACCCAGTACCGCCGCGATGATGGCGATGACAAAAAAGATGACGGCGTAATGCAGCATGTCGACCCTCGCGTTGATGCGTGCCGGAGTTGGCGTGGGGCCATGTTCACCAACCTGCGGTGTTCAGGGAGTGATGGAATCCTGTGCGTTCGATGAAGATGCCAGCCGGGCCAGCCCTTCTTCGATGCTGACCCGGGGCACATAGCCGAAGTCGCGGCGCGCCGGTTCCATGCTGTACCAGTGCGGGGTGCACAGCTGCTCGGCCAGGAAGCGCGTCATCGGCGGTTCGCCGCGCAGGCGCAGCAGCGGCCACAGCCGCTCGCAGACCGCGCCGATCCGGTAGGCCGCCTTGAAGCTGATCGACTTCGTCACCGGCGGGGCCTCCACGGCGGCCAGCAGCTTGTTGAGCAGCTCGCGCATCGGCAGCGGCTCGCCGTTGGAAATGAAGTACGCCTTGCCGGCGCAGGCCGCGCCCGGGGCCAGGTGTTCCAGAGCCAGGAAGTGGGCGAGTGCGGCGTTGTCGATGTAGGTGGTATCGACCTTGTTCTGCCCATCACCGACAAAGCGCAGGCGGCCGGCCCGGGCGCGCTCGGCCAGGCGCGGCACCAGCTGCTGGTCACCCGGGCCCCAGATCAGCCGGGGCCGCAACGCGACGGTGGCCAGCTGCGCATCGTTGGCGGCCAGCACGCGCTGCTCGGCGATGGCCTTGGTGGCCGCATACGGTGCCTGGAAGTTTTCGCCATACGGCACCTCGTCCGCACCCAGGCCCTCGACCGGATGGGTGGCGCGATGGGTCACGCTGGGCGTGGAGGTGTAGACCAGCTTGCCCACGCCGTGCGCGCGGCAGGCCGCGATGACGTTGTCGGTGCCGACCACGTTGGCCTGGTGGTAGCTGTCATAGCTGCCCCACGCACCGGCCTTGGCCCCGTTGTGGAGGACCGCATCGACCCCGGCCACCGCATGCATTACTGCCTGCGCATCGGCCAGATCACCGCGGATCTGGCCCACGCCCATCGCCTGCAGCGCGGGGTAATGGCCGCGGTTGAACGCCAGTACCTGGTGACCGCGCTCGATCAGCCCCTTGCACAGGGCCTGGCCGAGGAAGCCGCCGCCACCGGTCACGAGGATCTTCATGCGTGCTGCTCCAGTTGCGCGGTGGCCCAGACCGCGAGCTTCTCGCGGCCGATCTTTGCGTTGTGGCGGATGTCGACCGGGAAGCCCGGGTGGAGCAGGAAGCGCTCGATGCGCGCGGTATGCGCGTGCGCGGCGGCCTCGCGGCGCAGCCGCTCGACCAGCGCGGGGGAATCGACGGTACCGGGCAGCAGCTCGTAGCACAGCACCGGCACCTGCCGGCCCGGTGCACCCACGCCGACCAGCGCGGTGCGGGCGAGGCCATCGAGCGCGTTGAACACCGGCTCGACCTGCTCGGTGTAGAGCGGGCCCTGCGCGGTTTCCACGCGCTGGGTCTTGCGCCCACAGAACCACAGCCGGCCCTGCGCATCGAAGTAGCCGACATCGCCCATCCGGTGCACGACACGCGTGCTGCCATCGGCCAGGGTTTCGGTGATCTTCGCCGCCGCGGTGGCCTGCGGGCGGTTGAAGTAGCTGTCGGTGGCGGTCGGGCCGGCCACGGTGATCTCGCCCACCTCGCCGGCGGCCAGCACGCGCGCCTGCGACCAGCCCGGCAGCGGCGCGTCATCGATGGCGATGATGCGCACCTCGTTCGGCGCGACCACGCGGCCGACACAGGTGCCCGCGCCGGCCTCGGTGGCCTGGCGGGTGTTCTCCAGCTCGCGGCCTTCGATCACGGCCACCGGCAGGCACTCGGTGGCGCCGTAGGGGGTCCAGAACTGGGCGTCATCGGGCAGCAGGCGGCGGATGCGCGCGACCACGTCGGGCGGCACCGGCGCACCGGCCGAGGTCACCCGGCGCACGCTCGGCAGCGGCTGGCCGTGATCGGCCAGCACCCGCATCAGCGCCGGCGAGCCGAACAGCTGGGTGACGCCGAAGCGGTTGATGGCGTCATGCAGCTTGCGCGGATCGGCCTGGGCCGGGCGGGTCGGGTCCATGTCCGGGATCACCGAGGTCAGCCCCAGCGCCGGATCGAACAGCGCGAACGGCGGGAAGGTCGGCAGGTCCACCCCGCCCGGCGCCATCCCGAAGGCGGCGCGCAGCAGCTCGACCTGGCCGACGAAATGACGGTGGCGGTAGACCACGCCCTTGGGCACGCCGGTGGAGCCGCTGGTGAACAGGATCGCCGCGACATCCTCGCCATCGGTCGGGGCCAGCGCAGGTGCCGCCGTGGCGCCTTGGGCTTCCAGCCGGGCCAGGGTGGTGCCACCCCAGCCCCAGCGACGGCCGACGGTCACCAGCAGGCGCGCAGAGCGGCACCAGCGCAGCACCAGGCGCGCCATGTGGGCCAGGCCGATGCCGATGAAGGCCTCCGGCTGGGCCTCGTCCAGACATTGCTTCAGCGCGCGCTTGTCGATGCCCGGGTCGACCAGCACCGGGACCGCGCCGTTCTTGAACAGCGCGAACATCAGCAGGAAGAATTCCGGCGAGGGCCGCACCATCACCACCGCGCGCACGCCGCGGCCGATGCCGTGCGCGGCCAGCCCGGCCGCCATCGCATCGCTGCGGGCGTTGAGGGTGCGGTAATCCAGGGTGACGTCATAACGCGCCATGCCGCCGGGCCCGGGCTTGCCGGGGCAGCGGATGGCGATCTGGTCGGGGCGTTCACGGGCCAGCTCGGGCAGGCGCGCGGCGATATTGATGGCGCTGTTCATCCGTTCATTGTCGCCGCTGCAGAAAAATCTTGCGCGCCGGCCGAGGGCGTGGAAAATTCGCGGCCTTCCCACCCATCCACGCATGGCGTGGATCTACGCGTCTCCAGCCGGTGCCCCCATGCCCCATCCCTGCCTCACCTGCGGCGCCTGCTGCACCCAATACCGTGTGGCCTTCCACTGGATGGAATCGGACGAGGTCACCCCCGGTGGCGTCCCGCACGAGCTCACCCAGGTGCTGGACCCGCACCGGCTGTGCATGCGCGGCACGCTGTCCAAGCCGGTGTACTGCGTGGCGCTGGATGCAGAGATCGGCGTGTACTCGCGCTGCAGCATCCACCCCAACCGCCCCAGCGTCTGCCGTGAGGTGGATGCCTCGTGGGAGTACGGCAAGGCCAGCCCCCAGTGCGACAAGGCGCGCGTGGCGCACGGCATGCCGGCGCTGACCCTGGCCGATTGGCGCTGGCGGGACGAGGCGGACAATGACGATGATCATCCCGATGACAACGGCAATTCCCCGGCACCGCCGCAGGCACCGATCGCAGCGTAGTTGGGGGCGCCGGGTGTTATGACGCCGGGGCAGAAGCAGCCGACCAGAAAGCAGCCGACCAACGGTCGGCTCTACCGACGGGGTCGGATGCGACCCAGCGTCAATACCAACGGCTCAGATCGGGTTCGCGTCCAGAAACGCGCGGATCTTCGGCACCAGCACCTCGTGCTTGTCTTCCAGCACGTAATGCCCGGCATCCTCGAAGGCATGCACCTGCGCCTGCGGCAGTGCGGCCTGGAAGCCGGCCAGGAAGTGGTGGTCGAACACGAAGTCACGCAGGCCCCAGCCGATGAAGGCCGGGCGGTCGGCGAACGAAGGAAGCGCCTCACCGGCGCGCGCCAGCAGCGACCAGGCCTTGTCGGCCGGTGACAGCGGGATGTCCTGCATGAAGCGGATGGTGCTGATGCGGTTGGCGTAGCTGTTGTACGGCGACACGTAGGCGCGGCGCACCTCGGCCGGCATCTTCCGCTCCACGCCCAGCCACGAGGCACCGGACGAGAAGGCGTTGAAGGTGCGGATGATCCACTCACCCACCGTCCAGTGGCGGCCCAGCGCGATCTGCCACGGCATTTTCTTCGCGGCCGGCATCGGGAAGGCGGCGGTGTTGAGCACCACCAGGCGCTTGACCTGCGCGTGGTGCGACAGCGCCCAGCCGAAGCCGATCATGCCGCCCCAGTCGTGCACGGCCAGGGTCACCGGGCCGGTGATGCCCAGGTGCGCGAGCAGCGCGTCGAGGTCATCCACGCGCGACTGCAGGGTGTAGTCGTAGTGCGCGTCATCGGGCTTGTCCGACAGGCCCATGCCGATATGGTCCGGCACGATGCAGCGGTATCTGTCCGACAACCCGGCCACCAGGGTGCGCCAGTAATAGCTCCACGACGGATTGCCGTGGACCATCACCACCACCTCGCCATCGCGCGGGCCTTCGTCGAGATAGTTCATCGACAGGCCGGGGCGCACCTCGAAGCGGTGCGGATGGGCGGGGTAACCGGGCAGCTGGGGCATGCAAACGCACCTGTGAAAAGGGCCGGCAGAACCGGCCCTTGATGTTCAATTCCAACGCCGCAGCAGCCTGCGGCGACTGGTTTACCAGACCACTTCGGCCATCGAGCAGTTCAGGCCCGAGCCGATGCCGAGCAGCGCGATGCGATCACCCTTCTTCAGCTTGCCCAGCTGCTTGAGCTTGCTCAGCACGATCGGCACCGAAGCCGGGCCGATGTTGCCGTGCTCGCCGAAGATCGTCATCACCTTCTTCGGGTCGATGCCGAAGTTCTTGATGAAGGCGGCGGTGTGCGGCTGGCTGACCTGGTGGATGACGAACTGGTCCAGTTCCTCCACGGCCCAGCCCAGCGCTTCACGGGCGGCCACGAAGGTCTTCTGTGCAAGCTTGATGCCTTCGATCAGCAGCATGCGGGTGTCGGTGACCATGCGGTCCAGGTTGCCCCGGCACAGCTGGTTCCACTCGGTGGCCGAGCGGGTCACGCCACCGCGGTAACGCGGGGCATCGGGCACCAGCTCGGTGCGCGCCATGACCATCGCCGCGGCACCGCAGCCCAGGGTCAGCGCGGCCATCTCGTTGCGGAAGTCATCGGCGGTCACGCCCGGCAGGGCCATGCGCTCGAGGGTCTTCTCGTACACCAGGTTGGCGGTTTCACCGTCGACGATCAGCGCGTAGTCGATCTCGCCGCGTTCGAGCATGCGGGCGGCGATGTCCATGCCGTTGATGAAGGCCAGGCAGGCATTGGCGACGTCGAAGGTCATGCATTCATCGCCGACCCCCAGGTTGCCCGAGACGATGCTGGCCGTGGACGGCTCCAGGTAGTCGCGGCTGACCGAGGTGTTGACCAGCAGGCCGATCTTGTCGGCGCCGATCCCGGCGTCTTCCAGTGCTTTGCGGGCGGCCAGCGTGGCGGCGTCGGAGGCCAGCATGTCGGCATCCCACAGGCGGCGGGCGTGGATGCCCGCGATATCGCCGAGCACATCGGTACGGATGCCAAGGCGATCCAGCGTCGGCTTCAGCCGTTCGTTGATTTCCTTGGACGTCAGCGTGTGCGGCGCGTCGATGTGCGCCAAGCCGGCGATCGATACATTCTTGAAGAGCATCAGTTAGCGCCAAGGCTCAGGCAAAGGGGGCGCTATTGTAAGCCGGCACGGCTTTCACCGCACCTTTACGAATTCACGCCCGGGCGTATGGTCCGGGCGCGGGGTGAAGGGTTCAGCGTGGCGGGCACTGGAAGGCCAGGAAACGCTGGCTGCCATCGGCGGGCAGGCCCGAGGCCTGCACGGCGTTGGCACCGGCGCTGGGCGCCTCGTTGCGGGCCAGGGTTTCCAGCTCCTCCTGCACGCGCAGCGGGTTGCGGTTGTAGAAGCCGACCTTGCTCTTCACGGTCACCACCACCTCGCCCTTGCTCTGGCAGCCGCTGGGAACCGCACCGGCCGGCAGCACGCGGACCGTCTTGCCGGAGGACTCGATCGGCACCCAGGTGCAGGCGGAAACGCTGAGGATCAGGGCGGACAGAAGCAGAATGCGCATGGACAAGGCCTGGCTGGAATACGTAAGGGAGTGTGCGGGAAACAACTGAATCGGGGGTGATCAGGGGCCGGGAGGGTTCCCGGCACCTGAGGGGCGGGCCAGCGCGATGGCTGACCCGCTGTCGGCATCACCGGGCCTTGGGGGCCGCGGCCGGGGCCGCCGCCGCCGGAGCAGCCGGAGCAGCCGGAGCCACCACCTTGCCTTCGGCATCGATCACCTGCACCTGGCCGAGGTTGAGCGCACGCACCGGTGCCTCGGTCTGCTTGAGGTCACCGACCACCACCCAGGTCAGCGCGTTCGGGTCCAGCGTGGCCGCGGCCTGCTGCACCTGGGCCGGGGTCATCGCCTCGATCTCGGCCTTGCGCTGGACCACATAGTCGTCCGGGCGCTGGTAACGCACGATCCCGCTGATGGTCCCCATCACCGCGCTGGCGGTCTCGTAGGCGCCGGGCAGGCTCAGGTTCTGGATGTTGCGGATGCGCGCCACTTCGGCCGGGGTGGCCGGCTTGGTACCGCTGGCGAACTCGGCGATCTCCTTGCGCATCTCCTGCATCGCCTCGGCGGTCTTGTCGATCTGCACCGGTGCGCGGGCGCCCCACGGGCGCTGGCCCAGGGTGTTGCTGGCGCTGCTGCCGGCACCGTAGGACCAGTGCTTCTGCTCACGCAGGTTCATGTTCAGGCGCGAGGTGAAGTCCCCGCCGAGCACGCCATTGGCGATGTCGAAGCGGGTCGAACCCGGGTCCTTGGACGAGGGCACCACCTGGCTGGCGAACAGGTTGGCCTGCACCGCGCCCGGCTGGTCGATCAGGTACACCCGGGCCTGGGTCGGCCGTGCCACGTCCACCGGGGCCTTGACCTGCGGCGCCGGACCCTCGGCCTTCCAATTGCCGAGCTGGCGTTCCAGCAAGGGCACGATTTCCTTCAACGTGGTATCGCCGACCACGATCAGGGTGCCCTGCTCCGGGCGCAGCCAATCGCGGTGGAAATCGACCAGGTCTTCGCGGGTCATGGACTGGATGTCCACTTCATTGCCGCTGCCGGTGAACGGGATCGCATACGGATGACCGGCGCCGTACAGCAGGGTCGGCATCACGCGCATCGCAACCGCGCTGGGGTTGACCTTCTCCTGCTGGATGCCGGCGATCCAGGTGGCCTTGACGCGATCGATCTCGGCCTGGTCGAAGCGCGGCTGGCGCAGCATGTCCGCATACAGGGCCAGCGACGGGGCCAGGTTTTCCTTCAGCGCGGACAGGTACACGCTGGTGCTGTCCAGCGAGGCGGAGGCATCGAGCTTGGCACCCAGTGCATCGGCGGCATCGGCGAACGGCAGCGCGCCGAGCTTGCCGGCGCCCTCGGTGAGCAGCCCCATGGTGAAGTTGGCGGTGCCGGACTTGCGGCCCTGGTCGGCGGTGAAGCCACCCGGGAACTCATAACTGAACTGCACGACCGGGATGTCGTGACGCTCGGCCACGATCACCTGGGTGCCGTTCTTCAGCGTGGCGCGGTGCAGTTCCGGGAATTTCAGATCCGGGAAGGTCTTGGTCTGCGGCACGCCGGTGCTGCGGTCGACCTGCTTGGCCAGGGTCGTGAAGCTGGGGTCCACGGCGGGCACGGTGAACGGCTTGGGCGTTTCCGAAGGCAGTTCGGCCAGCGCAACGCGCGCGCCCGGCTCGACCACGATGGTGTGGTCGCCGGCGCCCAGCCACTTGGCACCGACATCGCGCACCTGCGCGGCAGTGGCCCCATCGATGGTGGCCAGCGACGTGCGGAAGCAGCCCGGGTCGCCTTCGTACACGGTGCACTCGGCCAGCGCGTCGGCCTTGCCGCCGAAGCCACCGATGCGCTCGATGCCGCGGATGAACCCGGCGCGGAAGGCGGTCTTGCCACGGCTGAGCTCATCGGCGGTCGGACCGTCCCTGGTCAGGCGCTTCACCTCTTCATCGATGATCGCCTCGACCTTGGCCGGGTCCACGCCCTGCTTCACGCTGGCCATGATCACGAAGTTGGAGCCCAGCTGCGAGCTGTAGGCGCCGGCGCTGATGTTGTCCACCAGCTTGTCCTGGTGCAGCAGGCGCTGATCCAGACGCGAGGACTTCGCACCGCCGAGGACCTGCGCGAACAACTGCAGCTGGTCGATGTCGGTGGTGCCGACCTGGGCGACGTTCCACGCGCGATAGATGCGCGCCTGCGGCACCTTGTCGGTCATCACTTCGCGCGTGCTCTTCTCGCGCTTGGCCACGTCCACCTTGGGCTGGGCCATGCTCGGGCCGGCCGGGATGTCGCCGAAGTACCTGGCGACCTTTTCTTTCGCGGTGGCCACGTCGATGTCACCGGCCAGCACCAGCACGGCATTGTTGGGGCCGTACCAGGTGCGGAACCACGTTTTCACGTCGTCCAGCGAGGCCGCGTTGAGATCGTTCATCGAGCCGATCACGCTGTGGTGATACGGATGGCCTTCCGGATACATCGCGCGGGTCAGCTTTTCCCAGACCTGTCCATACGGCTGGTTCTCGCCCTGGCGCTTCTCGTTCTGGACCACGCCACGCTGTTCGTCCAGGGCCGCCTGGTCGATCGCGCCGAGCAGATGGCCCATGCGGTCGGACTCCATCCACAGCGCCATGTCCAGCGCGGTGGTCGGCACGTTCTCGAAGTAATTGGTGCGATCGGTGTTGGTGGTGCCGTTCTGGCCGGTGACACCCACCTGCTTGAAGGGCTCGAAATACTCGCCGTCGTGGTTCTCGCTGCCCTGGAACATCAGGTGTTCAAACAGGTGCGCAAAGCCGGTGCGGCCGGCCGGTTCGTCCTTGCTGCCCACGTGGTACCAGATGTTGACGGCCACGATCGGCGCCTTGCGGTCGGTGTGCACCACCACGCGCAGGCCATTGGGCAGGGTGAACTGCTCGAACGGAATATCGACCTTGGCCACCGTGGCCGGCTTGGCCAGGACCGGTGCCGGCGCGAGTGAGCCCAGTGCGGCGGAGAGCGCTACAGCCAGCAGCGCGGCACGCGGTCGAAGTTGGACGGCCATTCCGGTTCCTTGGTCATGAAAGTGAAGCCGGATGCTAGCGCGCCGTCCGGGCAAAAGGCATCGGCCAACAGTCATTGGGGGGGAAACGGACAGCGCACACGCCTGCCAGCGGACACCTGTCCGGACGGCGGACACCCCCATTCCCCCGAAAAATCCTTTGAAATCAACGTTGAAAAGTTGGCACGCGTCCTGCGTGGTACTGGGCGAAGGAAACAGGGATCAAACCGAAACTGACTGGGCGCTGAACAAAAACAAGAAAGACCAAATTGTTCTTGCAAGCCCCCGAATCGGTGTACTACCTTACTACCACACCACTGCTCACCAACACTAAACAGGACCTCGCCATGAACACCAAGACGCTCGCCATCGCCATCGCCCTCGCCGCCGGCTCCGCATTTGCTTCGTCGGTGCAGGCCGCTCCCGCCATCGTCACCCTGGACACCGTGCAGGTCCGCCCGTCGGCCGACCAGATCGCCCAGGCCGAGGTTGAGCGCACCAGCAGCATCCCGACCCTGGCCGTCGTGGAAGTGCGCCCGACTGCCGGCCTGATCGCCGATTACCGCGCCGAACTGGCCGCCAACCGCCGCGTCACCACGCTGGCCGCCGTTGAAGTGCGCCCGACCGCCGAACAGCGCCAGGCCCTGGCTGCCGAGCAGACCCGTGACCGCGGCTACGTCGCCACCTTCACCGCTGCCGCCACCGCCGTCGCCAACGAAGTGATCATCAACCTGCCGACCCTGCAGGTGCGTCCGTCGGCTGCCGATCTGCAGGCCCTGGCCCTGGAAACCGCCGCTGCCGCCGCCTCGACCCTGATCCGCCAGTAAGCCGTAGCTGCGGTCCCCCGCAGCCACGGCGTACACTTCGCCGATGACTGCCACGCCCACGTTCCATGTCGTTCTGTTCCAACCCGAAATCCCGCCGAACACCGGCAATGTGATCCGCCTCTGCGCCAACACCGGCGCGCGGCTGCACCTGATCGAGCCGCTCGGTTTCGACCTGAGCGACAAGCAGCTCAAGCGCGCCGGCCTGGACTATCACGAATACGCCCGACTGCAGGTCCATCCAGATCTTGAGACCGCCCTGCAGGTGATTGCGCCCAAGCGCCTGTTCGCGCTGAGTACCCGCGGCAGCGTGCGTTACGACACCCAGCAGTTTGAAGATGGCGATGCCTTCCTGTTCGGCCCGGAAACCCGCGGCCTGCCCCAGGACCTGCTCGACAGCCTGCCCCACGGCCGCCGCCTGCGCCTGCCGATGCAACCGGGCAACCGCAGCCTCAATCTGTCCAACACGGTCGCGGTGGTGATGTACGAGGCGTGGCGCCAGAACGGGTTTGCCGGCGGGGAATAAGATGCCGTGCCGACCACCGGTCGGCACCTACCGGTGACACAGGCACCTGCCGGCCGCGTAGCACCTGACCGTTGGTGTAGCACCTGACCGTTGGTGTAGCACCTGACCGTTGGTCAGGTGACCTCAGAACGCATTGATCCCGGTCAGCTCGCGCCCGATCACCAGCTGGTGCACGGTCTCGGTGCCCTCGTAGGTGATCACCGATTCCAGATTGAGTGCATGCCGGATCGCCACATGCTCGGTGGTGATGCCGGCGCCACCGAGCAGGTCGCGGCACTCGCGCGCGATGTCGATGGCCATGCGGCAGTTGTTCCACTTGGCCAGGCTCACCTGCTGCGGCTGCAGCTGCCCGGCGTCCTTCAGGCGCCCCAGCTGCAAGGCCAGCAGCTGCGCGGTGGTGATCCGCCGCGCCATGTCGGCCAGCTTGATCTGCGCACTCTGCGTGGCCGCTACCGGCCGGCCAAACAGCACGCGCTGCTTGGTGTAAGCCAGCGCTTCATCCAGGCAGGCCACCGCGGCACCGATCGGGCCCCAGCTGATGCCATAACGCGCCTGGTTCAAACAGCCCAGCGGGCCTTTGAGGCCCTGCACGTTGGGCAGGCGGTTACGGTCGGGCACGCGCACATTGTCGAAAAACAGCGCGCCGGTGAGCGAGGCACGCAGGCTCATCTTGTGCTTGATCTCCTGCGTGCTGTAGCCGGCCATGCCCTTCTCGAGCACGAAGCCCTGGATGCCGTCTTCGGTGTGTGCCCAGACGATGGCGATGTCCGCCACCGGCCCGCTGGTGATCCACATCTTGCTGCCGTTGATCAGCCAGTCACTGCCATCGCGCACCGCGCGGGTCTTCATCGCCGCCGGATCGGAGCCGCCATGCGCCTCGGTCAGGCCGAAGCAGCCGATCACCTTGCCGGTGGCCATGTCCGGCAACCAGCGCAGGCGCTGTTCTTCGCTGCCGTAGGCGTAGATCGGGTACATGCACAGCGAGCTCTGCACCGAGACGAAACTGCGCAGGCCCGAATCGCCACGCTCCAGTTCCTGGCAGATCAAGCCGTAACTCACCGCGTTCAGTCCGCCGCCGCCGTACTGCTCGGGCAGGCTGGAGCCGAGCAGACCCAGTGCAGCGATCTCGGGGATCAGTTCGTCCGGAAAGCGGCCTTCATCAAATGCATCACCGATGATCGGCAGCACCCGGGTATCAGTGAAGCGCGCCACTGTCGCCTGCACCGCGCGCTCCTCCTCGCTCAGCAGCGAACGGATATCGAACAGATCGAACGGATTGAGTGACATGGCATCCCGGCAGGTGGCGGTGGAACAGGCCCCCATTGTGGTCGTTGTGCAGGAAGCGGCCAAGGGACGGCGCCGCAGCGCGGTTGCTGCGCCGCAGCATCCCGGTATCCAGCACGCGCCGACACCGCTCTCATCGTCGGCGATCTAGGCTTACATGCGCCGTGCCGGTACTCTGGCGCACTGATCCACCGTTTCGCCGTGGTGTGACACGCGCGATTCCCAGGCAACCGCCGCCGTTCAACCCGCGGCACTACCCAAGAGTTACGCAGCCCCATGAGCGAAGAAATCAACGTCCTGCCCCCGCGTGAAGTGATGGAATTCGATGTGGTGATCGTCGGTGGCGGCCCTGCTGGCCTGGCCACGGCGATCCGGCTGCGCCAGCGCGCCATCGAGGCTGGCCGCGAGCTGTCGGTCTGCATCCTGGAGAAGGGCTCCGAACCCGGCGCGCACATCCTGTCCGGCGCGGTGATGGACCCACGCGCGTTGACCGAACTGTTCCCGGACTGGGCCGAGCGCGGCGCACCGCTGAAGCAGAAGGTCACCCGCGACGAATTCCTGTTCCTCAATGAAACGGGGTCGCGCAGCACGCCCAACGCGTTGCTGCCGGAGTGCTTCCACAACGAAGGCAACTACATCGTCAGCCTGGGCGAGGTCACCCGCTGGCTGGCGCAGCAGGCCGAAGCGCTGGAGGTGGCGATCTTCCCCGGCTTCCCGGCGGCGGAAGTGCTGTACAGCGACGACGGCGCGGTGATCGGCGTGGCCACCGGCGACATGGGCATCGAGAAGAACGGTCAGCCCGGCCCGGCGTTCGAGCGCGGCATGGCGCTGCACGCCAAGTACACGATCTTCGCCGAAGGCTCGCGCGGCCATCTCGGCCGCCAGCTGATCGCCCGCTTCCAGCTCGATGCCGGCAAGGATCCGCAGGCCTACGGCATCGGCATCAAGGAACTGTGGCAGATCGATCCGGCCAAGCACGAACCGGGCCTGGTGGTGCACGCCGCCGGCTGGCCGCTGGACAACGCCACCTACGGTGGCGCGTTCCTGTACCACGCCGAGGGTGGCAAGGTGTCGATCGGCTATGTGGTCGGCCTGGACTACAGGAATCCGTGGCTGAGCCCGTTCGAAGAGTTCCAGCGCTTCAAGACGCACCCGGACATCCGCAAGCACCTGGAAGGGGGCAAGCGCATCGGCTACGGCGCGCGCGCGATCACCGCCGGCGGCCTGATGTCGCTGCCCAAGACGGTGTTCCCCGGTGGCGCGCTGGTCGGCTGCGAGGCCGGCTACCTCAACGTCAGCCGGATCAAGGGCAGCCACGCCGCGATCAAGACCGGCATGCTCGCCGCCGATGCGGCCTTCGATGCGCTCGCCGCTGATCGCCAGCACGACGAGTTGAGCGCCTATCCGAAGGCGTTCGAGAGCAGCTGGCTGCATGCCGAGCTGCAGCAGGCCAAGAACTTCAAACAGTGGTTCAAGAAGGGCCAGACCGTGGCCACGCTGATGACCGGCATCGAGCAGTGGCTGCTGCCCAAGCTGGGCATCCGCAACCCGCCGTGGACGCTGCGCCACAGCACGCCGGACCACGCGTGCCTGGAGCCGGCGTCGAAGCACGCGAAGATCACTTATCCCAAGCCCGATGGCGTGCTCACCTTCGACCGCCTCAGCTCGGTGTTCCTGAGCAGCACCAACCACGCCGAAGACCAGCCCAGCCACCTGACGCTCAAGGACGCCAGTGTGCCGGTGCGGATCAACCTGAACGAATACGCCGGGCCGGAAGCGCGTTACTGCCCGGCGGGCGTGTACGAGTTCGTCGGCAGCGATGGTCATGAGCAGTTGCAGATCAATGCGCAGAACTGCGTGCACTGCAAGACCTGCGACATCAAGGATCCGACCCAGAACATCGTCTGGGTGACCCCGCAGGGCGGCGGCGGCCCGAACTACTCGGGGATGTGACCGGCCCGACCTGCGACCACCGGTCGCAGGTCATCGGATGCGGCAGGCGCCACCGCGCTCGCTATCCTGAGCGTCCTGTTGGACCTGACCGTTGCGCCATGGCCCCTGCTTTCCGATCGACATTGGCGTTACTGGCCTGCCTGCTGCTGGCAGCGTGTTCGCGCACCCCGCAAACGCCGGAGCAGGCCCATCAGCAGGATCTGCAGCGCGCGTTCGCGATCTGCGCCGGCTGCCACACGGTCAGCCCCGGGGGCGTGCACCGCTTCGGCCCGAACCTGCACGGGGTGATCGGCCGGCGCGCCGGCAGTGTCACCGGCTACCCGTACTCCACCGCCATGCGCGAGGCCGGGCTGACCTGGAACGAGCAGACCCTGGATGCGTTCCTGCGCTCGCCGACCCACGTGGTGCCGGGCACCCGCATGGTCAACACCACCGCCGACCCGGAGCGCCGGCGGCAGGTGATCGAATACCTGCAGCAGCAGCGATGATCGGCAGGGCGCCGGTCAGGACGCCTGCAGCTGCACCAGATAAGCGCGCAACGCCGCATCGAATGCGCTGACCGCCTCGGCGTGCGCCGCCACGCCTTCGTCGTCGACGCGTTCCATCAGGCTGCGCGCCTGTAGCGCCAGCGCATCGGCCCCCAGCGTTGCCACGGCCCCCACCAGCCGGTGCAGCACATTCACCAGCGCGGGCCCGGCCTGCGCATCCAGGGCTGCCTGCAGCTTCACCAGATCCTCGGCCGAGGCCGTGCACAGGCTCTCGATCAGCACGCCAGCCACGTGCTCCGAACCAAACCGGCGCACGAGCGCGGCCCGGTCCGGCGGTGCGTCATCCGTACCCGATGCCTGCACCGCGCCGGACGGCGGGCGATCCCCGTCCGGCAGCCACTGCACCAGTGCCTGGCGCAAGGCGCCCAGTGCGACCGGCTTGGCCAGCAGATCGTCCATGCCGGCCTCGCGGCAGCGCTGCAGATCGTCCTCCATCGCGCTGGCGGTCAGCGCGATCACCGGCAGCCGGGCGCTGCCGCGGTCGCGCTCCTGCTCGCGGATGCGGCGGGTCATGGCATAGCCGTCCATGACCGGCATCCGGCAGTCGGTAAGGACCAGGTCGAAACGGGTACGCGCCAGCAGCGCCAGTGCCTGTTCGCCGTTCTCGGCCAGCACGTGTGGCAGGCCCAGCTGTTGCATGCGCCACCCCATCAGCGCCTGGTTGGTGGGATGGTCCTCCACGATCAGGATGCGCCGCTGCTGCACTGCGGTAGGCAACGGCACCGCCTGCGTGTGTTCTTCCGCGGCGCCGGGCTGTTCGTCCACCGGCACCACCGGTACGGTCAGCAGCACCTCCACGCGCGTGCCCTCACCGGGCACGCTGTGCAGCGTCAGCGTGCCATGCATCATCGCCACCAGGCGCTGGCAGATGCTCAGCCCCAGCCCGGTGCCACCGTACTGGCGGCTGGTCGCCGCGTCGGCCTGTACGAACGGCGCGAACAGCCGTTCGCGCTGCTCGGGCGAAATGCCGATGCCTGTATCGCGAACGGTCAGGCGCAGCCGCTGCGCGCCGTCGGCCTCACCGTCGAGCACCGCCAGCGCGATGCCGACCTCGCCGGCACGCGTGAACTTGATGGCATTGCTGAGCAGGTTGAATGCGATCTGCCGCAGGCGCATGCCATCGATCAGGTGCATGGCCGCGAGCGCGTCGTCGATCTGGATCTGCAGGTCCAGTCCCTTGGCCACCGCCTGTGGGGCAAGCAGCTGCTGCACATTGCCAAGCAATGCGCGCAGCGCGACCGGATGCGGTTGCAGCGACAGCGCGCCGGCCTCGATCTTGGAGTAGTCCAGCAGGTCATCGAGGATCTGCCGCAGCATCTGCGCCGAGTCCTCGATCACGCTGATGATGCGGCGCTGCTCGCCATCCAGCGAGGTATGCGAGAGCACCTCCACCATGCCCAGCACGCCGGACATCGGCGTGCGGATCTCGTGGCTCATCGTGGCCAGGAATTCGGATTTGGCGGCGGTGGCGCGCTCGGCGGCCGCCTTGGCCAGCGCCAGCGCGTCGGCCTGGGCGCGCGCATCGGTCACATCGATCCAATAGCCGCTCCACAGCAGCACCCCGTCCTCGGCGTCGTAGGGCAGCGCGCGCGAACGTACCCAGCGCAGCATGCCACTTGGGCGGGTGCGGAATTCCATGTCCAACGGGGCGAAGTCACGCGCGGCGCTTTCCATGGCCTGGCGCACACTGGCGCGATCACGCTCGTCGATGCGCGCCATCAGCGCGCTTTCATCGGCCATCGCCTCGGCCGCAGTCAGCCCGAACAGCGCTTCGGTGTCACCGGCGATATACGGCAGCGACAGCCGGCCATCCCGTTCGCGACGGCCCTGGTAGACGATCGCCGGCAGGTTGTCGGTGACGTCGGCCAGGCGCTGCTCGGCACGGCGGCGCATCGCCACTTCACGGCGCAGGCGCCAGTGGCCCCACCCATGGACGAGCAGTGCGGTCAGCAGCACCAGGGCCAGCGGCACCGCCCAGCGCGCGATCCTGCGCCAGTCCAGATCGCTGCGGTACTCGGCCGACAACCAGTCGCTGCGGATCGCTTCGTGCTCGCGCGCGCTCATGTTCAACAGCAGGCGGTCGAACGTGGTGGCCAGCGGCGCGTACTGGCGTTTGACCGCCAACGACAGGCGATCGCTGAATCCTGCCGGCGCTGCCACCTGCAGCTGCGCGGGATAGTGATCACGCACGATCCGATCGATGACGGCCAGGTTTCCGATGTAGGCATCGGCGTCTCCCTTGGCCAGCCGTGCCAGCGCCAGTTCGGCGCTGCGCGCGGGCACGATGCGCGCATTGGGGGCCTGCTGCAGGACATACCCGCGCAACCGCTCCGGATCGGACAGCAGGATGCTGCGGCCATCCAGATCGGGCACGCCCAGCACCGATGCACTGCCACTGGCTGTCACCACGACGTTGGGAACGGTGATGAAGGGCTGGCTGAACACCCAGCCGTCGCCCAGGTAGTTCGAATCGTTGGGGATGCCCATGATCGCGTCGACCTCGCCACGGCGCAGCTGCTCGCGCACATCGAACCAGTCGTGCGCCGGCACCCGCGTGAGCTGCGCCCCCACCGTGCGCAGCAGGCGCAGGTACTCGGCCGAGACACCGCTGGGCCGGTCGGCACTGTCGATGAAGGCCAGCGGTGCCGCGTTCGGCGCGAAAGCAAGGCGCAGCGGCGTTTCCAGGACACGCCGCTCCGCGTTGCCCAGGATCACCTGCGACTGCACCGACCATCGCGGCGTCGGGAGCCAGCGCCGTTCCAGGCGCTCGCGCTCGCGCTCGGCGAGCGCGGCCAGGCCCATGTCCAGCGCTTCAGCCAAGGGCTGCTTGGCGTTGGGCACACCGAAATGCAGCCGCTCCGGTGGCAGGTCGCTGGGGCGCAGCAGGCTGACATCGGTCAGCCGTCGCTCGGCGATCAGGGTCGTGGCCACATAAGCGTTGCCGATGTAGACATCGGCCTCGCCCCTGCCGACCATGGCCAATGCGGCGGCGGTGCTGGCCGCGGTCACGCGCCGGGCTTCGGGAAAGCGCGCGCGCACTTCGTCGCTGGTGACGAACTCGCGCTCGGTGACCACGCGCAGGCCGCGCAGGTCAGGATCAGACGATGCCCGGGTTTCGCCGGGGCGGCCCACCAGCGCCAGTGGCGCATGGGCATAGGGGCGGGTGTAGACCATGCAGCGCGTGCGATCAGCGGTGAGGGTGATGTTCATCACCACATCGACTTCGCCCCGACATGCCGCCTCCAGGACGTCGGTCCAGTCGCGATACATCCGCACCTGCACCTGCACCCCCAACTGCCGGGTCAGCAGGCTGAGATAGTCGTAGCCGAGGCCGACCGGCGTGCCGTCGCGCATGGACTCGAATGGCGGCCAGCCGCTGTCGTACATACCCAGGATGATGGTAGGGTGCCTGCCAAGCCACTCGCTCTGGTGGGCGGGCAAGGGAGGCGACGAAGCAGCGGATGCCTGCATGCCCATCGCCATCGCGAGCACGAACAGAACCAGCCAGCGAACGACGTGGGTACGCATGCTGCCTGATCTCCGTAGAATGACATTCCCATCCCGGCACGGCCCGACGGCTGCCTCACAGGCAATACTAGTCCATGACCCTGCGCATTATCATTGCCGATGACCATCCAGTCGTACGGATCGGCACGAAGGCCGTGATCGAATCCAGCGGCGTTGGCCAGGTGGTGGCCGAGGCCAGCACCGTGGCCGAGCTGATGACCGCACTGGGCGACCACGAGTGCGATGTCCTGGTCACCGACTACTCCATGCCCGGCGGCGCGCAGGCCGATGGCTTCGCGATGATCGCCATGATCCGCCGTCGTTTTCCCGAGCTGCCGGTGCTGATGCTCAGCGTGTCCAACAATCTGGCGATCCTGCGCATGGTCGTCGCTACCGGCGTGCTGGGGCTGGTCGACAAGACCTCGTCGATGGACGAACTGCCGCTGGCGATCCAGACGGTGCAGCGTGGCATGTCCTACGTCAGCCTGTCGCTGAAGGAACGCATTGACGCAATCGGCACGGAGAGTGTCGAGGAAGGCGAAGCCCGTCCCCTGTCACCGCGCGAAGTGGAAGTGCTGCGTCTGCTCGGCAGCGGCATGACGGTCAAAGAGATCGCCATCCATCTGCACAAGAGCGTGAGCACCATCAGCCGCCAGAAAGGCGATGCGATGTTGAAGCTCGGTCTGAAAGGCGACGCCGAGTTGTTCGATTACCTGCGCGACGGCGAACGCTGATCCCAGACGCCCGATAGCGGGCGCGTTTCTCATTTTTCTGCGCCGGCGATGCACCGTCATCGTCGCGATGCAGTGCGCGCGTGCATAGCAGATCGCGTCGGCAAAGTTCCCCGGAATGCCCTTGTATTTATGTACTGCTCAGTTTGATATTCAGGGCTAATTGGGGTGACTAACGGATAATTCACACCTGTCGCCAGCAGCGATTTCCCCTCCCCTCTGCTGGCGGACAAAACCAAAAAATACAAAGGTGTCCCCGAAAATGAAGACTTCCCTGCTTGCTCTGGGTCTGCTGGCTGCACTGCCGTTCGCTGCGTCGGCAACCGACGGTCTGTCGTACAACTATGTTGAAGGCGGCTACGTGAACACCGATGCCAAGGGCGGCGGCGCTGATGGTTGGGCGGTGAAGGGCTCGGTCGCCGTGGCGCCGAACTTCCACATCTTCGGTGACTACAACGCGCAGGAAACCAAGCGCGGCAGCAACGATGTGGACCAGTGGAAGGTCGGTGTCGGCTACAACTACGGCATCGCCCCGACCACCGATCTGGTCGCCCGCGTTGCCTACCAGAAGTTCGATCCGAAGCACGGCCTGGACTTCAACGGCTACTCGACCGAAGTCGGCGTGCGCAGCGCGTTCACCCCGAACTTCGAAGGCTACGTGATGGCCGGTTACGAGGATTACAGCAAGAAGCACGGCATCAACCCGGACGGCGAGTTCTACGGCCGCGTCGGCGCCCAGGCCAAGCTCAACCAGAACTGGGGCCTGGCCGGCGAAGTGAAGCTGGCCAAGGGCGGCGACAAGGAATGGTTCGTCGGTCCGCGCTTCACCTGGTAATACGCGATACGCAACACCGCGGTACGTTGTTGGATGGCGCGGTCTCTCTCCCCTGCGCCATGAAGCCCGGCTCACGCCGGGCTTCACTTTTACAGCAGCCGACCAACGGTCGGCTCTACCTGCACGGCCGTCGCGGTTTTTTTGCGGTTGGCATGGCGACACCCTCGTCGGTACGCCACGAAACAACCCGGCCACGTGCCGGGTTGTTTCGTTCTGGCGTGGCCCAGCGCCCGACCCATCCGCCGTCGCGCCTGAAGGGACTCAGAGCGCGCTTCATGCCTGCAACGCGGATGGAAGAAGAACCCAAAAAAAACCCCGGCGTCTGCCGGGGTTTTTCGTGCCTCACTTGAACAGCGTGTCCGGATACTCCGGCTTCTGCTCGCGTGCCAACAGCGCACGCAATCCTTCTTCCGGCGTCTGCTCACCGTGCAGCACCGCGCGCACGCGGTCGGAGATGGGCAGGTCGATGCCGTGACGGCGCGCCTGGCGCATCACCTCATCAGCGGTCTGCACCGACTCGACCACCTGGCCGATCTCACGGACCGCATCGGTCAACGTCTGGCCACGGCCCAAGGCCAGGCCCAGGCGACGGTTGCGTGACAGATCGCCGGTGCAGGTCAGCACCAGATCGCCCAGCCCGGCCAACCCCATCAGGGTCTCCGGCTTGGCACCGATCGCCGCGGCCAGCCGCAGCATTTCGTTGAGGCCACGGGTGATCAGGCCGGCACGGGCGTTGAGGCCCAGCTGCATGCCATCGGCGACGCCGGTGGCCACGGCCAGCACGTTCTTCATCGCACCGCCGAGCTCGGCACCGACCATGTCATCGCCGGTGTAGGCGCGGAACGCCGGACCGTGCATGGCATCGGCCACCTGCTGGGCGAAGTCCGGCGCGTCACCGTGCACGGTGATCGCGGTCGGCAGACCCTGGGTGACCTCCTTGGCGAACGACGGACCGGTCACCACCGCCAGCGGCACGTCCGGCCCGAGGACCTCACGTGCCACTTCGTGCAGGAACCGACCGGAGCCGGGCTCGAAGCCCTTCGTCGCCCAGGCCACGCCGGCATCGGCCGGCCGCAACGGTGCCAGCGCACGCACGGTTTCACCGAAGGCGTGCGAGGGCACCACCACCAGGATCCAGGCAGCGTCCTTGACGGCAGCGGCCAGATCGGTGGTCGCGCGCAGCGACTCGGGCAGCGGAATGCCCGGCAGATAACGGGTGTTCTCGTGGCGCTGGTCGATGGCCTCGACCATCGCCGCATCGCGCCCCCACAGCACGGTCGGATGACCGTGCCGCGCGAGCAGGCTCGCCAGGGCAGTACCCCAGGAGCCGGCGCCGAGAACCGCGATTTTGTCTGCGTGGTTGCTCATCCGTACTGCAGCGCCGATCAGGCGTTGCCGGCCGGCTCGGAATCGGCGAGCGAGGTTTCGCCCTGTTCCTGGCGCTGGCGCAGGGTTTCGGCGTACAGGCCTTCGAAGTTGATCGGCTGCAGGAAGAACGGCGGGAAGCCGCCGGCCTGGATCAGCTCGCTCACCAGCGAACGCACGTACGGGAACAGGATGTTCGGGCACTGGGTGCCGAGCAGCACGTCGATCGACTGCGGGTCCAGGCCGACCAGGCCGAACACGCCGGCCTGCTGCACTTCGGCCACGTAGGCGGTCTTCTCGCCGGCCTTGCAGGTCAGGGTCACGGCCAGCACGACTTCGAAGGCGCTCTCGCCCAGGCGCTGCACGCGCTGGTTCAGGTTGAGCTGCAGTTCCGGCTGCACGGCGTCATTGAAGACGGCCGGAGCGTTCGGCGATTCGAACGAAACGTCCTTGACGTAGATCTTCTCGACGGTGAACGAGGGACCGGTTGCGGCGTCGACCGGCGCGACAGCGCCGTTGGTGTTCTCTTCGGACATTTCCTGTTGCTCCAAAAATGAATGCTGTAAAAACGGATTGTTACATGCCCTGCGATGGGGGCGCTGTGCGCCGCGTACAAGGCGTGCGCTGCAATCCGATGGGGATCAGTTGCGGCCCTTGACCAGCGGCAACTCGGCCTGCTGCCACGCCGGGATGCCACCGTCGAGCACGTTGACCTGGGTGAAACCGGCCTTCTTGAGCGCCTTGGCGGCCGTCTCGGAGGCATTGCCACTGCGGCACACCAGCACCACCGGGCTCTGCTGGGCCTTGGCGACCAGCTTGTGCTCCGGACCGAACTGCGCCGGCTGCACGTTGCGGCTGCCCGCGATATGGCCCTTCTCGAAATCGCTGCTCGAAGACAGATCGACCACGATGGCGCCACCGGCATTCATCAGCTGGGTCAGTTCCGCCGGCTTGAGCGACTTGAAGCCGCGGAACAGGCGGCGGACTTCGGTCACGATGATGGCCACGGTCAGGCCGACCAGGGCCATCGACAACATCGGGTTTCGGCCGGCAAAGGCCAGCAACTCTTCGTAATTCACTAAGATCACGGGTCGATAAGCGGGCGCCGATTGTCGCACATGCGGGCGAATCGGCGTCCAGCCCCGTGCGGGCGGGGGTCAGCGTTCCTGCCAGAGGTCCGGCAGGCCGTTGGCCTGGAGCCAGCGCTTGCCCTCGGCGTCCCAGCGCCAGATCTCCCGGACCCGTACCGTCCGCTCGGACTGGGTGTTGTTGTTGATCACCCGCACCTCGGCGTTGCGCCCGACCCGGCCATCGGGCAGCGGCACGTTGTCGCCGGCGCGATAGCTGGAGATCTTCACCTGCTCGAAGCGGCGCAGTTCCAGGTCGGTCATCGGGTGGGCACGGGCATAGTCGGGATCCAGGTAC
Source organism: Stenotrophomonas sp. TWI273 (assembly GCF_039674765.1). Lineage (NCBI taxonomy): Bacteria > Pseudomonadati > Pseudomonadota > Gammaproteobacteria > Lysobacterales > Lysobacteraceae > Stenotrophomonas > Stenotrophomonas sp. TWI273. The sequence continues at coordinate 157,206 of NZ_JBDJOA010000005.1, forward strand.
GGCAGCGCGTCCTCGACGGTGCCCCAGCGCATCGTGGCGTCGTACTTGACCTGGGTCTCCTCCAGTTCCTTGCGCTGCTTCCTGGTGGTCTTCTGCTCGGCAGCCAGTGCGCTCACGCTGGTCAGCGCGAACAAGGCGATCAGCAGGATCTGAAGCGTACGGCGCATGCGAATTCCCCAATAGGCAAGGCGCCCATCCTACCGCCTGGCGAAGGCCACGAAACGGCCGCTCAGTTCCGCCGCGGCCTTGTCGCCCTCGCCCGGCTGGCGGGCGGTGAGGCTGATGCGGGCCTTGCCGCGCTGGGCGAAGGTGGCCAGGAAGCTGTCCCAGTCGGTTTCCGCATCGGCCTGGGCCTGTGCGTGCAGATCGCCATAGACCGGGGCGAGGTAGCGGATATGGCTGTCGGCGACGTAGACATCCGCATCGAACCCGGCCAGGCGCAGGCGCAGGGTCACCAGCGCCCACCCGGACAGGGTCAGGGCCGAGGCCAGGCTGCCACCGAAGGCATTGCCCTTGTCGTTGACGTTGGCCGCCAGCGGAGCGTGGATGTGCAGGACGCCATCGCGGTAGTCGTGGACCCGGATCTGCATGGCCGCCACCGGCGGCATGGCATCCAGGACATGCTGCAGCGCGGACAACTGCGCCGGCAGGGAATCGGTTGCGGACATCTGGCTGATCACGTCACATCGAAGGGCTCGCATAATGCCCGCAATGAACACCGAAACGAAAGTCGCGCCCTGGACCCTGATCTCGCTGCGCCCGCGCGGCCAGCATGCGCCACTGCGGCGTGCGGCGAAGGCGGCGGGTGCCCACCTCATCGCGCTGTCGCCGTGGGCGCTGCAGGCCCAGCGCGATACTGCCACCCACGCCGACCTCACCGCCGCGCTGGCGGCCGAGCGGGTGGTCTTCAGCAGTCCCGCCGCGGTGCAGGCCGCCGCGCGCCTGGTGGATCTGGCCGCACCCCACCCGGGGCAGTGGCTTGCCGTGGGCGCCGGCACGGCGGCGGCGCTGCACCGCCAGGGCGCGCAGGACATCGCCGCACCGGCACGGATGGACAGCGAGGGCCTGCTTGCGTTGCCGGCATTGGCTGACCTGCGCGGCCTGCGCGCGGGCCTGGTCACCGCCCCCGGCGGCCGCGGGGTGATCGCGCAGACCCTTGAGCAACGTGGTGCCCAACTGCTGCGCGCCAACGTCTATGCGCGCCAGCCGCTGCCGCTGGCCCCGCGCGCCCTGCAGCGCCTGCGCCGTGCGGCCATGCCCTGGGTGCTGGCGCTGAGCAGCGGCGAGGCCCTGGCGCTGTTGCTGGCGCAGTTGCCCGACGATCTGCAGGCACCGCTGCGCGCGGCCACCGTGGTGGCCGCCAGCGAGCGGCTGGCCGCACAGGCGCGCGCCGCAGGCTTCGGGCAGGTGCGGGTCGCCGCCGGGCCGATGCCGGCACAGTTGGTTGCGGCTGCACACGCCGCGCTCATCCCGCCCGCATCTTCCTGAACAGGGAGCCGGGGCGGTCTTGCAGGGGCCTTGGGCGGCGGGCGATGCTGTGTGCCACGTCGCTCGCCAGCCAAGCGGATTGCCCGGCGCGCGCGACAAGGATGCCCGTATGAATGACCCTGTTTCGCCCCCCTCTCCGAGCCGCCCCCTGCGCTGGATCGTGCCGATCACGGCGCTTGTCGTGTTGGCCGGCGGCGGCGCCTGGGGCTGGACGCAGTGGCAATCGCGACAGGCGCAGGAACGACTGCGGCAAGAGAACGACCAGCTGCAGGTGCAGGGCCTGCTGGACAGCGTGGAAGCACTGCGCCGCGACCAGCGTTCGACCTCCCAGCGCGTGCAGGACGCCGCCGCCACCAACCGCGTGCTGCGCGATGAAATGCTCGGCCTGAGCCAGCGCAATGCGCTGCTTGAAGAGAACCTGGCCAAGCTGGCCGACAGCACCCGCCACGGCGCGCAGGCACTGCAGCTGGAAGAAGCCGAACTGTTGTTGAGCCAGGCCGGCCAGCGGCTGGCCTATGCCGATGACGCAGAAGGCGCCAAGCGCCTGTACGCGTTGGCGGCCGCCTCGCTGGACGATGTGCAGGGGAACGAGTATCTGAACCTGCGGCAGGCATTGATGCAGGAGCGCAATGCGGTGGACGCGCTCGGCCCCGGGGTGCGCGCGCAGACCCAGGCACGGTTGGCCCGGTTCGCCCAGGCCCTGACCACCCTGCCCGAACAGATCGACGCCCCCGCCGATACCGCTGGCGCCACGCCCTGGTGGCACCAGGTGCTGGCGCCGTTCGTGACCATCACCCCCACCCGCCTGCAGGGCCCGCTGACCGAAGCCGACCGCGTGGCCGCGTGGGATTCGCTGCAGCTGGAACTGACCTTGGCGCGGGCAGCGGTGGAGCGCGGCGATCAGCCGGGCTATCTCCAGGCGCTGGACCGCGTTGCCCTGTGGCTGCCGCGGCTGTGGCCGGATTCACCTGCTCTGCGCGAGCAACGTGCTGAACTGCAGCAACTACGCGCCTGCGAGCTGCGTCCATCGCTGCCCGAACTGGGCAGCACCCTGCAGCAACTGCGCTCGATGCGTAACGGGAGATAATCGATGAAGCCCTTTCAATCTCTGGTGGTCCTGCTCCTGGCCGTGGCCTTGGGCGTGATCGCCTCACAGTGGCTCGGCACCGAACAGCTGCGCCAGTTCGGCGAAGTGATCTACCGCTACGGCGGCACCGACTACCGCTCCACCGTGCCCCAGGTTGCCCTGATGGTGCTGGTCGGGCTGCTGGTGCTGTGGCTGTTGTGGAGTCTGCTGGCCTCGCCGTTCCGCGCCTGGGGCCGCTACCGCCGCAAGCAGGGCCGCGCGCGCCTGACCGAAGGCCTGCAGGCGCATGAACACGGCCACTGGCAGCGTGCGGAAAAACTGCTGACCAATGCGGCTGAAGACAAGGAAGTGAGCGCTGTCGCCATGGTGACCGCAGTGCGCAGTGCGCAGGCGCGCGATGACGACGCTGCGGTCAATCAGTACCTGCAGCGCCTGGCCACCGAAGATGCCACCAGCCATGCCCTGCTGCTGGCCGAGCGCCTGCTGGTGCAGGAACGCCCGGTCGATGCGATCAACGTGCTGGACGTTGCCGCGATCCAGCCGCTGCCGCCGCGTGGCCTGTGGCTGCGCACCGAAGCGCTGGCACGTGCCGATCGCGCGCATGAGGCCTATGGCCAGCTGGGCGCACTGCGCAAGCAGAAGGTCCTGCCGGATGCAGCCGTGGCCGAACTGGAAGTCCGCCTGGCCGCACAGTCGCTGCTGGAAGCCGGTGACGTCAACGCGCTGGCCGCACAGTGGGAAGCCACGCCAAAGGCCCTGCGCAGCGATCCCGATGTCGTCTCCGCCTATGCGCTGCGCGCAGTGGCACTGGACTGGGACGAACCGGCCCTGCTCAACCTCGAACAGGCACTGGACACGCGCTGGGACGAATCGGTGGTGACGCTTTACGGCCAGATGCCGGTGGAAAAGCTGGCCACGCGCCAAGCCAATCTGCAACGCTGGTTGACCACGCAGCCCTCCAGCCCCGCACTGCTGCTGGCGCTGGGCCGCATTGCCGCCCGTCAGCGCCAGCACACGCTGGCCGAGGATTACCTGCACCGCGCGATCGCCGCCGGCGCCGGCCCGGCCGCGTGGGAAGCGTTGGGCGAGGTGTTCCTGGATCGCGGCGAGACCGCACTGGCCTCGCAGTGCTTCGCCAATGCCCTGCGCCAGCAGCGCGGCGACGACAGCGTGGCGCTGGCCCGTGCATCGGCCACCCCTCCGCTGGATCCGATCGTGCCCGAGCGCGCCACCATCGAAGAGCAATCACTGATGGGCGAACCGGCCCCGGTGCAGGATCGCCTGCACGTGGAACAGGGGCGCGTGCACGTCGAAGAAGATCGCCTGCACGTGGAACGCGACGAGTTCGGCAATCCGCGCCTGCCGTAAAGGGCGACGCGGCACCCGGTAGTGCCGGCCGCTGGCCGGCAATGCGGGGCCTCTGAGACGGTGTGGAGGAGCCGGCCAGCGGCCGGCACTACCAGAGCCCAATGGTGCACATCTCCGCCAGATACAAAAAAAGAAGGCCGCCCCGGGGCGGCCTTCTTCGTTCAATGCAGCCGGCGATCAGCGCTCGACGATCGCCACCACGCCCATGCCACCGGCGGTGCAGATCGAGACCAGCGCGCGACCACCGCCGCGTTCGGCCAGCTGCTTGGCCGCCGTGGCGATCACGCGGGCGCCGGTGGCGGCGAACGGGTGGCCGGTGGCCAGCGAGGAACCCAGCGGATTGATCTTGGCCGGGTCGATCTTGCCCAGCGGCGCATCCAGGCCGAGGCGGTTGCGGCAGTAGTCTTCGCTTTCCCACGCGCGCAGCGTGCACAGCACCTGGGCGGCGAACGCTTCGTGGATTTCGTAAAGGTCGAAATCCTGCAGGGTCAGGCCGTTGCGCTTGAGCATCTCCGGCACGGCGATGGTCGGCGCCATCAACAGGCCTTCGCCGTGCACGAAATCAACGGCCGCCACCTGCGAATCACGCAGGTAGGCCAGCGGTTCGTGGCCGCGCGCGCGCGCCCATTCCTCGCTGGCCAGCAGCACCGACGAGGCGCCGTCGGTGAGCGGGGTGGAGTTGGCGGCGGTCAGCGTGCCGCGGCCGGAGACCTTGTCGAACGCCGGCTTCAGCGTGGCCAGCTTTTCCAGCGAGGTATCGGCGCGCAGGATGTTGTCGCGCTCCACGCCGCGGAACGGCGCGATCAGATCGGTGAAGAACCCGCGCTCATAGGCAGCGGCCAGCTTCTTGTGCGAGGACACTGCCCACTCGTCCTGCGAGTCGCGGGAGATGTTCCACTCCTTGGCCATGTCTTCGCAGTGGTCGCCCATGCTCTTGCCGGTACGCGGCTCGGCCACGCCGGGGAATTCGGGCTTGAGCTCGCTGAGCTTGAAGCCGCGGGTCAGCGCCTTGAGCTTGTCGCCGGTGCTCTTGGCGCGGTTGGCCGCCAGCAGGCGCGCACGCAGCTTCTTGCCGTACACGATCGGCACGTCGGAGGTGGTGTCCGAGCCGCCGCCGATGCCCGAGTCGATCTGGCCCAGCGCGATCTTGTTGGCCACCGCGATGATGGTGTCCAGCGAGGTGCCGCAGGCGCGCTGCATGGTGATGCCGGGCGTCAGCGGAGACAGGCCCGAGGACAGCGTGGCTTCGCGGCCCAGGTTCCAGTCGCTGGAATGCTTGATCACCGCGCCCATCGCCACTTCGCCGAGCTGCTGGCCGTGCAGGCCGAAGCGTTCGACCAGCGCACCGAGGGTGCGCACCGACATACCGAGGTTGCCGACGTCCGAATAAGCCGTGTTCTGGCGACAGAACGGAATGCGGACGCCGCCGAGGATGGCGACGGGACGGGCGTTGGGCATGGAGATACCTGGCATGGGAGGGGTGTCTGCAACATGGCCTGCACGAAGGAGCAGGCATAATGGGGCCAAGTGTAGCTGCCGCCCTGTGATGGGCCAACCGTGAAACCATGAGCAAACCCGACCACGGCATGAATGCCATTGGCGTACTGGCATTGGAACTGGCCGGCGGCGACGCCCCGCGCCATGCCGCGCTGTCCTCCGAACAGGCTGGTGAACTGGCCGAGCGCGTCGGCCGCGATCTGGCCAAGCTGGTGCCCGGCGTCAGCGGGCTGGACTTCGTGTTCGCCGGCGCCCATTTCGATCCGGCGGAAATCCTGCGCCCGGGCTGGCCGGTGCACCGGCGCCTGGAAGAACTGCAGATGCGCGCCCCGGGCCGCAACCAGGGCCCGCGCGTGCTGGCCTTTGGTGCCGGCGCCGACGGCGATGTGCCGTTGCCGTTCCAGGCCGATGCCAGCCTGACCGGTGGTGGCCTGCGGGTCGTCCCGTTCCTGCTGACCGGCACCGAAGTCGTCCAGACCCAGGCCGTGGCCGAAGCACTGGAAGAGGTGCTGCTGGCCCAGGGCATGGCGCAGGCCGATACCGCGCTGCAGGCGCAGAACGCCTTCGGCGCGCAGATCGAGCATGCCCGCTATTTCACGGTGAATGATCTCGCCGCGATGATGTCGATGCAGTACGACAACCAGGGCCTGGCGATTCTGTGGCCGCTGATCGAAACCGCGCTGATGGCACCGCACGTGGAAGAGTGGCTGGATGCCGCGCCGGAGCCGCTGCTTCGATACGCTGATGGCGAAGTGCGTATGGCGCTGTTCGATCCCGCCGGCTGGTGTGCGTACTACAACCACGGCACCGGCGACTGCGATCGCCTGCAGGGCATCTACGACCAGTACCTGATCCGCCAGCGGCAGATGGCCGCCGTGCTCGAAGCGCATGGCCTGCCGGTGCTGTTCGTGCATTGCGAGGCCGGACAGGACGCGCGCGAGCTGCTGGCGCGTTGACGGTAGTGCCGGCCGCTGGCCGGCTCCCTCGGGAAAATCGATATCGCTCATTGCAGCCACGCATGGCGTGGCTCTACCAACGTTCAAAAAAAACGCCGGCTTTCGCCGGCGTTTTTCGTCAAACACGGCCCGGATTACGGGGCCGCTTTGATCACCGCACAGGCCAGGCGCGCACCGGCATTGCCGGTCGGCTGGGTCTTGTAGTCATCCGCGTCGGCATGGACGATCAGGCCGCGGCCGATGATGTCAAAGCCATCCCCCTTGCCGATGTTGACGTTGGTCGACACCGGGGCGTCGACCACGGCGTTGCCCTGGGCGTCGGCCTTGATGTTGGGCATGTCGCCGCCGTGATGCGGTTCGCTGGCCACGCTGCCATGGTCTTCCTGGCCCGGGTTGAAGTGGCCGCCAGCGCTGGCGCCGTCCGGCGCGCTGCAGTCGCCCTTCTCATGGATGTGGAAGCCGTGCTCGCTGTTCGGCTTCAGGCCGCTGACCTGGCCTTTCACGTGCACCTTGCCGTCAACGACGCTGAAGGTCACGGTGCCTTTGACGTCATTGCCCTGGGTGGCCGCGAGATCGGCACTGGCGGTGTGGTTGGCATGGGCTTCGCTGGTCATCGCCGGCGGTGCCTCGGGGGTCGCTTCAGCGGTCGGCTGGGCGGCAGTGGCTTCGGCGGCCGGGGTGGCTTCCGGGGTAGTGTCGGCCGGCTTGTTGCAGGCGGTCAGGCCGAGCGCGGCGATGGCAGCGAACAGCGTGGTGTGGATCAGGCGCATGTGGATCTCCTTGCGGGTAGCGTTGGAAGAAACGACGTCGTGGGAGGGCGCGATCAGCGCACGACCCGGATGACGCCGCAGGCAATGCGGGCGCCGGCGTTGCCGGCCGGCTGGCTGCGGTAATCGTCGGCGTTGGCGTGCACGATCAGTGCACGCCCGGCGATATCGGAGGCTGCGCCGCCGCCAAGCGTAACCGCTGGCAGGCGGATGTCGACGTTGACGCGACCCTGCGCATCGGCGCGCAGGTTGTCCATGTCACCGGCGTGATGCGCACCGGCACTGTTGCGGCCGTGCGGCTGACCGGCGGGATTGAAATGCGCGCCAGCGCTGCTCGCGTCGACCGCACTGCAGTCGCCGCGCTCATGCACGTGGAACCCGGCTACCTGCAGCGGCTGCAGGCCACCGATGACCCCGGTGATGTGCACGCCACGGGCGTCCGGCACCAGCGCCAGGCGTCCACTGACCAGACTGGCCGAGGCCGGCGACAGATTGGATTCGGCCATCTGCGCGGTGCTGACCACCGGTACGACGGGGGCGACGGGGCGCGGCGGCGGTGTGGTGCCGCAGGCGGCCAGACCGACCGCGATCACCGCAGCGAGGACGACTTGGGAACTGCGCATGGGAAGACTCCTTGGTTGCAAACTAACCGTGTGCTCGTCCACGGGCCATGAAAGCGGCCCGGACATCGCGCACACGCGGTGTGGACATGCGGTTCATCCGCCGCGACGGCGGCCGGCGCCGAGCTTGCGGGTGAGGGTGTTGCGGCCCATGCCCAGCCGCGCGGCGGCCTCGGCACGGCGGCCATGGGTGATCTGCAGGGCCGCTTCGAGCAGCGCCTGGTCGACCCGGTCGCGCACCTGCGCGTGCAGACCTTCAGCCCCTTCGGCCAGACGCTGGCGCGCCCATGCCGAAAGCAACGTTTCCCACTGCCCCGGATCGCCGGCACTGCGCGAGCGCGGTGCGCCGGCACCGCGGTGCAGTGCGCTGTCCACATCGGCCACGCCGATGCTGTCGGCCGCGGCAAGCGCCGCCATGCGCCAGCACACGTTCTCCAGCTCACGCACGTTGCCGGGCCAATCGTGTTCGCGCAGCGCCTGCAGCGCCGCCGCGGTCAGCCGCTTGGGTGGCGTATCCAGTTTGCGCGCGGCCGCGGCCAGGAAGGTCTCGGCCAGTTGCGCGACATCGTCGCGACGCTCACGCAGCGGTGGCAATCGCAACCGCACCACATCCAGCCGGTGCAGCAGATCGGCGCGGAAGCGCCCCTGCGCGACCAGCGTTTCCAGATCCTGATGGGTCGCGGCGATCACACGCACATCGACCCGGATCAACTCGCGCCCGCCGACGCGGAAGAACTCGCCCTCGGCCAGCACGCGCAGCAGGCGCGTCTGCAGCGGCAACGGCATGTCGCCGATTTCATCGAGGAACAAGGTGCCGCCATTGGCCTGCTCGAAGCGGCCGATATGGCGACGCTGTGCACCGGTGAACGCACCCGCCTCGTGGCCGAACAACTCGCTCTCCAGCAGTTCGGACGGAATCGCCGCGGTATTGAGGGCGACGAACGGCCCCTGCACGCGCGGCGACTCGTGGTGCAGCGCATGCGCGACCAGCTCCTTGCCGGTGCCGGTTTCGCCATTGATCAACACCGACAGCGGCGCCTGCGCCAAGCGGCCGATCGCGCGGAACAACGCGCGCATCGCCGGCGTATCGCCGACCAGCTGCGGACGCTGATCGGGCGGTGTCGTGCTGGCGGTCTCGCTCGGCTCGGCCAAGGTGACATCCGGGGCCGGCAGGACGCGCTGCGCCAGGGCGACCGCATCGTCCAGATCGAATGGCTTGGACAGGAACTCCTGTGCACCGCCGCGGAAGGCACCTGCGGTGCTGGCCACATCGGTATAGGCCGACATCACGATCACCGGCAGCTGCGGATGCGCTGCCTTGAGCTTGTCGAGCAACACCAGCCCATCATCGCCGGGCATGCGGACATCGGTGAACAGCAGATCCGGCGGCGCCTGCTCGGCGAGCATCGCCAGCGCGGCAGCCGCACCGTCGAACCCTTCGACACGGTAGCCAGCCTCGCGCAGCGCGGTGCACAGCACGAAGCGCACCGCGCGGTCATCGTCGACCACCCAGACGCGCTGGGCGGTGGTGTCGACCTGGTCAGCCATGGGCGGCAGTGTCCTCGGCGGGGGTGCCCTGCCCGATCGGCAGCAGCACGGTGAAAACGGTATGGCCCGGGCGCGAGCGGTAGGTCAGGGTGCCGCGATGCTCGCGCGCGACCTGCTGCGCCAACGCCAGGCCCAGCCCGGTGCCTTCGGCGCGGCCGCTGACCAGCGGCAGGAACAGATGCTCGGCCAGGTCTTCGGGCACGCCACGGCCGTCATCGGCGATTTCCAGCCGCAGCGCCAGCGGATGCAGTTGATCGGTGATGCGCACGCCGTGCTCCACGCGCGTGCGCAGCGTCACGGTGCCCGCACCGGCCTGGATCGCATTGCGGACCAGGTTCCACACGGCCTGGGTGAGGCGGTCCGCATCGCCATCGAATTCGGGAATGCTGGGGTCGTAATCGCGCTGGATCCGGACCGCCCAGCCACCCTCGCTCTCGGCCAGGCGCAGGACGCGTTCCAGCGAGGCATGAATGTTGAGCGGTGCATGCGGCGCGGCCGGCGCGGGTGACAGCAGTTGCTCGAGCAGGCCGTTCAGGCGTTCGATCTCCGAGCCGATCAGCTCGATCAGTTCACGCTCGTCCGGATCGCGTTGCGCGTTGCGGCGTGCCAGCAGCTGGGCCGCGCCCTTCAATCCCGCCAGCGGGTTGCGCAGCTCATGCGCCAGGCCCTTGAGCGCGGCACTGAGCGCGCTGGGCAGCGCCTGGGTGGGGTCCAACCCCGGGAATTCATCGACCGGATGCGCCTCCAGCAGCCAGCCGCCCTCGTCCCAGCGGCTGAGCCACCCCTCGGCAAAGCGCGGCGCATCGCCCGGCAGCGCCAGGGCCAGCCGGTGCAGGCGCAGGGTGTCGCGCTCATCGCGGGCCAGGAAGTGGGCCAAGGCGTCGCCCTGGGCCTCCAGCGAAGCCAGCGGCTGGCCCAGCAGGCGGCGCACGCTCACGCCCAGCCAGCGGGCGAAGGCCGGATTGCAGCCCACCACACGGCCGCTGGCGTCGGCCCAGGCGACCGGAGTGCCGAGGGCGTCGAGGGCGGGAGGCGGGAGCGTGGTGGTCATTGCACCAATGTAGTGCAAAACGAAGGTGGGTTGAGCGTAGGAGGACTGTGGACGGAGTAGATCGCCGAGAGATTCAGGTCAAATCAAACGGTGCCGGAGTGCTGCTTCAGTGCGTCTACCAAGTCCGCCTCGAGCCCGGCAACTGTTCCGTAGATCCCATTGGCCAAAAGCACCAACTCGTCTTCGAGACCATCGAACGCATAGTAGACATCCTCCGGAAGCTGCGTCGCACGCGCCACCTGCATGGCAGTCCGGCACGTGTCCAACGCCGAGCGCTGACCGGACTGGAACTGCGCCAGCAAGTCCTCCAGCAGCCAGCGGCCGGCGGCTGGCCAATCGGCATGGGCCGTAACGGCTTGCAGCGCATCCAGAGCTGCATTGCGGTCATACGCGGTGGCGATTTCGATGATCTCGATGGCCGGCGTATCGCGTGCTTCGATCCGGGCGTACGCCCATTCCCGGCTGGCCTCCTCATCCAGCACGCCCAAGACCAGTCCAATCCGGAAGAAAGCGCAGGCCGTTGCGTCGTCTGCGACATCTAGAGAAGTTGTGTGCATGGTCAGTCTGTACCTAGACATGCTCCAGGATATTTACCAGCTGGCCCAACGGATCCCGGACATGGAATCTGCGGACGCCCCATGGTTCGTTGGCTGGGCCATACGCGATGGGCAAGTTCGCCGCCTGGACCCGTCGGAGCGCTTCGTCCACGTTGTCCACCTCGATGGAAAGATCGGGAACCTCGGTACCGGATCCGCCCTCGGCCGCGACACTCACCTGGACGTTCATGTCGGCTGACCCGGCGTACGTGCGGATCCAGCCGTGATCCATGACCAGTTCCAGGCCGAGGATGTCCCGATAGAAACTGTCCGCGGCGGCGGGGTCGGACGCGGCGATGTTGGCGATGATGCGTTTGACTTTCATGAGTCCTCCCGGCAATTGATCGCTAGTGCTAAGCCTCAGCCCAACTGAGAAATACACCAAGCAACTCAGTCAAGTTCCCGGCACCACCGCTCGCCACAAACTGCGACTTCTCAACCGTGCAGATGATCCAGTCAGCATCATCTTCCGAATCCCCGCGGCTGATTGATGCAAAGGGCTTTTGCTCAAGCTCCGTCTCGATGAGATCAATGCAGACGTGCCAGCCGGGGTTATCAAGGGTGTCGATAGTGACCCCGAACGTATGCTCCCAGTCCTCGTTGCACTGCCTTCGATACCAGTGCTGGAGTCGCTGCAGTTCATCCATCGGTGTCACTCGCTCTTGTCAGGCGCCTTCGGCAACGCCACACCCTTCGGCCACAGCATCCAGATCGTACCCTTCTGCTTCATGTGCCCGGCCAGCTCGCCAGCCGCATCGCCAGTGCCCCAGAACAGGTCCGCGCGCACTTCGCCGGTGATGGCACCGCCGGTGTCCTGCGCGGCGACCGGGCGCACCAGGGCGGTGCCGTCCGGGCGCGTGGTGGACAGCCACAGCAGGCTGCCCAGTGGCACGACGTTGCGGTCCACCGCGACGCTGTAGCCGGCGGTGAGCGGCACGTTCAACGAGCCGCGCGGCCCTTCATCGCTGTCCGGGCCGCGGGTGAAGAATACATAGCTGGGGTTGCTGGCCAGCAGCTCGGGCACGCGCGTGGGATGGGCATCGGCCCAGGCGCGGATGGCGGCCATGCTCACGTCGGCCTGTTTCAGCTCGCCCTGCTCCACCAGCCAGCGGCCGATCGGGCGATAGGGATGGCCGTTCTGGTCGGCGTAGGCAATCCGCAGCTGACGACCATCGGCCAGCTGGACGCGGCCCGATCCCTGGATCTGCAGGAACTGCAGGTCCATCGGGCTGGTCAGCCAGGCCAGCACCGGTGCTTTGACGCCGTTCGCGGCGATCCGCGCGGCATCTTCATACGGCTTGAGCACGCGCCCTTCGACACGGCCGCGCAGGCGCTTGCCCTTGAGTTCGGGGTAGAGGCTGTCGAGCTGGACGCTGACCATGTCCTCGGGCACGCCGTACACCGGCACCGCTGCCTTGGCGGTACGCGTGAGGCTGCCGGCATAGATGGGCTCGTAATAGCCGGTGATCAGGCCATCGGCCCGGTTGTTGGCGGCACGCAATGCGTAGACATCCAGATTCGCCTGCAGGAACTGGCGGATGGCGGCCGGCGTGGCGGCAACGTTGGCGGCCGCGGCGCAGGTGGGTGCCCAGTTCGCCTCCGTCTTCAGGCGCGGGCAGGCACTGCGCCAGGCCACGAAGCCAGCTTGCAGGTCGTTGTCTGCGACGGCGGGCAATGCGTTCCAGTTTGCCTTCGCATAGGTGCTGGTTGGCGCTGGCGCTGGTGATGCCGGGCGCTGCGGCGCGACCGCGCACGCGCTCAACAGCGCCAACCCGACGCCCATCAGCGCGGCGTGCTTGAGTGTGGACAGGACGGGCGTGAACTTCATGGGCGGCGTTCCTGTTGCAGCACCAGCGAGTGCAGGATGCGGGCGTCTTCGACATCGAGATCGGCGGGGAGATCATCGCGGCCGCGGAAGCGGCGGTGGAAGGCACCGACAGCGGCAGCGCGATCGTCCATCGGGTAACCAAAGGTCTGCAGGGCCATCCAGGGATCGAAGCCCATCGGTGCCGGGCCATCAGTCGCGCGCGGCCATACGCCGAAACCGGCTTCGGCCAGTTGCTGCCACGGGAAGAAACGGCTGGGATCCTGCTTGCGCGAGGGCGCCAGATCGGCATGCGCGATGATCTGGCTGGGCGGAATGCGCAGGCGCGTGCACAGGTCATCCAGCAGGCGGATCAAGGCCGCGATCTGTGCCGGTGCGAACGGCGTGTCGCCATCGTTGTCGATCTCGATGCCGATCGAGGCCGAGTTGAGATCGGTGATCGTCCCCCAGCGACCGGGACCGGCATGCCAGGCGCGGCGGTCATCGCCAACCAGTTGGTAGAGGTGGCCATCGGCCCCGACCAGATAGTGCGAACTGACCTTGCCGCCGCTGTTGGCGCTGCGCAGCGTGTCCAGGCTCTGCTGCACGGAATGCTGATCGGTGTGGTGCAACACGATCACCACCGGCGCGCGCGCGTTGTGGTTCGGCGACGGCACCCAGGTGGCGAGCGGGCTGCGGACCTCGGTGCTGGCGCAGGCGGCGAGCAGCAGAAGGGCGAGCAGTGCGAGGGAAGTACGGGTCACGTGCATGCCTGCATTGTGCGTGATTGCACGATCAGCTGCCAAAGCACGGTAATGCCCAGCAGGCGCCCACAAAAAACCGGCGACCCGAAGGCCGCCGGCAAAGGTAGAACATCTCTCTCGTTTCTAATGCGGTAGCGCGCGCGGATCAGGCCTCGTAGGCCGACTCGCCGTGCGAGGTGACATCCAGGCCGGTGCGCTCTGCTTCTTCGGTGACGCGCAGGCCGAACACCATGCGCACCACCAGCAGGATCAGCACGGTGGCCACGGCGCACCAGACGATGGTGAAGCCGACGCTGACCAGCTGCACCCAGACCTGGTGGCCGATGTCCAGGTCGGCCTTGGTGCCGCCCAGCGATTCGGCGCTGAACACACCGGTGAGCAGCGCACCGACGATGCCGCCGATGCCGTGCACACCGAAGACGTCGGCGGTGTCATCGACCTTGAGCAGGCGCTTGAGGCCGGTGACGCCCCAGACGCAGACCACGCCGGCGACCAGGCCGATCACGATCGCGCCCAGCGGGCCCACGGTGCCGCAGGCCGGGGTGATGCCGACCAGGCCGGCCACGGCGCCGGAAGCAGCGCCCAGCGCGGACGGCTTGCCCTTGCTGACCGCTTCGACCAGGGTCCAGCCCAGCACCGCGGCGGCGGTGGCGAGGATGGTGTTGATGAAGGCCAGCGAGGCGACGGTGTCGGCGGCGGCGGCCGAGCCGGCGTTGAAGCCGAACCAGCCCACCCACAGCAGCATCGCGCCGATATAGGTGAACGGCACGTTGTGCGGCTTCAGTGCGGTCTGGCCGTAGCCGATGCGCTTGCCGACGAAGTACGCGCCCACCAGGCCGGCCACGCCGGCATTGATGTGGACCACGGTGCCACCGGCGAAGTCGATCGCGCCCATCTCACCGAGATAGCCGCCGCCCCACACGATGTGCGCCATCGGGATGTAGCTCAGGGTGAACCACAGGGCCGAGAACAGCAGCACGGCCTTGAACTTGATGCGCTCGGCGAACGCACCGACGATCAGTGCGGTGGTGATGCCGGCGAAGGTGGACTGGAAGGCGACGAACAGATAGTCCGGCAGGCCGGCGATCGGCGTGTTGCCGACGGTATCCGGCCCGAAGCCCTTGAGGAAGGCGAACTGGGTGAACGAGCCGAAGAACGCGTTGCCTTCGCTGAACACCGCGCTGTAGCCATAGGCCACCCACAGCATCAGCACCAGCGAGAACACCACCAGGATCTGGCTGAGGATGGAGAGCACGTTCTTGGAGCGCACCAGGCCGCCATAGAACAGCGCCAGACCCGGCACCACCATCAACAGCACCAGCAGGGTGGAGGTGAGCATCCAGGCCACGTCGCCGTGGTCGAAGGTGGGTGCAGCGGCGGCTTCGGCGACCGGGGCAGCCGTGGCCTCCGGCGTGGCCGGCAGCGGCTCGACCGCGACCGTTTCCGACGGCACGGGGGTGACCTGGGCCTGGGCATGCGCACTGCTGGAGAAAGCACCAACGGCCAGCGCGCTGAGCAACATCATCAGGCACACGGCATGGAACCGGGCTTGCCACCCGGTGAACAAAGAGGTCTTCATTGTGGGCTCCGAGTGGGGTTAGAGCGCGTCAGCGCCGATTTCGCCGGTGCGGATGCGGACGACCTGTTCGACCGCGGTGACAAAGATCTTGCCGTCGCCGATCTTGCCGGTGCCGGCCGCGGTCTGGATGGCCTCGACGACGGCCTCCAGGCGATCGTCGGTCACGACGGTCTCGATCTTGATCTTCGGCAGGAAATCCACGACGTACTCCGCGCCGCGATACAACTCGGTGTGGCCCTTCTGGCGCCCGAAGCCTTTGACTTCGGTCACGGTGATGCCCGACACGCCAGCGTCGGAGAGGGCCTCGCGGACCTCGTCGAGCTTGAACGGCCGGATGATGGCGGAGATCAATTTCATGCGCATATCCCGATGGTGGATGGAACCGGCCCACGTGGGACCGATGTCAGGTCAACCGGCGGCCACTTGCACATGGCCGCCGGTCGTTGCGCCGAACGTTGCATGGGCCACGCCGTTGCCGACGCCCGAAGGGCGACGCCAGCGGTGACGCGGGAGGGAGGAAGGGCCCATGACACGCGTCCGGTCTCTCTTGCCCCTGGTGGTGAAGCGGACCAACGGTCCGCTCTACCCTTTCATAGCGGACCAACGGTCCGCTCTACCCTTTCGTAGCGGACCAACGGTCCGCTGTACGACGTACCTTGCCGGCTCCCCAGCCGGAAAGGCGGCGACGATGACGAAGGGTGGGAGGGATATCCTTCGTCATCGTCACCTGTTGCTCAGTTCGCGTAGTACATCTGGTACTCGAGCGGATGGGTCGCCGCGCGGAACTTGGTGACTTCCTGCATCTTCAGTGCGATGTAGCCGTCGATGAAGTCGTCGCTCATCACGCCACCGGCCTTGAGGAACTCGCGGTCCTTGTCCAGCGCTTCCAGGGCCTGGTCCAGCGAGGAGCAGACCTGCGGGATCAGCTTCTCTTCTTCCGGCGGCAGGTCGTACAGATCCTTGTCGCTCGGTGCGCCCGGGTCGATCTGGTTCTTGATGCCGTCCAGGCCGGCCATCATCAGCACGGTGAAGGTCAGGTAGCCGGACTGGATCGGATCGGGGAAGCGCATTTCGATGCGGCGCGCCTTCGGGTTGGACACCCACGGAATGCGGCACGAGGCGGAGCGGTTGCGGGCCGAATAGGCCAGCATCACCGGGGCTTCGAAGCCCGGCACCAGGCGCTTGTAGCTGTTGGTGCCGGAGTTGGCGAAGGCGTTGATCGCCTTGGCGTGCTTGAAGATGCCGCCGATGTACCACAGCGCCAGCTGGCTCAGGCCGCCGTAGCCGTCACCGGAAAACAGGTTGGTGCCGCCCTTGGAGAGCGACTGGTGCACGTGCATGCCGCTGCCGTTGTCGCCGACCAGCGGCTTGGGCATGAAGGTGGCGGTCTTGCCGTTGCGGTGGGCGACGTTCTTGATGACGTGCTTCATGCGCAGCAGTTCGTCGGCCTTCTGCACCAGGGTGCTGAACTTGGTGCCGATTTCGCACTGGCCGGCGGTGGCCACTTCGTGATGCTGCACTTCCACTTCGATGCCGACCTGTTCCAGCGTCTTGCACATTTCCGCACGCAGGTCGTGCAGCGAATCGGTCGGCGGGACCGGGAAGTAGCCGCCCTTCACGGCGGGACGGTAGCCGCTGTTGGCGCCGTCGTACTTGTCACCGGTGCTCCAGGCCGCTTCTTCGGAATCGATCTTGAAGAAGGTGTGGCCCATGTCGTTGGCGAAGCGGACCGAGTCGAAGATGAAGAACTCCGGCTCCGGACCGAAGAAGGCCTGCTCGGCGATGCCGGAGGACTTCAGGTAGGCCTCGGCGCGCTTGGCGATGCCGCGCGGGCAGCGGCCGTACGGCTGCATGGTGGCCGGATCGAGGATGTCGCAGCTGATGACCAGGGTCGGGTCGGCGTAGAACGGGTCGATGTAGGCACTGGACGGATCCGGCAGCAGGACCATGTCCGATTCGTTGATGCCCTTCCAGCCGGCGATCGAGCTGCCATCGAACATCTTGCCTTCTTCAAACAGCGACGGCTCCACGATGCTGACCGGGAAGGTGACGTGCTGCTCGATACCACGCATATCGACGAAACGCAGGTCGATGAACTCGATCTGGTTGTCCTTGATCAGCTTCTCAACATTTTCCACGGACATCGGTGAAACCTCAGATGGGTGATTGCGTAGGTAGATACAGCAAACCCCGTGCCAACTTTTCAGCGTTCACAAATCCTTGATTTCACTGGCATGGCGCGCCGCGCGCCGCGTGGGCGGACGCACCAAAGCAGTGCAAACGCTGCACCACGCACACCTTTGGTGCGATGCGCGATGCTCTATGCTTTACGCCCACGGGCCGTCGACAGGCGACGTTGGCCACAGCGTCCCGCTGTCGCCGCTGCCCGATTCCTCCCTTCCGCGAGCTCCAGTACCGCCGATGTCCGACCTGTTCTCCGCCCTCCTTCTGGGCATTCTTGAAGGCCTCACCGAATTCCTGCCGATCTCCAGCACCGGCCACCTGCTGATCGCCCAGCACTGGCTGGGGGCACGCTCGGATTTCTTCAACATCATCATCCAGGCCGGCGCGATCCTGGCGATCACGCTGGTGTTCCGGCAGCGGCTGTGGTCCCTGGCGACCGGCCTGCATGAGCGCGCCAACCGGGATTACGTGCTCAAGCTCGGGACCGCCTTCCTGGTCACCGCCGTGGTTGGCCTGCCGGTCCGCCTGGCCGGCTGGGAGCTGCCGGAGACGGTCACGCCGGTGGCCTGGGCGCTGATCATCGGTGGCCTGTGGATGATCTTGGTGGAGGCCTACACCGCGCGCCTGCCCGAGCGCGATGAGGTGACCTGGAAAGTCGCCATCCTGGTCGGTGTGGCGCAGGTGGTGGCGGGTGTGTTCCCGGGCACCTCGCGTTCGGCGGCGGCGATCTTCATCGCGATGCTGTTCGGCCTGAGTCGCCGCGCGAAAGCCACCGAGTTCGTGTTCCTGGTCGGCATCCCGACCATGTTCGCCGCCAGCGGCTATGCCTTCCTGGAACTGGCCAAGGACGGCAAGCTTGCCAGCGAGAACTGGACCGATGTGGGCGTGGCCTTCCTTGCCGCGGTCGTCACCGGCTTCATCGTAGTGAAGTGGTTGCTGGGCTACATCAAGTCGCACAAGTTCACGGCGTTCGCGGTTTACCGCATCGCACTGGGCGCGGCATTGCTGCTCTGGTTGCCGGCTGGCAACTGAACAGCCCGGCGCCGACGTCACCCCGTTGTGGCTGCGCCGGCGTTTTTCCCCAGGTTCCCAAGGAGATGTACATGAAACGCACCCTGATGCTGATCCTGCCGCTGGCCCTCATGGCCGCCTGCAGCAACCCCTCCACCGCCCCGGCCGGCCGCGATGACCTCGCCCCGGCACCGACCGCCGCCGCCGACCAGGCCGCCGTGGCCCGTCTGGACGTGCAGCGCCTGCAGGGCAGCCATTGGCGCCTGGATTCGGCCACCGACGCCGGCGGCAAGCGCATCGATGCGCTGTTCGCCCGCGCCGACAAGCCGGTCACGCTGGACTTCAGGGATGACCGCATCGCGATCAGCAACACCTGCAACCGCATGGGCGGCGGCTACACGCTGGCCGATGGTTCGCTGACCATCTCGCCGATGGCCTCGACCATGATGGCCTGCACGGACAAGAACCTGATGGCGCTGGACCAGGCCGTCGGCAGCCGCCTGGAAGGCGCGCTCAAGACCGAACTGGGCGATGCCGGCCAGCTGACCCTGCGTACCGCCAACGGGGATGTGCTGGTGTTCACCCCGGAACCGACCGCTGAAACCCGCTACGGCGGCGAAGGCGAAACGGTGTTCCTGGAAGTGGCCGCGCAGACCAAGCCGTGCCCACACCCGATGATCCGCGACAAGCAGTGCCTGCAGACCCGCGAGATCCGCTATGACGCCAACGGCATCAAGCAGGGCGAGCCGGGCGAGTGGCAGAACTTCTACGACGTCATCGAGGGCTACACCCACGAAGACGGCGTGCGCAACGTGGTGCGCGTGAAGCGCTACACGATCGCCAACCCGCCGGCCGATGCCTCGTCCAACGCCTATGTGCTGGACATGGTGGTCGAGTCCGCGAACGAGACGAAGTAAGACGCAGAAGGGCGGCCACCGGCCGCCCTTCTTCATCCCGTAGTGCCGGCCGCTGGCCGGCTCCCAACTGTAGTGCCGGCCGCTGGCCGGCTCCCGACTGTAGTGCCGGCCGCTGGCCGGCTCCCGACTGTAGTGCCGGCCGCTGGCCGGCTCCCGACTGTAGTGCCGGCCGCTGGCCGGCTCCCGACAGCGCAGTACCGACCAACGGTCGGTACCTACCGGATGTGGTGACGACCAACGGTCGGTACCTACCGGATGTGGCGCCGACCAACGGTCGGTACCTACCGGATGTGGCGCCGACCAACGGTCGGTACCTACCGGGGCGCGCCGACCAACGGTCGGCACGTATCACCTCACGCCAGCGCCGGATTCAACGTGTAGGTGCCATGCAGCGAGGCTTCGGCCAGCACGTGCCCGTGCATCGCATGCAGCACATCCGCGGCGGTGAACGGCGTGGGCAGCACCAGCTGGGCCACGTCCAGCGCGAACACACGGAAGAAATAGCGGTGCACGCGCTCATCGTTGAACGGCGGGTACGGGCCGTCGTAGCCCAGGTACTGGCCGGCCATGTCCGGATTGCCGGCGAACCAGCCGGTGAAATCGTTCAGGCCCTGGCGGCAGCCTGCCGGGCCCGCCGGCTGCGTCTTGCCGCCCACGGTGAAGCCATCGCTGCAGCTGCCCGCGGCCAGCGCGCGCACCTCGGCCGGGATATCGGCCATCGCCCAGTGCGCGAAGTGCGCACGCGGCTGATCGCGCGGCACCGTGCAATCCTGGCGGCCGACCGTGTCCGGCACGGTCGGCACATCCGGGTCGATGCACAGCAGCGCGAACGACCGGGTGCCGGCCGGCACATCGTGCCAGGCCAGCTGCGGGTTGCGGTTGGGCGCGAAGCCCTCGGCATCGCCGGCCGCGAAGGTGGCGGCGATCGGTTGGCCGTTGGTGATGCTGTCACTGCTCAGATGCATACCGGTCTCCTCATTCTTCCGGGTAGCCCAGGCGCACGGCGACCGAGGTCAGCAGCGCGAAGGCCGGGCCCATTTCATCGCGGTAATCGCGCCAGTGGCCCGGTGCCATGCGGGCCGGGCCAAGCGTGGGTGCGGGCGGGAAACGCATGCCGAACTGGGCGCCGAGGTACTCGGCCATCGCCTGCGGATCGTTGCCGATGTCGTCGATCTTCAACAGCGCGTGCGGGTACAGGCTCTGTTCGTGCAGGGTGGCGACCTGGGCCAGCGAACGCGCCAGCCATTCGGCCGCTTCGTGCACCGAGGTCACCGCGAGCGGCGCCGGGGCGCTGAAGGCGATCCACTCCAGCAGCATGTCGCGCGGATCGCGCAGCACGATCACCAGGCGTGCTTCCGGCAGCTGCGGGCGCAGCGCCCACAGCAGTGCGTTGTCCCACCACAGCAGCCAGTCGATCACCGCGCCTTCGGCGATGCCCCGGGCCGGCAACTGGCTGCGCCATTGCTCCACCAGCGCCTCGGGCGTGAGCTTGCCGGTCGAGAGCTCCTGCAGCGTGTGATAGCGCTGGAAGGGATCGTTGGGCGGCGTCGGCCCGAAGCGGTCACCGCGCATCACCGGGCTGGCGGCCGCCATCGCGGCGACCACCCGCTCCACCCCGGAGCCCGGCGCACCCCAGATGAACAGCGGGGCGATGGCATTGTCCTCAGCCACCGGCGCCAGCTCCGGCCAGCTCAGCGGGGCTTTGGCCTGCGGCGGCAGCGGCAGGCGCTGGGGTGCCTCGGCCGCATGCAGGTCCACCCACGTCCGCAGCGCATCGTGGTATTGGCCGGCACGGTCCTGGACGGACCCCAGCCACGCGCGCAGCCCGGCCTTCGCTTCTTCAGGTGCGTTGTCATGCAGCGCCTGCACGCGCGCAATGGCGGCGGCCGGCTCGCGCGTGAGCAGGCCGTCGACCAGGCGCACTTCAGCAGACACCCGGCCCGGCTCCAGCGCGACGATGCGCTCGGCCACGGCCTCGGCCTGGTCGGCTTCGTTGTTCATGTCGTGCAGGCGCAGACGCGTTTCCAGTGCCGGCAGGTGCTCAGGCATGGCCTGCAGCCAGCGTTCGCCCACGGCCACCGCTTCCGGGCCACCCACGGGTTCCACGGTAAGGCGCGCCATCCACAGGTCATGCACCCCGGGATGATCGGCCAGGGTCGCATCCAGCGTTTCCCGGGCCTGCTGTTCACGCCCCAGGCGCTGCCAGGCCATCAGCAGCATCTGCAGCGTGTGGCGATCGGACGGCCACTGCGCCAGCACCGGCAACAGGTGCTCAAGCGCCAGCAACGGCTGACCGGCCTGCAGTTCGAGCTCCCCGGCCAGACGGCGCATGGCCGGGGTGTCGCCACCGGGCGCCGCCAGCACCTGGCGCATCATGTCCGACGCGCTTTCCAGGTTGCCTTGGCGCAGCGCAAGCTGGACCACCAGCCCCTGCAGGGCGGTGGTCGCCGGATTCAGGGCAAGCACACGGCGGAAGGCCTGTTCGGCGAAGGCCAACATGTCTTTGCCGAGGTAGGCGAAGCCGAGCGCATACAACACACGGGCGTCATCGGGCAGCGCCTGGCTGGCTGCCGAGAGCTGGGCCAGCGCGCGATCCACCTCGCCACGGCGCAGCGCGACCATGCCCGACAGCGCGGCCAGTTCCGGATGCTCGGCGTCCACGCGCAGCGCCAGGCGGGTCAGTCGATCGGCTTCATCCACGTCGTTGCGGGCCAGCGCCAGATGCGCCTGCATCACGTACGCGGACAGTTCGTTGGGATTGAGTTCGGCCGTGCGGTCCAGCGCCGAGCCGGCCGCATCGAACTGGCGCAGGGCCAGCAGCAGGCCCGCCTGCTGCAGATGCAGGTCGGCGTTGTCCGGCGCCAGCGTCAGCGCCTGCTGCAGGCTGGCCAGTGCGTCATCGAACTGGCCCTGCTGCTGCAGCGACAGCGACAGCCAGCGGTGCGCCTGCGGCTGCTCCGGCTCGGCCGTGGTCCATTCGCGCGCCAGCTGTACCGCGTCGTCGGCCGCATTGCGGCGCAGGGCTTGGAGAATCTGGTCTTGCATGACGGTCCGAACTCGAGGGCAAACCCCGATTGTAGCGGGGCCGGCCGGCCAGAACGCCCGATCAGGCGGGGGTATTGGCCTCGATCCGCAGCCGCTGGGCTACCCAGCGCTCGGAGAAGCCATCGCCGCGCCAGTTTTCCAGGAAGCCGCAATGGCCGCCCCACGGGGCAATCTCCAGGTGGGCATGGGCCGGCAGACGCCAGCCGTTGAAGGTGGCGAACGGGATCACCGGATCGTCCTGGGCCATCAGGATGTCGGCCGGCACCTGCAGCCCGGCCAGGCGATCACCCGCGATGGAGTAGCCATCGAAGTAGGCCTGCAGCGAACCGAACTCGGTGTGGTGCTCGACCAGCCAGGCCGTCAGCGCGCGGATGTCCAGCTTGAGCACGCGGTCGTCCCAGTCGCTCAGCTCGGGAAACAGATCGCGCTTGCGGCGCAGCGAGCCAGCCCATTTACGCCGGAAGTACCAGTCATACATTGCCGGGCCGTTCTCGATGCTCTCCATCGTGATCGCCGGGTCCAGCACCGGGCAGACCGAGGCCACGCGGCGCAGCGGCACGCCGGCCGAGGGCGCACGCAGGGCCAGGCGGAGCACGAAGTTGCCACCCAGCGAATAACCGGCCGCGACCAGGGGCAGCTCGGGCCAGCGTCGGGCGATGTCGCCGGCGGCCTGCACCACTTCATCGATGCGGTTGGAGTGGAAGATGCCGGGGTTGAGGTGGTGGGTGTTGCCGTGGTCGCGGAAGTTCAGCCGCACCACGTCGTAGCCCTCCTCCAGCAGCCGCGCGGCAGTCATGCGCATGTAGCTGGATTCGGCACTGCCTTCCCAGCCATGCAGCAGCAACGCCATGCCGATCGGCTGGCGCCCCTGGATATAGCTGTGCCACCCCTGCAGGCGGACGCCTTCGCCGCCATCGAGAATGAGTTCGTCGGTATGTGCGCCGGTGGCCGCCAGCAGCACCAGGCCGCGCTGCATGCGCATCCGGCTGGAACTGAGCATCGACTGCAGGTGCGGATTGCGCAGCCAACGCGGGGGGTGATAGTCGGCAGCGGTCAACATGGGCGCGAGCCTGCTCCCGGCCGCGACGCTGGCGTGTGAAGGATCACCACCGCCTACTCGGCGGACATGGCCGCCAGGATGCGCGCACGCGAGGTTTCTGCGATGCGGCGACGGCCTTCCAGATCGTGGGTATCAATGGGCGCGAGGAAGTGCACCTCGGCCCGCCGTGCCGGCTCTCCCAGCACACGCAGGAAGTTGGCGAAGAAGCTCTCTTTCGGGCCGAACGCGACAATTGTCTGCGCATCACCGCGCCAGCCATACCGCAACGCGACCGGCTGGATCGGGACCTGGGTCTCGACGGCGGCCTGGAAGATGCGCGCATGGAACGGGCCGACTTCATGGCCACCGCGGGTGCGCCCTTCGGGGAACACGCCGACCGCCTTGCCTTCGCGCAGGCGCACGACCATTTCCTGCATCACGCCGCCCAACGATTCGGTGCTGCCACGCTGGTGGAAAATGGTCTGCCCGCGCGCGGCCAGCCAACCGACCACCGGCCAGCCGGCGATCTCCTGCTTGGCCACGAAGCCCATCATCCGCTGGCTGTGCAGCATCGAGATATCGACCCAGCTGACATGGTTGGCCACGAACAGCACCGCGCCCGGCAGCGGCGTGCCGATCCGGTGCAGGCGGAAGCCGAAGATCCACATCAGGCCGGCCGACCAGGCGTTCACCGCCGCATGTTCGAACGTGCGCTCGCCCACACGCATACGCCCCCACGGCGGCAGCATGGCGATCAGCAGCATCGGCAGGAACAGCAACAGGTGGACCAGCAGCAGCGGTACGCGGTACAGGTAACGGCACACACGCGCCACGCCGCCACGTGAGGCCGGAGTGGGGGAATTCATCCGCGAACGATACCCGAGCGCCGCAGGCTCTGCCAGCGGAATCCGGACAAATCGATGGCGTGCGCAAGCCAGCCGCCGCAAGCCGTCAAGCCAACGGCCACCGGCGGCACAACGGCCGTGCCCACATGCGCCGGCGCACTGTCGCGGGCCACGCAACACAGCATCCGTGCCATGCGCGCGATCAGCCCGGGCGCACGGCGGGCACCACCGCCAGGGTCAACCGCGAGGTACAGACCAGCTTGCCGGCCTCGTCCTCGATGCGGATGTCCCACACCTGGGTGCTGCGCCCGACATGCACCGCACGCGCGGTGCCGGTCACCGTGCCGGCGCGCACGGCGCGGATGTGGTTGGCATTGATCTCCAGCCCGACGCAGACCTGCGCGGTGGTATCCACGCACAGGTTGCCGGCGCTGCTGCCGAGGGTTTCGGCCAGCACGACCGACGCCCCGCCGTGGAGGATGCCGTACGGCTGGCGGGTGCGTTCATCGACCGGCATGGTCGCGCTGATCCAGTCCTCGCCGGCGGCGGTGAACGCGATGCCCAGGTGCTCGATGAGCGTGTTGCGGCTGAGCGCGTTGAGCGCTTCGATGGACACCGCGTCGCGGAATACCTGGGACATGCAGCTTCTCCGTGGGGTTGCAGACTTACAGGATCGGGACCAGCCCGGCGCCGAAGGCGGTGAGCATGCGCACCAGCAGCCACTTCGGCCCGACATTCACTTCGGGAAAGTCACCGACGGCGACATAGCACGTGTGGAAGGCCGGGTCCTGCCGCTTGAGCGGATCCGGGCACGCGGGCCCGGGCTGGAATTCGTAATCGGTGGCGTAGCGCCACGGCCAGAAATCGAGCACCGGCAGCGCCTCGGAGGCCTTGCCGACGCTGTAGTTCAGGCCGGACAGCACCGGCGGCTTGGCACGCGGCGCGACCACCCAGGAGTTCTGCGGGTGGATGTCGCGCAGGATGCTCTGCGCCAGCGCCTCGGCGAACACCGGGTCATCGATGATCACCGCGCCTTCGGTGTTGTAGTTCTCGCTGCGCGGATCGAAGTTGTGCGTGCCGATCACGCCGATGCGGCGGTCAACCACCATCGACTTGGCATGCAGGCCCATGCGCGCGCCCTTGCGGGTGACCGGCAGCGGCTTGTTGACCGCCTTGGTGCCCAGGAACGAGGGCCGGGTTTCGGCACGCAGCACGCGGCGCTCGACTTCGCTGCCATCGGTACTGCGGCGGCGACCGCTGGCGCTGTTTCGATCGGCGCTCCCTCGGCGGGGGCCGCTGCTGGCACGGTTGTCGGCGCTGCCGCGCGCATTGCTGCCGGCCGCGCTGCCGCCGAGCAGGCTGCTGCGCTTGCCCTGCGACGGCGGCTCCTCGGTTCCCAGCGGTGCGGGCAGCAGATTGCGGTAATCCACCGGCGCATCCAGCGGGAACGGCTTGAACTCGTAGATGTTGAAGCCAAGCTCGCGCAGGTTGCGGCGTTTGTACTTGTAGGACAGCGCGTAGACGATCGGGTTGTCGGTGGCGGCCAGGCTGTTGGTCGAGACCACCACGCGCGGCGCCTGCTCGCGCTTGCGCAGGGTGCGGAACAGCTGCTGCGCCGGCTTGGACAGGACCAGATACGGCGTCTGCAGCAACACCTCGGACTGCGCGCTGGCAATCAGCGCATCCAGCTGCGGTTCGGTCACGTGCTGGCCGTTGGCCGGCTGGCTGGCGCGTTCGCGGCGATGTTTGCGTGGCAGGTCCGCGACGTACTGCACCGAGGCTACCGGCAGAGCGGTGTCGACGAAGGTACGCCGCACGAAGTCCGGATCGTTGGCTTCTTCGCTGACCCGCTCGACCCGCTCCGGGCGCCGGAAGTCGGCCGGCGGCATGGCCGGTACGCCCTGGCGGAGCAGGGTTCGCCCCACATCGTTGAGGCGCTCGGCCGGCACGCTGCGCGGCGCGCGCCAGAAGGCATCGAAGTTGGCGGCCATCTCACGCACTTCCGGGCCGGCCACGATCACGTCGCGGTCGCGGAAATTGTATTCACTGTCCCAGTCGTAATAGTCGTCCTGGTAATTGCGCCCACCGACCACGCCCAACGCATCGTCGACCACCAGCAGCTTGTTGTGCATGCGCTGGTTGAAGCGGCGGAAGCAGCAGACCACGCTGGCGGCGTAGTCGAAGTAGTTCAGGCGTGCCTTGCCGAAGGTCGGGTTGTAGACCCGCAGCGAAAAATTGGCATGGCTACCGGACAGGGCGCCGAGAATCTCCAAGTCGGAGATCGCCGAGAGCTGGTCGATCAGCACGCGCACCTTGACCCCGCGGCGGGCGGCCGCCTGCAGTTCGTCCAGCACCAGCCGGGCGCTGTCGTCCTTGTCGAAGATGTAGGTCTGCAGGTCGATGCTGCGGGTGGCGCTGCGGATCAGGTTCAACCGTGCGACCAGCGAGATCTCGCCTTCGTCCAGGATGGTGGCGTAATGCCGCGGCTGCCCCGGGTGGGATTCGGCAAAGGCGCGGCCACCGAGCGCGCGCAGCGGTGAATCCAGCGCGCAGCGGTCCGGCTGGTCGCAGTCGACCACGGTCGAGCGCGCCTGCACGGCGATGCCGGCCGCGCGCTCGCGTTCGGCGTTGGACAGCGAGGCACAGCCGCTGCCCAGCAACAGCGTTGCCAGCACCAACAGACGCAGCAATGGATTCACGGTTTCGGCGCCTCGCTCAGACGCGCACGCAATACAAAGGTCACTCGATCACTCAGGGCAAGCTGCCAGCTGTCCATTCCATACCGGCCACGTTGGACGGTACCGCGGCTGACCACATCGCAATCATACCCGGCCCGGGCACAGGCCGGCGGCTCGACCCGCAGGGTCTCCGGGTGGCTGACCCCGCGCAGGATCAGCCGGCCCTGGATGCTGCCGCCCTTGTCCACCACCTCGGGCCAGTAGGGCAGCGAGTCGAACTCGACCACCGGGTAGCGGGCCGAGTCGAAGAACTCCTCGCCGCGCATCCAGCCGGTGTACCGGGGCTTGCCGGGGATTTCCACATAACGGGTGAACATCCGCAGGTGCACCTGGTGGCGACCGTCGGAGAGCACCTCGATGTTGCCTTCAAAGCGCGGGAACACGCCCTCGATGCGCTGTCCCAGCCGCGTCCGGATCTCAAACCCGAAGCGCGAACTGGCCGTATCGAAGGCCAGGGCATGGCTGGTCGGAGCCGGTACCGACGACGGCGGGGCGGCATGCACCGCCCCTGCCATCAACAGCAGCCCGGACCACGCCGCGCGGACTGCCCACACTGCTTACGGCCACCAGAAGGCGGTCAGGCTGGCCACGCCAGGCTCGATGGCGGCCTCACGGTCGAAGGCCAGTACCGCGATCCCACCCGGCGGCATGCCCCGGTAGTCGCTGCTGGTGCCCTCGCTCATCAGGGCCACCAGTTGTTCCAGGCCGGGGTTATGGCCCACCACCAGCAGGCGGTCCACATCGCGGCGTGCATCGATCAACCCCATCAGGGTGCCGGGGGTGGCCTCATAGACAGCATCCTCCAGCCGCTTCTCGACGAAGCCGGTGATGCCCAGGACGGCTTCCAGGGTTTCGCGGGTCCGCCGCGACGGCGAGCAGAGCACGCAGTCCGGCAGCAGATTGTTTTCCTTGAGCCAGCGGCCGGCGGCCTCGGCTTCGGCCAGACCGACCGGCGACAGCGGGCGGTCCAGATCGGCCTGGCCGGTGCTGGCGGTTTCAGCATGGGCGTGACGCAGCAGTATCAGTTCTCGCATGGGATCTCTCGTGTCAGGCTTTCTTCAGCCACTTCAACAGCGGCTCCCAGTCATTCTGGTGCTCGCGCACCTGGGCCGAGCGGTAGTCGAACAGACTCCGTCCGAGCCCGACCATCACCACATAGCTTTGGCTGTCGCGCAACTGCGCGACGACCTCATACGGCCAATCGGCCAACATCTGTATCGCCTGTTGCGAGGTCTGCGTCCAGGGTTTGGTGCGGTTGAGCACCAGCCCGACCGGCAACCGGCGGTTATGTACGCGGGGAACCTTGGACAGGCTATTGAGGAAGCCGACGATGGCTTCGATGTCCAGCGCGGAGGGCAGCACGGGGACCACCACCGCATCGGCAACGTCAAGGAAATGCGGAATATCGTCGGCCATCGCACCGGCCGGGGCATCGATGATGACCTCGTCGGTGCCCTCGGGAACCAGTCGTTCCCAGCTCTTTTTGCGGTACACGTCGATCGGCAGCACGGCGCTTTCCAGGACCGAGCGGCGTTGCGCCCAGCGGGTGCTGGAGCCCTGTGGATCGGCATCGGCCAGGACGGTACGTTTGCCTTCCAATGCCGAATGCGCCGCCAGGTGGGTGGCGACGGTGGTCTTGCCCACCCCGCCCTTGGAACCGGCCACCAGGATCGTCTTCATGCAAGCCTCGCTTCCGGGGAACGTTCCCGCAGCCTACACCGGCGCCTGTGACGGAGATAGTCGCAGCGCTGAACCAGAACCGACGGCCACGGCTTTGCTATCGTGGGTGGTTCCAATGGACTGACCGCCAGCATGAGCGAACTACAGGACCTGAGCGCGCTGATCCGCGCCAACACCCCGCTGATCATCATCGAGACCCAGGATGAGGGCCGGGTGGTGGAGCTGTTCCGCCAGACCCTGATGCATGTCTGGCGTGCCCTGCACCGCTGGTCGATCACCGAGGGCCTGCGCCGGATCGACATGGACCGCGAGGACGACCCGGTCGGCCCGCCCGATGCCAGTTCGGCCCTGCAGATGATCCGCCAGGCCGAGCAGCGCGGCATCTATCTGCTGCTCGATTTCCACCCCTACCTGGGCTATGCCAGCCACCAGCGCGCCCTGCGCGACCTGATCCAGCGGCGGCACTGCGAGGCCCATGTGCTGGTGCTGATCGGGGCCAAGGTCGAGCTGCCGGCCGAGCTGGAAGCGCTGGCCACCCGCTTCAATCCGCGCCTGCCCGACCTCAACGCGCTGCTGAAGATGCTGCGCGAGGAAGCTGAAACCTATGCGCGCGAGAACGGCGGGCGGCGCGTGGAGGTGGACAACGAGGCGGTCCAGAAGATCCTGCACAACCTGCGCGGACTGAGCCTGGTCGACGCGCGGCGGATCGCCCGGCAGCTGATCTTCGCCGACGGCGCACTCAGCCAGGACGACCTGCCACAGCTGGCCCGGCTCAAGTTCGAGCTGCTCAACCGGGCCGGCCACCTGCACTTCGAATACGACACCACCCGCTTTGCCGACGTGGCCGGCGCCAACCGGCTCAAGCGCTGGGTCAACCAGCGTCGGCCGGTGTTCCTCGGCGGCGCGGGCCCGGCCGGCCTGGACCCGCCCAAGGGCATGCTGCTGCTCGGTGTGCAGGGCTGCGGCAAATCGATGCTGGCCAAGGCAACCGCGGCCGGTTTCGGCGTGCCACTGCTGCGGTTGGACTTCGGCAGCCTGTACGACAAGTACCACGGCGAGACCGAGAAGAACCTGCGCGACGCACTCGCCTCGGCCGAGCAGCTGGCCCCGTGCGTGCTGTGGATCGATGAGATCGAGAAAGGCCTGGCCAGTGGCGGCGAAGACGGCGGCGTGTCGCGCCGCGTGCTCGGCCACCTGCTGACCTGGCTGGCCGAGCGCAAGAGCACGGTGTTCATCGTCGCCACCGCCAACCAGGTGCATGAACTGCCGGCCGAGCTGCTGCGCAAGGGCCGTTTCGACGAAATCTTCTTCGTCGATCTGCCCGATGCCAACACCCGGGTCGAGCTGCTGCGCCTGCACCTGGGCAAGCGCCAGCTCAATGCCGACGACTTCGCGCTGCCCGCGCTGGCGGCCGCGGCGGATGGCTTCTCCGGTGCGGAGATCGAACAGGCGGTGGTCTCGGGGCTGTACGCCGCGCATGCCGAATCACGCGTGCTGGATACCGAACTGTTGATGCAGGAGATCCGCGGCAGCCGGCCGTTGTCGGTGCTGATGGCCGAACAGGTCACCGCGCTGCGCGAGTGGGCACGCGGGCGCACCGTCAGCGCGGACGCGTAGCGCCGACCGTTGGTCGGCTGCCGCATCACGGCGGCCCCTGAACACCGGCCCCGCGCTGCAACACCCACACCCACGCCGGCAGCGTCACCAGCGACAGCAGGATCCCGTAGCCGACCAGTGCAGCGGCCAGGCGCGGGGCCAGGCGATGGGACATTGCCAGCGCGGCGGCGGTGATCATGGTCGGCATCGCCGACTCCAGCACATTGGCCTGCAGCATCGTGCCGTGCAGGCCGAACGCCCAGGAGATCGGCAGCGCCAGTGCCGGCATCACCAGCAGCTTGAGCAGCAACCCGATGCCCAGGGGCTTGAGCTCATCCAGTGGCAGGCGCAGCTGGATGGAGAAACCGACCGCCAGCATCACCAGCGGCAGCATCGCATCGGCCAGCTGCTTCAGTCCGGTGCCGATCCAGCCCGGCGGCTGTTCAGGCATCAGGGTCAACGCGAACAGCAACGCCCACAGCGGCGGGAACTTCGCGATCCGCAGCAGGATCTGCGCGGCGGTAGGCGGGGTGTCGCCGCTGTAGCGCGCGATCACATACAGGCCGAACGTGGACAGCAGCACGAAGGTGCCGAACTGGTCGTAGACCACCGCATAGGGCAGGGCGTGATCGCCGAGCAGGGCACGCACCATCGGGTAGCCGATGAAACTGGAATTGGACAGCGCCACGCAGATCAGCAGCACCGCATGCACGTCGCGAGCGAAGCCGAAGACGCGCGTGGCCAGGCTGACCCCGGCCAGCGTGCACAGCATCAACAACCACGGCGTGGCGACCAGCCCGATCAGGCTGATATCCAGATGCAGCCGCGGGACGTAGATCAGCACCGCCGCCGGCAGGCAGACATACAGCACGATGCGGTTGAGCACATCGGCCGTGTTGTCGGGCAACGCGCGCAGACGCGAGAACGCCATGCCCAGGCCGAGCATGGTCAGGATGAGAGCGAATGCATCGAACGCCATCGCGACAGCCTAGCCGATCCGGCAGTGGCCGCCGCCCCGACCATGGTCGAAACGGAAGGGTACGGCGGCCTCACCGGCCCCGATCACGGCCAGGCGGGCGGCTTCTCTGCCCACGCCCGCTGTACCTCGGCCAGCGTGCTGCGTTCGCTGTCGCGCCAACCCGGCAACAGTTCGGCATAGCGGTCCGTTCCGTTCCACTGCTGTGGCTCGGTGCGCACGGCCGCGGCATACCACTGCACGGCTTCGGTCTTGCGGCCCAGCGTCCACAGGGCCAGCGCGAAGGTGGGCGGCACCCACCCGGGGTTCCCGCGCAGCGTGTTCTGGGCCGCTGTCCACTGGGCCAGTGCAGCGTCGGTCTCCCCGAGGCGGAACAGATCCCAGCCATAGTTCCACCGCACGGAACGGCCCACCACCGAACTGGCCGACGCGGTCGTGGCGGCCTGTTCGTAAAGACTGCGTCCCAGCTCAGGGCGGCCCTGCGCGATGGCTACGCCCGCCAGCTGCACGGTGGCCTCCAGCGTCTTGCGGCCGCGCTCGCGGTGTTTCATCAGTTGGTCGACGAGATCCCCGCCCTCGCCCTGCACCACCACCATCGGGGCGGCGGCCACGTCATTGTCGAAGTAGAACTCCTGCACCGCCGGCAGCGATTGCGCCGACACATTGAACACACCAGCCCCCATGGCCAGCATCACGCCGGCCAGCCTCTGTCTTGCAACTGCCATGCAAACTCCCCCAGGTTGTCACAACAACCTCCCCTCCTGATCCTAACCGCAGCGCAGGCCCGGCACCAAGCGCGGCCGACCAACGGTCGGATCTACCCGGCGCGCCGCCACACCCGCAGGCGGTTGTTGGCCGGCATCGCCACGTCCTCGGCCAGCCGCAGGCCCACCCCGGCCGCCAGGGCATCCACCGCTTCGGCATCGCGGATGCCCGAGGCCGGGTCCCGCGCCTTCAGCCACGCATCGAACTGGCGATTGCTCTCGCTGCTGTAGGCACCGTGGGCGTTGAACGGACCGTAGACGCACAGCACGGCGTCCTCGGCCATCACGGCAGGCAACCCGGCGAACAACGCCTGCACGTGCGCCCAGCTCATGATGTGCAGGGTATTGGCAGTGAACACCGCATCGAACGCCAGCGGTGCGTCCGGCAGCGGCCCCAGCCCGGCCGCGGGCGACAGCTCCGCCTGCAGCGGCCACGGCGCCGGCGTATTGGGCAGGCCGGCGGCCTGGAGCCGGGCGCCGATGCCGGGCAGGTGATCGGGATGATCGCTGGCCTGCCATTGCAGGTGGGGCAATGCCGCAGCGAAGTGTTCGGCATGCTGGCCGGTGCCGCTGCCGATCTCCAGCACCCGATGGCGGGCGGCGAGGTGGCGCTGCAGCACCGCCAGGATCGGTGCGCGGTTGCGGTCGCAGGCCTCGGACCAGCGTATCTGGCTCATCGGAATGTCACATCGGCAGGGAATCGATGTCCATCCAACCATGACCGCAGTCACTTGTGCCACTCCGCGATGCCACCGAAAGTCGAAGACTTGTCCAATGTCGGGGGCCTGCGTGCCGTCGGCCGTCCTTGGGGGATGTGAGCTGTGCAACGTCGTGAGTTTCTAGCGCTGTCTGGAATGGGCCTGGCGGGCCTGGTACTGCCGCATGGCCGGCTGATCGCCGCCGAGCAGCTGCTCGAGCCGGGAGATGTGGGCCGCCGCAAGGCGCTGGCCGAGGCCGCGCTCGCCGCCGCCAAGCGCGCCGGTGCCAGCTACTGCGACGTGCGCATCGGCCGCTACCTCAACCAGGCGGTCATCACCCGCGAGGCCAACGTCCAGAACGTCACCAACAGCGAGTCCTCGGGCATCGGCATCCGGGTGATCGTCAACGGCGCATGGGGCTTTGCCGCCACCCACCAGCAGACCCCGGCCGCGGTGCTGGCCACGGTCGAGCAGGCCGCGGCGATCGCCCGCGCCAACGCCGGCATCCAGACCCGTCCGGTGCAGCTGGCGCCGGTCACCGGCGTGGGTGACGTGAGCTGGAAGACCCCGATCCGCAAGAACGCGATGGCGGTGCCGATCAAGGACAAGGTCGAGATGCTGCTGTCGCTGAACGCGGCTGCGCTCAATGCCGGGGCCGACTTCATCAACTCCACGCTGTTCCTGGTCAACGAGCAGAAGTTCTTCGCCTCCAGCGATGGCTCCTTCATCGACCAGGACGTGCACCGGATCTGGCTGCCCTTCACCGCCACCGCGATCGACAAGGCCAGCGGCAAGTTCCGCACCCGCGCCGGGCTGTCCTCGCCGATGGGCATGGGCTACGAATTCCTGGATGGCGACGCGCGTGGCAAGATCGCGCTGCCGGGCGGCGTGGTCGCCTACCGCGATTCCTACGATCCGGTGGAGGACGCGATCGCCGCGGCCCGCCAGGCGCGGGAAAAGCTCAAGGCGCCGTCGGTCAAGCCGGGCAAGTACGACCTGGTACTGGACCCGTCCAACCTGTTCCTCACCATCCACGAGAACGTCGGCCACCCGCTGGAGCTGGACCGCGTGCTCGGCTACGAGGCCAACTACGCCGGCACCAGCTTCGCCACGCTGGACAAGCGCGATGCGGGCTTCCGCTGGGGCAGCGACATCGTCAACTTCTTCGCCGACAAGACCGCCCCGGGCAGCCTGGGCGCGGTGGGCTACGACGATGAGGGCGTGAAAACCAAGCGCTGGGACCTGGTCAAGGACGGCATCCTGGTCAATTACCAGGCCACCCGCGACGAGGTGCATATCCTTGGCGAGAAGGAGAGCCACGGCTGCAGCTATGCCGATTCGTGGGCCAGCGTGCAGTTCCAGCGCATGGCCAACGTGTCGCTGGCGCCGGGCAGGACCCCGCTGAGCGTGACCGACATGATCAAGAACGTGGAGAACGGCATCTACATCCACGGCCGTGGCTCCTACTCGATCGACCAGCAGCGCTTCAACGCGCAGTTCGGCGGCCAGCTGTACTACCAGATCAAGAACGGTGAGATCACCGGCATGGTCGAGGACGCCGCCTACCAGATCCGCACGCCGGAGTTCTGGAATGCCTGCAGCGCGATCTGCGACGAACGCGATTTCCGCTTCGGCGGTTCGTTCTTCGATGGCAAGGGCCAGCCGGGCCAGGTCTCGGCGGTCTCGCATGGCTCATCGACCACGCGCTTCGATGGCATCAACATCATCAACACCGCGCGCAGCCTGGGATGAGCCTGTCCCCGCTCCGTGCCGAATGTCACTACCGCGGCGCCCGCATGGCCGCAAGAATCGGCTGTGCCGCCGCGGCGGTCGCCCTGATGTCGCTGTTTCCCTGCCACCCCCACACCGACGTGGAGAGCTGCCTTGCAAAGACGTGACTTTCTCGCCCTGACCGGGCTTACCGCTGGCGGACTGATCGTGCCGTCGTTCTTCGGCAAGGTCATTGCCGCCGAACAACTGCAGAGCGCACTCGATCCGGCGCTGAAAAAGCGCCTGGCCGATGCCGCCCTGGCCGCCGCGCGCCAGGCCGGTGCGACCTACTGCGACGTGCGTATCGGCCGCTACCTGCGCCAGTACGTGATCACCCGCGAGGACAAGGTCCAGAACGTGGTGAACACCGAATCGACCGGCGTGGGCATCCGCGTGATCGTCAACGGCGCCTGGGGCTTTGCCGCCACCAACCAGCTCGGCACCACCGATGTGGCGCGTGCCGCGCAGCAGGCCGCCGCGATCGCCAAGGCCAACGCCGGCGTGCAGACCGCCCCGGTGCAGCTGGCCGCCGCGCCCGGCGTGGGCGAAGTGTCCTGGCGCACCCCGATCCGCAAGAACGCGATGGACGTGCCGATCAAGGAGAAGGTCGAGCTGCTGCTGGACGTCAATGCAGGCGCGATGGGCGCCGGCGCCAGCTTCGTCAACTCGATGCTGTTCCTGGTCAACGAGCAGAAGTACTTCGCCTCCACCGATGGCTCCTACATCGACCAGGATGTGCACCGCATCTGGGCACCGATGACGGTCACCGCCATCGACAAGAGCACCGGCAAGTTCCGCACCCGCTCCGGGCTGTCCTCGCCGATGGGCCTGGGCTACGAGTACCTCGATGGCGTCGGCACCGGCAAGGCGGTCTCGCCCAACGGCGTGGTCAACTACCGCAACTCCTATGACATGAAGGCCGATGCGATCGCCGCGGCCAAGCAGGCGCAGGAAAAGCTCAAGGCACCGTCGGTGAAGCCAGGCAAGTACGACCTGATCCTGGATCCGTCGCACACCTGGCTCACCATCCACGAGTCGGTCGGCCACCCGCTGGAACTGGACCGCGTGCTCGGCTACGAAGCCAACTACGCCGGCACCAGCTTCGCCACGCTGGACAAGCGCGAGCAGCATTTCCAGTACGGCAGCGACAAGGTCAACATCTTTGCCGACAAGACCCAGCCGGGCAGTCTCGGTGCGGTCGGCTACGACGATGAGGGCGTCAAGACCAAGCGCTGGGACCTGATCAGCGAAGGCAAGCTGGTGGATTACCAGACCATCCGCGACCAGGCCCATATCCTGGGCAAGACCGAGTCCGACGGCTGCTGCTATGCCGATTCCTGGTCCAGCGTGCAGTTCCAGCGCATGGCCAATGTCTCGATGGCGCCGGGCAAGTCCAAGCTGAGCGTGGCCGACATGGTCAAGGACGTCGAGAACGGCATCTACATCATCGGCGACGGCTCGTTCTCCATCGATCAACAGCGCTACAACGCGCAGTTCGGTGGCCAGCTGTTCTATGAAATCAAGAACGGGCAGATCACCCGCATGCTCGAGGACGTGGCCTACCAGATCCGCACGCCGGAGTTCTGGAACGCCTGCACCGCGGTGGCCGATGAAAGCGACTACCGCCTGGGCGGTTCGTTCTTCGACGGCAAGGGCCAGCCCGGCCAGGTCTCGGCGGTCTCGCACGGTTCGTCCACCGCGCGCTTCAACGGCATCAACGTCATCAACACCGCGCGCAGCCTCGGCTGACCGGTCAGGAGCCCCAATCCATGAGTATCTTCACCGAAGCGCAGGCCAAGGCCATCCTCGACAAGGTCATCGCGCTCTCCAAGGCCGATGAGTGCACCGCCGTGCTGGCCGGCTCGATCGACGGCAACATCCGTTTCGCGCTCAACAACGTCTCCACCAGCGGCATCGTCGACAACACCGAACTGGCCGTCACGGTCGCCTTCGGCAAGCGGGTCGGCACCGCCTCGATCAACGAGTTCGACGACGCCGCACTGGAACGTGTGGTGCGTCGTGCCGAAGATCTGGCCCGCCTGGCCCCGGAGAACCCGGAGTTCCTACCGGCGATCGGCAAGCAGACCTACCGGTCCAGCCCAACCTTCAGCGAATCCACCGCGGCCATCGACCCGGCCTTCCGTGCCAAGGTCGCCGCCGACTCGATCGCGCCGTGCCGTCGCAACGGCCTGATCGCCGCCGGCTTCCTGGAAGATGGCCAGAGCTTCTACGCCACCGCCAACAGCAACGGCAACTTCGGTTACCAGCGCGGCACCAACTTCGATTACACCTGCACCGTGCGTACCGAAGACGGCCGCGGTTCGGGCTGGGTCGGCCGCAACCTCAAGGATGCCGCCGATTTCAAGGCCGACCAGGACATCCGCATCGCCATGCGCAAGGCCACCGAATCGGCCGAAGCCAAGGCGTTGGAGCCGGGCAAGTACACGGTGATCCTGGAGCCGGCGGCCGCGGCCGGCCTGATCAGCTTCATGATGAACTTCTTCGACGCGCGCTCGGCCGATGAAGGCCGCAGCTTCCTCTCCAGGAAGGGCGGCGGCAACAAGCTCGGCGAACAGGTCTACGACCCGCGCGTGACCATGGTGGCCGACCCGTGGCACCCGGAGGCGGCCGTGCTGCCGTGGGACAACGAAGGCCAGCCGCGCGAGAAGCTGGACATCATCAGGGACGGCAAGATCGCCAACCTCAACTACTCGCGTTTCTGGGCGCAGAAGCAGGGCAAGACCGCCAACGCGCGGCCGGGCAACCTGCTGATGGCCGGTGGCGACAAGAGCACCGCCGAGCTGGTGCGTGGCACCCAGAAGGGCATCCTGGTCACCCGCACCTGGTACATCCGCATGGTCGATCCGCAGACCGTGCTGCTGACCGGCCTGACCCGCGATGGCACCTTCTACATCGAGAACGGCCAGATCAAGCACCCGGTGAAGAACTTCCGCTTCAACGAGTCGCCGGTGATCATGCTCAACAACATCGAAGAACTGGGCAAGCCGGTGCGTGTGGCCGGTGACGAGTCCAGCCTGGTGATGATGATTCCGCCGATGAAGCTGCGCGATTTCACCTTCACCTCGTTGTCCGACGCGGTCTGATGAACGGTCGTGACGGCCACCGGCCGTCTCTTCGTCTGGCCGGTGACACCCGGGAACGTGCGTGGCGATGAACCGCGCACAGTTCCTGCGCCTGATGCTGGGCAGTGCCGCCTTCGCGGCATTGCCCGCGCCGGCACGCGCCCAGGCCGGGCGTTATGACTTCTGGTTCACCCGCCTCAAGTACGACTCCGGCGACTGGGACGTGGATGCGCGCATGCCATCCAACGTGATCACCTCGCTGATCGATTACACCTCCCTGCGCGTGGACCCGACCGAGCACGTGATCGCGCTGTCCGATCCGCGCATGCTGGAGGCACCGTTCTGCTACCTGGCCGGGCACAAGCTGGTCGAGTTCAATACCGCCGAGCGGCAGAACTTCGTGCGTTACGTGCGCAACGGCGGCTTCGTGTTCGTCGATGACTGCAACCACGATATCGATGGTCTGTTCGCGAAGTCCTTCGAAGCACAGATGGCCAAGCTGTTCGGGCCGAAGGCGCTGAACAAGCTGCCGAACAACCACGCGCTGTACCGCAGCTTCTTCCGCTTCCCCGAGGGCCCGCCCGCCACGGGGTTCGAGCTCAATGGCTGGGGCGACGACCTGGTCCACGATTACCTCAAGGGCATCGAGATCGATGGCCGGCTCGGCGTGCTCTACAGCAACAAGGACTACGGCTGCGAGTGGGACTACGACTGGCGCAACAAGCGTTTCCTGGCCGAAGACAACACTCGTTTCGCGGTGAACATCGTGATGTACGCGTTGAACAGTTAGGTTCCTTCCTGCATTTTCAGCCACGCATGGCGTGGCTCTACACCGATTTTCTGCGAGTGCCTTATGACGACCGACCGCCTTGATGCCCTTCTTCCCAAACTGCAGCAGCTGCGCGGCGCGCTGGCCCAGGCCGTGGTCGGCCAGCACGCGGTGGTCGAGCAGCTGCTGATCGGCCTGCTGGCCGGCGGCCACTGCCTGCTCGAAGGCGCGCCCGGGCTGGGCAAGACCCTGCTGGTGCGCTCGCTCGGGCAGGCGCTGGAGCTGCAGTTCCGGCGCGTGCAGTTCACGCCCGATCTGATGCCCAGCGACATCCTCGGCACCGAGCTGCTGGAAGAAGATCACGGCACCGGGCACCGCCACTTCCGGTTCCAGAAGGGCCCGATCTTCACGAACCTGCTGCTGGCCGACGAGCTCAACCGCACCCCGCCCAAGACCCAGGCCGCCCTGCTGGAGGCGATGCAGGAGCGCACCGTCAGCTACGCCGGCACCACCTATGCGCTACCGGCGCCGTTCTTCGTGCTGGCCACGCAGAACCCGATCGAACAGGCCGGCACCTACCCGCTGCCGGAAGCCCAGCTGGACCGCTTCCTGCTGCACGTGCGGGTGGATTACCCCACCGAACAGGAAGAGCGCGACATCCTGCTGCAGACCACCGGCAGCGCCAGTGGCAGCGTCCCCAAGGTGATGGAGGCTGACGAGGTCCTGGCGCTGCAGGCTGCCGTGCGCGAGGTCCACATCAGCGAAGACGTACTCACCTGGATCACCCGCCTGGTGCGTGCCAGCCGCCCGGGCAGCGACGCACCGGCGGCGGTGAACCAGTGGATCAAGTGGGGCGCCGGGCCGCGCGCCGGGCAGTCGCTGGTGTTGGCGGCCAAGGCGCGCGCGCTGCTGCAGGGCCGTTTCGCCGCAACCCGCGAGGACGTGCAGGCGCTGGCCGCGCCGGTGATGCGTCACCGGCTGCTGCTGTCGTTTGCCGCCGAAGCCGAGCAGAAGAGCGCCGACGACGTGGTCGCCGCGCTGCTGCAGGCCGTGCCGTTCCCGGGTTGATCCACACGCCGTGAGCCGCAACGCGCCGATCGCGATCCCCGCCGATGTCCGCAGCCGCCTCAAGGCGCTGCGGCTGCTGCCACGCCGTGCGCGCGGCGCGCACGGGATCGGCCAGCATGCCAGCCGCAGCCGCGGCGCCGGGCTGGAGTTCGCGCAGTACCGTGCCTACGAACCCGGTGATGAGCTGCGCCAGATCGACTGGAAGCTCTACGCGCGCTCGGACCGGTTCTTCGTGCGCGAATCCGAGCGTGAGAGCCCGATCACGGCCTGGGTGCTGATCGATGCGACCGCCTCGGCGGGCCAGCGTGATCGCGCGCGACCGGACTGGTCGCGGCTGGACCATGCCTGCGCGATCGCCGCCTGCCTGGTGGAACTGGCCCTGCAGCAGGCCGACCGCTTCGGGGTGATCGCCATCAGCGGCGAGGGCGTGCAACTGGTTCCCGCCGGGCACGGCCCGCGCCAGCGCGACCGCGTGCACCTGCTGCTGCGCCAGCTGCAGGCCAGTGGCACGTGGCCGCCGGCCACTTCGCTGGCCCCGGTCTGGGAGCGGGTGCAGGCCGGCGACCTGCTGGTCGCACTGGGCGACGGTTTTGACGAGGGCGGCATCGTGCTGCTGGAACGGCTGGCCGCCGCCCGCCGCGAGGTGCTGCACCTGCAGCTATTGACGGCCGAAGAGCGCGATTTCCCGTTCACCGACGGCCACCGTTTCCGCGATCCGGAAACCGGCGACGAGCTGCTGGGCGACGGCCGTGCGCTCCGTGCCGAATACCTGGCCCGTTTCGATGCCGCCCAGCGCGCGTTGCAGGCGCGACTGCAGAGCAGCGGCATCGTGCATGCGACCGGCTATCTCGACCAGCCGCTGGACCAGCCGCTGCGTGCGCTGCTGGGTGCCGGAGGCGGCGCGTGAGCCTGCTGTTTCCCCTCGGGCTGCTGGCACTGGCGGCCTGGCTGGTGCCGCTGCTGATCCACCTGGCACGTCGCCACCAGTACGCGCCACTCGACTTCGCCGCGCTGCGCTGGCTGCAGGCCCGGATCCGGCCGCGTCAGAAAATCCGCTTCGATGCGTGGCCGCTGCTGCTGGTGCGGCTGCTGTTGCTTGCCGCGCTGGCCTTGCTGCTGGCGCGGCCGGTGCTGCACGGTGGCGGCGCCGATACCCACGCGGTCACGGTCGTCGCCCCTGGTCTCGACGGCGCGGCGCTGCGTGGCCAGGACGCCAAAGGCGACTGGCGATGGCTGGCGCCTGGCTTCCCTGCGCTGGCCGACGGCGCCCCGGCGTCCCATCAACCACTGGCCAGCCTGCTGCGCGAGCTGGACCAGACACTGCCTGCCGGCGCACCGCTGACGGTGTACGTGCCCGACCCGATGCCCGGACTGGATGGCGAGCGCCCACGCCTGTCGCGTGCCGTGAACTGGCGGCCGATCCTCATGGCGCCGGCCAGCGCGCGTACGGCGACACTGCCTGTGCTGCAGGTCGGTGGCGATATCGCAGAAGGCGAGCAGCGCGTGCTGGCCGCGCTGCAGCGCGCCTGGTCCAACCAGGCGCTGTCGCCTGCCCGCGGTGCTGATACCGCCCCCGATGCCGGGCAGACCGGCGTGTGGCTCGCTGCTACGCCGCTGCCTGCCGCTTGGCAGACATGGGTGCAACAGGGCGGCAGTGTGCTGGTCGCGCCCGGTGCTGCGGGGGCCGGCTGGATGCCCGTCCTGCGCGATGCAGAGGGTGCAGTGGTGCTGGAACAACGGCAGGAAGGCAGCGGTCGTCTGCTGCGCTTCAGCGCAGCGCTGTCACCGACGGCGCTGCCGGCGTTGCGCGATCCCGGCTTCCCCCGCCAATTGCTGGCGGTCATCGCGGCACCGGCCGCACCCACCCTCGCACCTGCGGCCACACAGGCACCGTTGCGTGGCGCTGCCGCACCGCTTCCCGCACCGCGTGAGCTGAGCCCCTGGCTGCTCGCGCTGATCGTGCTGCTGTTCGCGCTGGAACGGGCGATGGCGACCTCGCCGCGCCGCGGAGCAGGCGCATGAACGCTGCCATCCAGCACGCCTGGCAGCGCGCGCGTCGGCGCCAATGGTGGATCATCACCCTGCTCGCGGTGCCGGTCGCGTTGGCGATCAGCGCGGTGGCGTGGCGGCTGGCCGGCTTCAACGCGGCGACGGTGGTCCTGCTGTTGACGTTGCTGATCAGCGTCGGCGTGGCAACCTGGCGCGCACGTCGTCTGGATCGCCAATGGCTGGTCCGCCGGTTGGACGACCACCCGCTCGTGCAGGACAGTGCCGACCTGCTGTTTGCCATACCGGCGGCATTGAACCCGTTGCAGCAGCGGCAGCGCGCACATGTCGCCGCCGCCCTGCAGTCGCGCATGCCCGAACTGCGGCCGCGCTGGCCGGGCCGGTGGGTGCTGGCCTCGGTGATCACGTCGGTGGTGATGATCGCGCTTGCGCTGGGCTGGCCACGCGTCCAGAACGCGGCGCCCCTGTTCCCGGGCACGGCGGCACCGCCGGCCACACCTGCGCAACCACCACGGCTGCGTTCCGCGCGGCTGGAGATCACCGCCCCGGCCTACACCGGGCAGGCCGCGCGTGTGCAGAGCGCGCTGGACGGCAAGGTGCCGCAGGACAGCCGCCTGCACTGGTCACTGCGTTTCTCCGCGCAGCCGCAGACCGCGACCCTGCAGTTCCACGATGGCCAGC
This sequence comes from Stenotrophomonas sp. TWI273, assembly GCF_039674765.1. Classification (NCBI taxonomy): domain Bacteria; kingdom Pseudomonadati; phylum Pseudomonadota; class Gammaproteobacteria; order Lysobacterales; family Lysobacteraceae; genus Stenotrophomonas; species Stenotrophomonas sp. TWI273. The sequence continues at coordinate 199,202 of NZ_JBDJOA010000005.1, forward strand.
GCATCGCGCTGGCGCGTGACGGCGAACAATGGACCGCGCAGTGGACCGCCACGCGTCCGGCGCTGTATCGCGTGGTCACCGAGCCTGCCCTGCGCGACACCCGCCTGTACCGGCTCGATGTGGTGCCCGATCGCCCGCCTGTGGTGCGCGTGATCGCGCCCGACCGCAGTCTCGTGCTGGGTACGCCCGGCCAACGTCAGTGGCCGCTGCAGTTCGAGGCTACCGACGACTATGGTGTGGTCGCCACCGCGCAGTTGAAGGTCACGTTGGCCCAGGGCAGCGGCGAGAACATCACCTTCCGCGAGCAGACGTTCAGCCTGACCGGCACCGGGCCGGCGACGCAGCGGCGTTTCGCGCGCACGCTGGACCTGGCCGCGCTGGGCGCCACCGAAGGCAACGACGTGATCGCGCAGCTGACCGTACGTGATACCCACACACCCACTGCGCAGAGCGCCCAGAGCAGCAGCGTGATCCTGCGCCTGCCCAGCGCCGCGGAGATCCAGGGCACCGACATGGAGGGCATGGTCAAGAAGACCCTGCCAGCGTATTTCCGCAGCCAGCGCCAGATCATCATCGACGCCGAAGCCCTGATCAAACAGCGCCGCCAGCTGCCGGCAGAGGAATTCGTGAAGCGTTCCGATGCGATCGGCGTGGACCAGCGCATCCTGCGCCTGCGCTATGGCCAGTTCCTCGGCGAGGAAAGCGAAGGCGGGGCCAAGCCGCCGCCGACCAGCGATGCCCTGCCGACCAGTGACACACCGGCGGCCGCGCACGATGACGATCATGATCACGATGGTGAGCATGCCCAGGCGCAGGCCGGCCATGATGATCACGACCACGGCGCGCCGACCGACGGCAGCACCCCGGTGTTCGGCAGCGCCACCGATGTGCTCTCCGAGTACGGTCATACCCACGATCACGCCGAGGCCGCGACCCTGCTCGATCCCAAGACGCGCGCCACGCTGAAGGCAGCACTGGACCAGATGTGGTCCTCGGAAGGCGAACTGCGCCAGGGCCAGCCCGAGCGTGCCCTGCCCTACGCTTACAAGGCGCTGGGCTTCATCAAGGAAGTGCAGCAGGCCGAGCGCATCTACCTGGCGCGGGTCGGCCCGGAACTGCCGCCGATCGACGAGAGCCGACGCATGAGCGGCGATCGCGCCGACCTGGCCAGCCGCACCTTGCCACTGCGTGCGCTGGAGGCACCCGACCAGGCCATCGTGCAGGTCTGGCAGCAGCTGGCCGATCCGGCCAGCGCCCCCGATCTGGACGCGCTGACCCAGTGGCTCCGACGCAATGAAGCACGCCTGCCGGACCCGCTGAGCCTGGCCGCCGCCATCGAAACACTGCGCATCACCCCCGGCTGCGCCGACTGCCATCAGGCCCTGCGCGCGCAGCTGTGGCGTGCCCTGCTGCGCCCGCTGCCGCAGGTAGCCCGGCGCAGCGCACCCGATGCCATGGGTCAGCGCTACCTGGATGCACTGGAGGCGACACCGTGAGCGACCCGCGCTGGATCCTGTTCGCGCTGCTCGCCGTGCTGCTGCTGAGCAGCGCGCGTCTGTGCTGGCAGCAGTGGCGTGGACCGGCGCGGGCAAACGGCGTGTTCGCCACCCTGCTGGTGTTGCAGGCCGTGGTGACCGTGCTGCTCTACCTGACCCTGGTGCCACCGATGCAGCGCGTGGCCGGTGGCCAGCTGACCGTGCTGACGGGCGCGGCCGATCAGGTGCGCTGGTCGGCGGCGCCGGGCGAGACCGTGGTCGCGCTGCCGGAAGCGACGAAGGTGGCAGACGCCCTCGCAGCACCCGACCTGGCCACCGTGTTGCGCCAGCATCCGGGTCCCACCTCCCTTCGGCTGATCGGCGATGGCCTGTCGGCCCGCGATCGCGATGCCGCGCTGCCCCGTGGCGTACGTATCGAATTGCCCAGCGCACCACAGGGCTGGATCGCACTGCAGCCCCCGCCGGTCACTGCGCCCGGTGCGGTGTTCACCGTCAGCGCGCGCGCGCAGGGCGTGTCGAAGGCACGCGCCGAGCTGGTGGATCCTGCCGGTGTGGTCATCGACAGGTCTACGCCAGATGCCGAAGGGAAGATGCAACTCAGCGGTGTGGCCCGCGTCGCCGGACAGAGCGTGTTCGGCCTGCGGCTGCTCGACGCCGAACAGCATGTGATCGATACGCTTGCCGTTCCCGTGGACACCGCGGCCGCCGCGACGCCCCGCCTGTTGATACTGGCCGGTGCACCCGGCCCGGAGTTCAAGTACCTGCGCCGCTGGGCCACCGATGCCGGGCTGCGGGTGCAGGCGCAGGCCAACGCCGGCGGTGGGGTATCACTCGGCGATGCACCGATCGCGCTTACCGCTGCCACCTTGGCTGAGACCGATGTCGTGGTACTGGATGAGCGCAGCTTGGGCGGGCTGTCGGGCGCGCAACGCAGCGCGCTGCAGCAGGCGATCCGCGGCGGGCTGGGCGTGCTCGTCCGCACCGGCGGCCCGCTCGGCGACGGCGCCCGCCAGACGCTGCGCAGCTGGGGACTGACCGTCACCGGCGGAAACCAAGCGGTGTCCCTGTCACTGCCGGCCGATGTTGACGCCGCGTTGCTGCAGGCACGCCGCGGCCCACAGCGGCCCGCATCGGACACCACCGCCTACATCGATGAGGCCGACACCGCCTCGCACCAGGCCGCGCTGCCGGTGTTGGAGCAGCTGGGCCTGAAGATCAGCGATGTGACACCCCTGCTGCACGATGACAAGGGCATGGCAGTCGGTGGCTATCGCGCCCTCGGACGTGGCCGCATTGCACTGCTCCCCATCACCGACAGCTATCGGCTGGTGCTGGCCGGCCGCGGCGATCGCCACGCCGAGCTGTGGAGCGGCGTGCTGGCCAGCGTGGCACGCCCGCTTCCCGCCGCGGATGCGCCACGCGTAGAGACCACCACCCCTTGGTCCGGCGAGCGCGTGGCACTGTGCCAGCTTCGGGAGTCGGCACAGGTGCGCGCGCCGGATGGCACACTGATCCCGCTTCGGGTTGACCCGGCCAGCGGTGCCGAACACTGCGCCGGCTACTGGCCGAACCAGCCGGGCTGGCATCAGCTGCAGCAGGGCGAAGACCGCCACGCGTTCTACGTTTTCGATCCGGCCAGCGCGCGACCGCTGTATCGGCAGCAGCTGCGCGACGCGACGGCCCAGCGCCTGGCCACCGGCGCCGCCGCAGCATCGGCTGGCGTGGTCGAGACGCCGGGCGCACGGTGGCCGTGGCTGCTCGCCTTCGTGCTGGCGGCCGGGCTGCTGTGGTGGCTGGAGCGGCGGCGGGTGGCAGCCCCTGCACGGTGATACGCCAAGGGTGTCAGTAATGCCTGCTGGGCTCAGTCAACGTCCATCATCCTCTCCAGTGAATGCAACCGCTGCAGTCGCTGCCGGTGCCGGCGGCATACCACCCAGGCTGCGACCGCAAACACCCCTACGACGACGGCATTGACCACGATGTTCAAGGCCCATGCCGCAGGGGGTGCAACCTGCACCATCGGCATCCGTCCCTGCGCCGTGAACAATGCCCAGAGCGTCATCGCCGTCCACAGCGCCACACTCACCCATGTCGACACGCGCCAGATACGGAGCGCCGTGCGTGAGCGCTCAGCTTCGAACGCCATCAGCGCGCGTGCATCGAGTGCCTTCGCGTGCCACTGGCGTCGGCGTTGCCACAGCGTCCAGCCCGTCATGGCGATGATCAGCCCGATCAGGAACCACACCAGTCCGGCGGGCACATGCAGTCGCTCACCCAGTGACAATGCCCGGACGCAGTTGGCAAGCGACAGTACTGCCAGGACCACCTCAACACTCCAGACCATGCGCAGGCGGCGGCTCCGGCGATGCACCTCGCGCTGAAGTACCTGCACATCGGGCACTCCGCTGGGCTGGGCCTGCCAGCGCATCGCAAGTGCATCCCACCCCGTGTTCTCGTCGTCGATCGCGGTCATCGCGAAGCTCCCATCAGATCTCGCAGCATTCGCCTGGCGCGGCTCAACCGCTGCGCGACCGCATTCTCTTCCAGCCCCAGCGCTTCGGAAATCTCGCGGTGGGCGAATCCCTCCAACGCGAGGGACACGACCTGCCGGTAGCCGAGTGGCAGACTGAGAACGGCAGTCAGCAGGCCATCGCGCTGCTGTTGTGCTTCGGCATGGCGCAGCGGATCGGCATGCGGATCGGGCCAGGTCTCATCCAGATCACTGGCAGACAGGCGCTGCTCCTTGGCGAATACATCGACGCAGCGGTTGTGGGCAACACGTGCGACGAAGGCACGCAACGAGCCGTCGCCACGCCAGCGCGGGAGCGCCTGCCATACCGCGATGCTGACTTCCTGGAGGAGATCATCGCGGCGGGCGATATCGCGCGTGTAGCTGTGGGCCAGTCGGCTCAGCATCGGCCAGTGCTCACGAAGGATGGACTGCAGGTCAGCGGCGGTCGGCAGCGGCAAGGCGGCGGCTCAGTCAGCGGCAACGGAATCAAATGCATCGCGGTAGGCCCAGTAGCCCACATACCCCAGCTGCAGCAACGGCAACAGCAACCACGGCTGGAACACCACGCTGCCAACCAGCAGGATCGATAGCGCAAGGTACACCGCAAGCGGCCGCCAGCCCACGCCAAGCAGCCGGAGGTTCTCGTGCAATGCCTCCACCACTCCTGCATGCTCCAGCACCACCCGCGGCGCGGTGAAGAACAGCAGCATGCCCGGCAGCGTCCCCGCCGCGAAGACGGTGGCCAGCTGCAGGCGGGTCAGCTGGGTGACCACCGCCGGATCCCCCGTCGCCACGCCGAGCGCCACCGACGGCCCGACCCACATCCACAGCAGCGCGATCTGGAAGGCGAACACACTCGCTGACAACACGGCCAACTGCAGCAGACGGCCGCGCAGCCGGAACGTCCGGGCCATGCCTTGCCTTATGGCGAAGCGGCCATTGCGCACACGCTGGTCCAGGACGATCAGGCACCACACCGATGCGACCGGCACCACGAACTTGGACAGCACCACGCCGGCCACCGGAATGGACACCTGCAGGACGAGTTCGAGCGCCATCGGCACCAGGGACAGCCCGAACCAGCGTATCGGCGCCTGCCGGTACATGCGCCAGGCTGCGGCCCACCAGTGCCACATGCGACGGGCGGGCCAGGCGCTTGCGTGAGGTGACGGCAGAACGGTGTCAGGGGTAAGCATGCGGCTCTCCATGTGGGCGTGCGTCCTTTAGAAGACCGTCAGTGCGTGGAAAACCTGACAGATGGTCTGGATCACCAGGCCCAGAGGTCAGTCGTGATGCTTCCGGCTGGCATGCGCCGCACACTGCTGGCGGCACCCACGTCATTCTCCCGTACGACGTCATGGTGCATTTCAGCGACTGCAACCGCGCGGAGGTGATGCTCGGCAGAAGCGCGTTCCCGTGGTGCCATGAACTACAACTTCTTGCATGGTGAGCGCGCCGGCAAACTGCCAACCTGCCTGGTTTTCCACACGCTGACATGAGCATGACGAATGCACCTGCCATGGTGAAGATCGACTCGATGGGGACATCGGCCTGGTACACCGTCCCCCTTGAGGCAGCCCGCTTGCGATGAAGATCATGGCATTCGGCGTGCTCGTCCTCCTGTTTCTGGCGCCGGTCATACAGTGGCAACGACGGCGTGACGCCCGTCATTTCTTCGAACGGTTATGCGAGCAGGCACCCCTGCGTGTGCTGTCGGTCAAAGAGCGCGCCGCCCTGGCGCCGCTCCATGCCTGCCTTGACCTCACCGTGGATGCCGAGGTGCGCGCACTGAGCGGCCCCCATATCCGCGAAGTGTTGCGCAACCGGGGTATCTCATTCGTGCGGGAGAGCGTGGGCGGCGTGGACGTACTGCTGCCCTTTGATGCGGCGGACCACCTGGCCGAGCAGAACACCGCAGAGGTCGTTCTGGGGCCGGGCTATGCGATCGTGGTGCGGCTCAATGCATTCGATATCACCACAGCAGGGTCACGCGCGCTACGGACGCCCGCACGACACGTGGGCGAGCGCATGGAGCATCCGGAGGAACGCCGGCTCCGTCGCCGCCCCGGTACGCCGTGGGCGGCTGCCGGGTTGGCCCTGCTGGCCAATGCCTGCGGCGTGGCCCTGCTCTGGGACAACGGCCCGTGGGCCTGGGGCGTGCTGGGTGCAGGACTGGCCTTGATGCTGTTGTCGGCCGGCTTCTATCTGCGTCGGCAGGTTGGTCCGGCTGCCCTTCAGCCAATCGACCGGGTGCATGGTCGCCTGAACCGCTTGCAGCTTCTGCGCCCCGGCGATCCTGCGGGCACCGGATGTCACGTGTTGATCGGCAACGACCAGCGGATTCGCCCCTGCCACGACTGGAACGAATCGAAGGGACTGCAGGCGGGTCACCCAATCGAAGCCGAGATATACCGGCACAGCCGGCGCGTACTGTCCCTGGGTCCGGGCTGGTCGATGCTGGATGAGCATCGTCGATATCCACCAGTGCCGCTGGCGCGGCATGCCCTGATGCTCGCGGTAGCGCTGGTGTCGCTGTGCCTTGCGCTGAGTGCCAGCGATGGCCCCACCTACGAAGTGCAGCGCGCGATGCGATTGTTCTCGGCGCACCAGCTCCGTACCGATGCTGACCCCGGCAGCCTGCTGCAACGCCCTCCCGCCATCGGCGATGGTGTGCACCTGCGCGTGCGCGCAACGTGCGAGTTGGTGCCTCAGCAACGGCACGGCCATACCGTGGCCACCGCCGACTGCGACCGGGTCCGCTGGGGAGTGCCCCAGGTGCCGATGGCTGAACTGGAGATCGCAGAACCGATCCTGAGATTGGGGTCCTACGATACGCAGCTGCGTACGCAGTACGCCGGGACCACCGATCTGTTGGCACCCTTTCGCCAGGTAACCGGACTGGGCGACCTGCTGGAGCGCGTCGATGCCGCGTGCGTGCAGGGCCTGGATGCCTGCGGCGACCTTCAGTCAAGGTTGCTGCGTCTGCTGTCCTGGCAGAGCGATCACACCGCGCATGGCGACCAGGATTGGGCCTCGCTCATGCGCGCCGCCCGCCTCGCCAGCGATCAGGCGGGTCCGGAGGGCCTGGCGTTTCCCAGCCACGTGATCAGAAAGATCAACACCGCGGTCGAGCAGGCGGCCGATGCGCATGTGCTGTCGCGGTGGGCGGCGCAGACGCCTGCGCTGCTCGCACAGCAGCAGGGCGGCGTGGTCCTGGTGACGGCTTCGCCGGCTGAGTTCCACTCTGTCGGCGACGCCTGGCTCGGCACGGCGCATGACCAGTGGAAGCGCATGCGCGCCACCGCGACCATCGCTCGACCGGTCACCGTCTCTGGCACGGTCACTGCGCGTATCCACGATGGGCGCACGCAGTGGCTGGAGATTGATCCGACCGAGCCCTCCGATGCAGCCATCGCCGGGCTGGGCCGTTGCGCATGGCTGCTGGCAGCGCTGCTGCTGATGCTGTTCCACGCGGTACAGTGCGTGCGCTACGTGCCACGGGCCATCGCACGCCGCAGCGCGCTGGACGCGGACATCCTCCAGCGGCCAGCGCCGATGCACCGCTGGTCGCCCTGACCGATCAGGGCTCCCGCAGCACCGGGCACCCACCCTGCTGCGCACACACCTCCTGCGCGCGACGCTGCTCTTCGTCGGTCAGCTCCGGCGGTGGGCGGGCGCTCGCGGACTGGATCTGGTCGGGTCCGCCGGTAAGTTTGTTCACGCCCTGCGCAGCGGCGGCCAGCCCCTTGTTGATGCCCATCATCAGATAGCCACCGCTCATGCTGACCTGCTCCGGCGAGGGTGGTTCGCTCCAGGTGCGGCTGAAGCGGTTGGGCTGCACCTGTACCGGATTCTTGAAGCGGTACAGGTCCAGCGGTTCGTCGTCGGGCTTGAGGGCGCGCACCTCGCCCAGCGTGGTGACATCCCCCTGCGTTGTCGGGGGCGGCGGCTCCACGGGTTCGGGTGGCGCCACCTGCTGTGCCTGCGCGGCGGCGGCCAGCAGCAGGCTGGCCAGCAGAACTGCACCTTGGTGTCCACGTAATGCCACTGCGGCGCCATCCTTGTGTGTGCGGGCTCCCTCAAGCATACGGACGCCGCCTTCAGATTTCGTTGCTGGCAGCTGTCCAGATAGCGCGGGCGGGCACTGAACCATTCACCGGCCTGCATCGCGATGTCTCAGACATTGAGACGCGGTCATGTTTCCATAGCGTCCTTTGCAGACCGTTGTGACCATGGCTTACGAACTCGCCAAGCGCACCGAGGACGCCGAGCGCAACCTCGCCACCACCGATGGGCTGCCCTCGCGCGATGGTGCGCTGCTGACCGCGCGCCTGCAGCGGCGCTATAACGACCGCATCACCGGCAGCTTTACGATTCCCGCCCGCGAGGGCCAGTACGCGCCGATCCCGGCCGATGTGCCCGATGCCCTGGTCAACGCGCTGAAAGCACGCGGCATCGAGCAGCTGTACAGCCACCAGGCGCAGGCCTGGGAGGCCAGCCAGCGGGGCGAGCACGTGGCCATCGTGACCCCGACCGCCAGCGGGAAATCGCTGTGCTACACCCTGCCGGTGGTCAGCGCCGCCATGCAGGGCAAGGCCAAGGCGCTGTACCTGTTCCCGACCAAGGCGCTGGCCCAGGACCAGGTGGCCGAGCTGCTGGAGCTCAACCGCGCCGGCGACCTGGGCGTGAAAGCCTTCACCTTCGATGGCGACACGCCGGGCGATGCACGCCAGGCGATCCGCCTGCACGGCGACATCGTGGTCTCCAACCCGGACATGCTGCATCAGGCGATCCTGCCGCATCACACCAAGTGGGCACAGTTCTTCGAGAACCTGCGCTACGTGGTGATCGATGAGGTGCACACCTACCGCGGGGTGTTCGGCAGCCACGTCACCAACGTGCTGCGCCGGCTCAAGCGGATCTGCGCGTTCTACGGCGTGGAGCCGCAGTTCATTCTGTGCTCGGCCACCATCGGCAACCCGCAGGCGCATGCCGAGGCGCTGATCGAAGCGCCAGTCACCGCGATCACCGAATCCGGCGCGCCGACCGGGCCCAAGCATGTGCTGCTGTGGAACCCGCCGGTGGTCAATGCCGATCTCGGCCTGCGGGCCTCGGCGCGCTCGCAGAGCAACCGCATCGCCCGCATCGCGATCAAGTCCGGCCTGAAGACCCTGATCTTCGCGCAGAGCCGGTTGATGGTTGAAGTGCTCACCAAGTACCTCAAGGACATCTTCGACCACGACCCGCGCAAGCCGGCCCGTATCCGCGCCTACCGGGGCGGCTACCTCCCCACCGAACGGCGCGAGACCGAGCGGGCGATGCGCGCCGGGCAGATCGACGGCATCGTCAGCACCTCGGCGCTTGAGCTGGGCGTGGATATCGGCAGCCTGGACGTGGTCATCCTCAATGGCTATCCGGGCAGCGTCGCCGCGACCTGGCAGCGTTTCGGCCGCGCCGGCCGGCGCCAGCAGCCCGCACTGGGCGTGATGGTGGCCAGCTCGCAGCCGCTGGACCAATACGTTGTGCGGCATCCGGACTTCTTCGCCGACGCCTCGCCCGAGCATGCGCGCACCGCGCCGGACCAGCCGCTGATCCTGTTCGATCACATCCGCTGCGCCGCCTTCGAGCTGCCGTTCCTGGCCGGCGATCCGTTCGGCCCGATCGATCCGCTGGTGTTCCTGGAAGCCTTGGCCGAAACCGAGGTGGTGCATCGCGAAGGCGACCGCTGGGAGTGGATCGCCGACAGCTACCCGGCCAACGCGGTCAGCCTGCGCTCGGTCGCCGACGGCAACTTCGTGGTGGTGGACCGCAGCGACGGCAAGCAGCAGATCATCGCCGAGGTGGATTACTCCGCCGCCGCGCTGACGCTGTATGAAGGCGCCATCCACATGGTGCAGTCCACCCCCTACCAGGTGGAGCGGCTGGATTGGGAAGGCCGCAAGGCCTACGTCACCCGTACCCACGTGGACTACTACACCGACAGCATCGACTTCACCAAGCTCAAGGTGCTGGACCGCTTCGATGGCTGCATCGCCGGGCGTGGCGATTCGCACCACGGCGAAGTGCACGTGGTGCGCCGCGTGGCCGGCTACAAGAAGATCCGCTATTACACCCACGAGAACATCGGCTACGGCCCGGTCAATCTGCCCGACCAGGAGCTGCACACCACCGCGGTGTGGTGGCAGTTGCCGCAGGCGCTGCTGCTGACCGCGTTCGACAGCAAGCAGGAAGCGCTGGATGGCTTCCTCGGTGCGGCCTACGCGCTGCACATCGTCGCCACGGTGGCGGTGATGGCCGATGCTCGCGATCTGCAGAAGGCGGTCGGCAATGGCGATGGCGCGTGGTTCGCGGTGGCCGACCAGAGCGGACGCGGGCAGCTGCGCGGCGCCGAGTTCGATGCCAGCGCGATCGAGCTGCAGCAGCAGTTCGTGCCGACGGTGTATCTGTACGACAACTTCCCTGGCGGTGTGGGCCTGAGCGAACCGCTCTGGGTGCGCCAGGCCGAGCTGCTGCTGCGCGCGCGCGAGCTGGTGCAGGGCTGCGACTGCAAGGCCGGCTGCCCGGCCTGCGTGGGCCCGGTGCTGGCCGGCCAGGAGGACGATGCCACCACGCCCAAGGCGCTGGCGTTGAAGGTGCTGGATCTGTTCGACAGCGCCGCGCTGCCGTCTGCTGAAGAGCAGGAGCGCCGTAGCGCCGAGGTGGTGACCCCGTGAGCCTGAGCCTGGACAAGCTGCGCCTGCTGCGTCGGCAGGCCGGTGATGCGACAGCGGCGCCTGCCTCTGGTCCCGCCATCGCCGCTGCGCGCGGATCCGCTGCCGCTGACACGGGCGCTCCCGGCGACACGGGCAGCACCCCGCTTCCGCCCGCCGCCAACGATGCGCGTGCGCGTACGCCCGCACCGGCCTCCGTCTTCGGCTGGGTCGAGCAGGAGATCCGCCACAAGCCAACCGGTGCGGCCGCACGCGAGACCGCACCGGCGGTTCCCGCTGTTCCTGCTCCCGCGCCGGCGCTGCGCAAGCCCGAGATTGGTGGCCTGCGCCGTCTGCTCGGCCTGCGCGGCCGCGGCATCAGCACGGCCCCCGCGCGCGAGAACGCCAAGGACCGCCATGTGCCGGGTGAGGAGATCGCGCCGGGCCTGTTCCTGATCGAATCGTTCGTTATCCAAGCCATTCCGACCGAACCGTTGTCGCTGGCCTTCGCCAAGCGCGAGGGTGAACAGGTGCAGCCGCAGGACCTGCTGTTCTTCGATACCGAAACCACCGGCCTGGCCGGCGGCACCGGCACCCGCGCCTTCATGATCGGTGCCGCGGACTGGCACACGCATCCCGAACGTGGCGACGGCCTGCGCATCCGCCAGTTGCTGATGACGACGATGGCCGCGGAAACCGCGATGCTGCGCGAGTTCGCCGGCTGGCTGCAGCCGAGCACGGTGTTTTCCAGTTACAACGGGCGCTGCTACGACGCCCCGCTGCTCAAGACGCGCTATCGGCTGGCCCGGCAGCGCTGCCCGATCACGCCGCTGGATCACGTCGATCTGTTGTTCCCGACACGCCGCCGCTATCGCGGCACCTGGGAAAACTGCCGGCTGGCCACGATCGAGCGGCAGCTGCTGCAGATCGTGCGCGAGGACGATCTGCCCGGCTCGGAAGCGCCGGCTGCGTGGCTGAACTACCTGCGCGGCGGCAGTGCGGTGAACCTGCGCCGGGTAGCCGAGCACAACCACCAGGACGTGGTGACCCTGGCGCTGCTGATGCGGCGGCTGGTGGCCGAAGAACAGCGCGACCGGGAGACGTTGGCGCTGCAGGCCATTGACGCGGTGTAAAGGCCGGCCCACGGACACTGCGGGTACTTACCGTGGGAGGACCACCACATGCGTCTGAACCTTCTGTTCGCCCTGGGCTGTGCCCTGCCGCTGGCCGCCTGCAGCCCTCCGGCCAAGACCGCCGCGACGCCGCCGGACAGCCCGACCTCGACCGCCCCGCCTGCGGTAGCCGGCAGCGCCTCCCAATGCGACCCGGAAAAGCTCACCGGCCTGACCGGGCAGACTGCCACCGAGGCGGTGATCCAGAAGGCGGTGAAGGACAGCGGTGCCCGCAATGCCCGCGTGCTCAAGCCGGGCATGGCGATGACCATGGATTTCCGCGAAGACCGGCTCAGCATCGAAGTGGACGAACAGAACAGGATCGTGCGGGCCAACTGCGGCTAATCGGTTGAAGCCGGCGGCCTGGCACGCAGGCCGCCGTGGCGAACGGGGCGATCAGTTGCGCACGCGCTCCGCTTTGCCGCTGGCCAGTGCCTGATCGATCGCGGTGCGCACGTCGCGCACCGCACGCGCCGAGGCCACACTCTGCTGCTGTGCCAGGCGCGCCTGTTCCTTGCCCAGTTCGGCCTGCTCACGCGCCACCAGCGCGATCTGGCGGGCGTCCACCGCCCTGGCTGAGGCGGTACGTGCTTCGCGTGCGGCCTGGCTGGCGGCCGACGCCGCTGCACGTGACTGGCGAGCCCCTTGGCGGGCCGCCCGGTCAGCTTCGACAGCGGCATCCAGACCGGCATCGCGGATCGCGCTGTTGACCACCGCGCTGACATCCACCGAGGCCATTGCATCGGCCGTGATCTGCAACGATGCCGCCGCGATCTGTTGACCGATCGCCGCTTGGCGGTTGCCCAGCTCGGCCTGCGCCGTTCCCAGCGCGGCCACTTCCGTCTGGGTGTGTCCCAGCGCTTTGAGCACCGCCGGATCGCGGATCAGATAGCGGTCCTGGCCGCGGCGCACCCACAGCGCCGGTTGATCGTTGCCGGCATCGCGTCGTGCCTGCTTGAGATCAGCGACGGAGGCATCGACGAAATTGCTCTCGCCGCCAATCAACACGAAGGCCTGCGCGGGTTGACGCGTGATGTTGAGTTTACCGTGGGTCACGAAGCTCACGTCGTCAGCCAGGGCCTCGGGCGGCGCCGGTGCGCGCGGTGCAGCAGGAGCCTGCGGGGGCTGCGGGGCGGATACCGGCGGTGGCGCCGGCGGCGGTTCGGGTGCCGGGGCCGGTGGCGCGGGCGGGGTGGGCGCGGTCGGCGCGACCGGTGCCTGGGGTGCGGCCGGCGGCGGCGGTGCAGCCACCAGACGCAACGGTGCAATACCGATCACCACGAACAGCGCGGTGATTGCCAGCGAGGCCACGCGCGGGACGCTGCGGGTCTGCTGCAGCGTCCGCAGCCGGCGCTTGAGACTGCGCAGGTTCGGCGAGGCGCTGGCCACGCCGACGGCGGGACGGGGCGCCACACCCAGCTGCACCAGCAGGCGACCGTAGTCATGGCGGCAGTGATCATGCCCGGCCACCACCGCCCCATCGCAGGCTTCTTCGCGAGCCAGCGCATATTCGCGGGCCGCCACGTGGACCAGCGGATGGAAGAAGAACAGATGCTGCGACAACGCTGGCAGCAACCCCCACCACAGGTCACGGCGCTGCAGATGGATCAGTTCGTGGGTCAGCGCCATGTCCAGATCGTCCGCCGACATCGTCGGCAGCTCGCGGGCCGGCAGCAGCAGCACCGGCCGCCACGGGCCGATCAACTGCGGCGACCGGATCTGCGCGGAAAGCTTCAGCTGCGGTGAGCGCCGCAGGCCATGCGCTTCGGCGGCCAGTTGCAGCGCCTGCTGCAGGCCGGCGTCGGTGCACTCGGTGGCGCTGCGCACCAGCGCGCGGCTGGCGCGGTAACCGCGCAGGCTGTGCATCAGCATCAGCAGCACACCGGCAGCCCACGCGGCCAGCAGCAGCAAGGGCCAGGAGGCTGTCATCGTCGCCGACTCGAGCGCCGTGGCGGCGTACGTGACCGGCGCGGCCTGCACGGCGGCGTCGAACGCGGGCAGCGCCATCGCCGGTGCCGTCACCGCCGCCGGGGCCGGCAACACCGCCAGTTCCAGCGGGCTGCTCCAGAGCAGGCCGAGCACGGCCTGCGCGGCCACCAGCCACCACAGCCGGCAACGGGTGGCGGACGGCAGCTGCGGCAGCAGCCGGCACACGCCCCACACCAGCGCCACCAGCACCGCACTCTGTAGGCTGGTCCAGCCCAGCCGCATCAGCACTTCACTCATCATCATGTCCATGACTCAGCCCTCCCGCTTGCGTGACTGCAACTGTGCGACCAGCGCTTCCAGCTCGGCCAGTTCCTGATCGCTGACATCCACCTTGTGCGACATGAACGCCACGAACGGCGAGACCGAGCCCTGCAGCGTCTTCTCCACGAAGCTGGCCACGGCCCCCTGCACCACGCTGTCCTGGCCGCTGGTGGTGGCATAGCGGTAGACACCGTCCACCTGCTTGCGGCTCAGGTACGACTTGGCGCGCAGGCGCTCCATCATGGTCAGCACGGTCGAGCGTGCCAGCCCGCGCGGCTCCCCGAAGCCGGTGGCGACCTCCCCGACACTGGGGCGGTCCTGTTCCGCGATGTACTGCAGCAGGGCCAGTTCCTGGTCCCCGATCGTCTTGCCGCGCATGACGCTCTCCCTATGACTACACGTGTCGCTACCGTGCCAGTGACTACAGGTGTCGTCAAGTGCCGGATGGAGGGTGCCGACGAACGGTAGGCGGCGCAGTGGACAGCCCGTGGGCCTTAAACCTTTTCGCCCCGGCCCGCATCCAAGCCTTCGACCTGCCGCATTCCGCCGTGGCATCGCGCCCGCCTCGCCAAGGACCCACCGCATGCGTTCCACCCGTCGCGTGATCATGATCGTCGCCCTGTTGTTCCCGCTGGCCGTGCACGCCCAAGCCGGCAACGTGGACACCGCCAACCAGCAGACCCGGCAGTTCATCGGCCAGACCATGGATGCGCTGCGTATTCCCGGGCTGCAGATCGCCGTGGTCCAGGACGGGAAAGTGGTGCTGTCCGAAAGCCACGGACTGGCCAATGTCGAGAACAAGCTGCCGACCACGCGCGCCACGCGTTTTCCGCTCAACTCGGCGACGAAGTCATTCACCGCGGTGGCGATGATGCAGCTGGCCGAAGCAGGCAAGGTGAACCTGGATGCGCCGATCTCGGCCTATCTCGCCGACCTGCCCGACGCGTGGCGCGGGGTGCGGGTGCGCCAGTTGCTGGCACATACCTCAGGACTGCCGGACATTCTGGATGCACAGGGCCTGCTCGGCGGCGGGACCGAGGCGGCCGCCTGGACCGCCGTGACGCAACGCCCGGTAGACGCTGCGCCCGGCACCCGCTTCACGTACAACCAGACCAACTACGTGCTGCTGGCACGAATCATCGCCGCACAGTCCGCGATGCCGTACGACCGCTACGTAGCCACGCGCCAGTTCGATCTGGCCGGGATGCCGTCATCCACGTTCGGCGACAGCTACGACCTGATCGCCAACAGCGCCACGATCTACAGCTGGTTCCCGCGCCGCACCGATGCGCCGGACGCCGCGCCACGGCTCTCGCACTGGTTCTACGACATGACCCCCGGGCTGTGGGCTGGCGGCGGCATGCTGACCACTGGCGACGACGTCGCGCAGTGGCTGGTCGCGTTGACCGGCAACCGCTTGGTCAACGCCGCCGGCACCCGCCGGATGTGGACCCCGGAACGGCTCGATGACGGCAGCGACGGCGCATGGGGGGCCGGCTGGGCGGTGCTGCAACGTGCACCGCAGCGCCAGGTGGCCGGCATGGGCGGTGCACGCTCGGCCTTCATCGTCTACCCCGACCAGGGGCTGGCCATCGTGGTGCTGACCAACCTGGTCGGGGCCAACCCGCAGACCTTCATTCCACGGATCGCCGCGTTCTACGGCGTGGACGCGCCCGCGCCGGCGATCAGCCGCGCGGCCCGCCCATCACCGGCAGGATCACGCCGCTGATGTAGCTGGCGGTGATCGGCGAGGCGAGGAAGACGTAGGCCGGCGACAGCTCTTCCGGCTGCGCCGGACGGCCCATGTCGCTGTCCTGGCCGAACTCGGCTACATCCGGCGCCTTCTTGTCGGCCGGATTGAGCGGGGTCCAGACCGGGCCCGGGGCGACCGCGTTGACCCGGATGCCGCGTGGCAGCAGCTGGCTGGCCAGCGCCTTGGTGAAGGCATGGATGGCGCCCTTGGTGGCCGAGTAGTCCACCAGCGATTTGCTGCCGAACAGGCCGGTCTCCGAGCCGGTGTTGATGATGCTCGCGCCTTCGCCCAGGTGTGGCAGCACCGCGCGCGCCATCTGGATGTAGCCGCCGATGTTGGTCTGCAGGGTTTCCTGCAGGTGCTCGTCCTCGAGGTCTTCCAGACGATCGCAATGCAGCTGGAAGGCCGCGTTGTTGACCAGGATGTCGACACCGCCGAAGGCCTTGACGACCTGCTTGACGGCCTTGTTGCAGAACGCCGGATCGCGCACGTCGCCCGCGATCACCACGCAGCGGCCACCTTCTTTCTCGACGTGCTCGCGGGTCATCTTCGCGTCCTTCTTTTCATCCAGGTGCAGTACCGCCACATCCGCCCCTTCGCGGGCGAACAGCACCGCCACCGCGCGGCCGATGCCGGAGTCGGCGCCGGTGATGATCGCGCGCTTGCCCTTGAGCTTGCCGCTGCCCTGGTAGTCCGGCGCGAGGAAACGCGGGGCCAGCTGCATCTCGTGTTCGTTGCCCGGTTTGGCCAGCTGCTCGGCCGGCATTTTTTCCGGCTGGCGGCGCGTGCCCGCTTGGGTGGCCTTTTTGGCGGCCTTCGTGGTGGGCGCCTTCGCGGCCTTCTTCGCCGCACGCGCGTCCTTGGCCTTTTCCTGGTCCTGCAGACGGCGCTGGCGGGCCGCCACGCGCGCAGCGCGCGGATCGGTGGCGGCGGCCTTGCGGGTCGCGGTTTTGACGACCGGGGTACGGGCGCGTGGTTCGGCCGCCGCGGCAGCCGCCTCCGCCGGACGCGGACGCTTGCGGGAAGTGGGGGTCTCGGTGGTCTTACGGGTTTTGGCCGTGGCCATGTTCGACTCCTGTTGCCGGATCAGATGCGTGGGTCTCACGCGGGCGCATGTTCGTCGCGGCGATGGCCGCCGTGGAATGCGCAGCCCCACTATGGTCAACCCGGCGGCCAGGGACGGTGAATGGAGCGTGCCCACACCGTGTAGAGATTCATGCGCCGCATACGGGCACCGATGCACCCTGAGCGCAATTCCCATGGAGTGCGTCGCATGCTTCGTTACCTGTCCGCGGCTGTGGCCGTCCTTGCTTTGTCCGCCTGCAGCAGCACCCCTGTCGCGCAGGTCCAGCCGATCGACGGCGTCATTTCCGGCCAGTGCCACGTGGACAAGGTCCGCGGCGCCGTGGGCCTGGCGGCATCGCAAGCCACGGTCGAGCGTGCCCGCGTGGACAGCGACAGCTTGCAGGTCATCGTCGTGCGCAGCGAGCGTGCCGCAAGTGGCGCCACTGCCAGTGGCGCGGCCAATCCCACCCCGGGTGCAGAACAGGGCGGCGAACGGCTGACCATCGAAACCGGTCGTACCAACAACATCACCGCACTCTACTGCGGCTGACCGCTACGCTCATCCCGCGCGGGCACGCCGGACGGTGCGCCGCGCGGCCTTGAGCACTTTCAGCGTGGCCAGTTCCCACTGGCGCTCGCCACGCAGGCCGGCAAGGGCCTTCAATGAGCCGGCCCGCCAGCCATCGAATACGCAAGGATCGATATAGGCCTTGCGGCACACCGACGGTGTGTTGCCCAGCAGGTTGGCGACCTCGCATACCACCTGTTTCTGCAATGCTGCCAGCGCGCGCTCACTGGAGGGTTCGGGCAGCTCGGTCACGGCAAGCTGACGGATCGCCTCCAGCGTGCCGCCCCAGGTGCGGAAGTCCTTGGCGCTGAAATCCTCGCCCATCGCATCGTGCAGATAGTCGTTGACCATGCCCGAGTCCACCGGTTGGACCGCGCCATCGTCATCGCGATACTGGAACAGCGCCTGCCCGGGCAGCTGCTGGCAGCCACGGATCAGCTTGACCAGTTCGCGGTCATCCACATCCACCTCATGCGCCTGCCCGGACTTGCCCCGGAAGCGCATCTGCGCCCGGCCGCCCTTGACCAGCGCGAGGTGGCGGTTGCGTAGCGTGGTCAGCCCGTAAGAGCGGTTGTCACGTGCATAGACTTCATTGCCAACGCGCACCAGCGTTTGTGCCAGCAGCGCCACCACGATCGCCAGCACCTTGTCGCGTGGGAAGCCGGGCAGCTTCAGATCGCGGCGCAGGCGCCGGCGCAGCGTGGGCAGGGCGGTACCAAAGGCAATGATGCGATCGAACTTGCCATCGCCCCTCACTCGCGCCCAATCGGCGTGGTAGCGGTACTGCTTGCGTCCGCGCGCGTCCCGCCCAGTGGCCTGCAGATGGCCGTTGGGCAGTGCGCAGATCCAGACATCGGTGTACGCCGGCGGGATCGCCAGCGCGCGGATCCGGGCCAGGGTGGCGGCATCGCGGATCGCCGCGCCATCGGCATCGCGGTAGGCAAAGCCCTTGCCGGCCTTGCGGCGGGCAATGCCCGGCAGTTCATCGCTGACATAGCGCAGGCCGGCCTGGCGGGCGGCGGCGGCTTCGGGGGTAGTGGTGCGGCTCGGGCTCATGGACGCGGCGCGGATCAGGGAAACGCAGTGTTACCGCTGCCGGTGCGGCGCCGCGTCAATAACGCAACACAAACACCTCACGCCGCGCTTGGCGATATCCTCCAGTGTTTACTGGCTCGCTTTCTGGAGTACCGATGTCGTCCCTGTCGTTCCGCCGCGTGCGGCGTTCTTTCGGGCTGATTGCCCTGTTCCCCGCCCTGCTGGTCCTCGGTGCGTGCAGCGCCCCGCCGATGGACGAGCAGGAGGCCGTCGCCACCCATGCGCAGAAGGCGGCCGAAGCCGCCGCCGCGCCGACCGACGAAGCCGGCAAGGCGACCGAAGCGCCGCCGGTCGGCAGCTGCGATGCCACCCAGGTGCAGAGCCTGGTCGGCCAGCCCTATACCGCCGAGCTCGGCAGCCAGGCCCAGCAGGATGCCGGCGCCACCAGCGTGCGCGTGCTCAAGCCGAACGACATGACCACGATGGAGTTCATCGGCGAGCGTCTGAACGTGGAAGTGGATGCCAAGAACGTGGTGGCTGGCGTCCGCTGCGGCTGAACAGGCGACGGAGAAAACCCCTGAAACACAGGGGTTTGGTTGCGCCTGCAACCGTGTATTGCGGCGTTGCAGCAACTATGCTCTAGTCGAGTCATCCGGTGCCTCCAGATGCGCTCAACGGATTGAGCGGGGACGAGTGTCGCCGCTCACCCGACATTGAGGCAGAGATGGCCCCCCGCAACCGCCAAGGGCTTTACGACCCGCAAGATGAGCGAGATGCCTGTGGTTTCGGCATGGTCGCCCAACTCGACGACCAGCCGTCCCGACTGCTGGTCGACACGGCTATCGCCGCACTCTCGCGCATGACCCACCGCGGCGGCGTCGCCGCCGACGGTGTCACCGGTGACGGCTGCGGCCTGTTGCTGCGCCGTCCCGACGTGTTCCTCAAAGCGCTCGCCGCCGAGGCCGGCCTCACCCTTGCCGCGCGGTTCGCCGCCGGCGTGGTGTTCCTGCCGCACGACCCCACCGACGCACAGGCCTGCCGCGACACGCTGGAACAGCAGCTGCGCGCCGCCGGCTGCCAGCCGGTCGGCTGGCGCGTGGTGCCCACCGACCCCAGCGTCTGTGGCCAGCTCGCCCGTGACACGCTGCCGCATATCGAGCAGGTGTTCGTCGATGCCGGTGCCACGCAGGACGAGGCCGCCTTCACCCTGGCCCTGTTCCTGGCCCGCCGCCGCAGCGAACAGCAGCTGCGCGAGCACGCCGATTACTACGTCACCACGCTCAGCCCGAATGCGATCAGCTACAAGGGCATGGTGCTGCCGGACAAGCTGAGCCGCTTCTACGTGGATCTGCAGCGCAACGATCTGGCCTCCAGCGCCATCGTGTTCCATCAGCGCTTCTCCACCAACACGCTGCCGCGCTGGCCGCTGGCGCATCCGTTCCGGATGCTCGCCCACAACGGCGAGATCAACACCATCGAGGGCAACCGCCGCTGGGCGCAGGCGCGCAGCAAGGTGTGGAAGACCCCGCGCTTCGACATCGGCGAGTTCGACCCGGTGATCTCCATGCATGGCTCGGATTCGCAGAGCCTGGACAACATGCTGGAGCTGATGGTCAGCGCCGGCATGGACCTGATCCAGGCGCTGCGCATCCTGGTGCCGCCGGCGACCCAGTCGCTGGAGTTCAAGGACCCCGACCTGGCCGCGTTCTACGAGTTCTACGGGCTCAACAGCGAACCGTGGGACGGCCCGGCCGGCATCGTGGCCTGCGATGGGCGCTATGCCGCCTGCACGCTGGACCGCAACGGCCTGCGCCCGGCGCGCTGGATGCTCACCTCCGACCGCCACTTCCTGGTCGCCTCCGAAGCCGGTGTGTGGGAAGTGCCGGCCGAGCGCGTGGTGCGCAAGGGCAAGCTGGGGCCGGGCGAGATGATGGCCATCGACCTCAAGCGCGGTGACCTGCTCGACTCGGACGCCATCGACCGCATCAACCGCGGCCGCGCACCGTACAAGCAGTGGCTGCAGCAGGGCGTGACCTATCTGCAGACCGAGCTGATCGATCCATCACTGGTGGAAGAGCCGTTCGACGAGCGCACCCTGCGCAGCTATCACAAGCTGTTCCAGCTGAGCACCGAAGAGGTCGAGCAGATCCTGCGCCCGCTGGCCGAAACCGAGCAGGAAGCCACCGGCTCGATGGGCGATGACACGCCCATGGCCGTGCTCAGCCAGCACAGTCGCCCGCTCTACGACTACTTCCGCCAGGCGTTCGCGCAGGTCACCAACCCGCCGATCGATCCGCTGCGCGAAGACTGCGTCATGTCGCTGTCCACCCAGCTCGGCAAGGAGACCAACATCTTCCATGCCGGTGCGGAGACGGTGAACCACGTCATCCTCAATTCGCCGGTGCTCAGCCAGCGCAAGCTGCGCCAGCTGATCAAGATGGAGCAGTACGCCGACAAGAACCGGCTGATCGATCTGTCCTACAGCCTGGACGAAGGCCTGAAGGCGGGCATCGAGCGCATCTGCGCCGAGGCCGAGGCGGCCGCCCGCGAGGGCATCGTGATGCTGCTGCTGAGCGACCGCTACCCGGTCGCCGACCGGCCGATGGTGCAT
Organism: Stenotrophomonas sp. TWI273; assembly: GCF_039674765.1. Classification (NCBI taxonomy): domain Bacteria; kingdom Pseudomonadati; phylum Pseudomonadota; class Gammaproteobacteria; order Lysobacterales; family Lysobacteraceae; genus Stenotrophomonas; species Stenotrophomonas sp. TWI273. Next base: position 220,353 of record NZ_JBDJOA010000005.1, read on the forward strand.
GCGTTGCTGGCCACCAGCGCGGTGCACCATCACCTGTCCAACGCCGGGCTGCGCTGCGACGTCAACCTGATCCTGGAAACCGGCACCGCGCGCGACGCGCACCACATGGCCTGTCTGCTCGGCTTCGGTGCCACCGCGGTGTACCCGTACCTGGCCTACCAGACCCTGTTCGACCTCGGCCGGCGCGGCATCCTGCAGTTGAGCAAGGGCGGCGAGCAGTCGCAGATCGGCCGCCGCTACCGCAAGGGCATCTACAAGGGCCTGTCCAAGATCATCTCCAAGATGGGCATCTGCACCGTGGCCAGTTACCGCGGCGCGCAGCTGTTCGAGATCGTCGGCCTCGATGACGAGGTGGTCGACCTGTGCTTCCCGGACACCGCCTCGCGCGTGGCCGGCGTGGGCTTTGCGCGCCTGGACGACGAAGCCCGCGAACTCACCGTGCGTGCCTGGAACGACCTGCTGCGCCCGGATGTGGGCGGCGTGCTGAAGTACGTGCACGGCGGCGAATACCACATGTACAACCCGGACGTGGTCATGACCCTGCAGCGTGCCGCGCGCAGTGGTGATGCCGCGGACTGGCAGCGCTACTGCGAGGCCGTGCACGGCCGCCCGGTGTCGGCGCTGCGCGACCTGCTGCAGCTCAAGGCCGCGCCCACGCCCACGCCGCTGGACGAGGTGGCCCCGGCCGAAGACCTGTTCCGCCGCTTCGACACCGCCGCCATCAGCCTGGGTGCGTTGTCGCCCGAGGCGCACGAAGCGCTGGCCATTGCCATGAACCGGCTCGGCGGCCGCAGCAACTCCGGCGAAGGCGGCGAAGACCCGGTGCGCTACGGCACCGAGAAGCGCAGCAAGATCAAGCAGGTGGCCTCGGGCCGCTTCGGCGTCACCGCCGAGTACCTGGTCAACGCCGAGGTGCTGCAGATCAAGGTCGCCCAGGGCGCCAAGCCCGGCGAAGGCGGCCAGCTGCCCGGCCACAAGGTCAACGAACTGATCGCGCGGCTGCGCTATGCCAAGCCGGGCATCGGCCTGATCTCGCCGCCGCCGCACCACGACATCTACTCCATCGAAGACCTGGCCCAGCTGATCTACGACCTCAAGCAGGTCAATCCGACCGCGCTGGTGTCGGTGAAGCTGGTCAGCCATGCCGGCGTCGGTACCATCGCCGCCGGCGTGGTGAAGGCCGGCGCCGACCTGATCACCGTGTCCGGCCATGACGGCGGTACCGGTGCCAGCCCGGTCAGCTCGATCCGCTATGCCGGCGTGCCGTGGGAACTGGGCGTGGCCGAGTCGCACCAGGCGCTGGTGGCCAACGACCTGCGTGGGCGCACCCTGCTGCAGACCGACGGTGGCCTGAAGACCGGCCTGGACGTGATCAAGGCCGCGCTGCTGGGCGCGGACAGCTTCGGCTTCGGTACCGCGCCGATGATCGTGCTGGGCTGCAAGTACCTGCGCATCTGCCACCTCAACAACTGCGCCACCGGCGTGGCCACCCAGGACGAGCGCCTGCGCGCGCAGTACTTCACCGGCCTGCCCGAGCGCGTGGAGAACTTCTTCCGCCTGCTGGCCGAGGAAGTGCGGGGCTGGCTGTCCTACCTGGGCGTGCGCTCGCTGGACGAGATCGTCGGCCGCACCGACCTGCTGCAGCAGCTGGAGGTCTCGCCGCGCCCGGGCGTCAAGGTGGATCTGTCGCGCCTGCTCAACCCGGCCGAGTACGCCGGCAGCCACTGCGCCGCGCAGCGCCTGTACGAATCGCCGGACAGCCTGGCCACGCAGATGGACGGCCTGCTGGCCCCGGCCATTGCCGGCAAGCTCGGCGGTGAACACCGCTTCCTGATCCACAACACCGACCGCTCGATCGGCACCCGCCTGTCCGGTGAGATCGCGCGCACGCACGGCAACCAGGGCATGAGTGATGCGCCGCTGACGCTGCGTTTCCGCGGTACCGCCGGGCAGAGTTTCGGTGCGTTCAACGTGGGTGGCCTGCAGCTGGAGGTGGAAGGCGAAGCCAACGATTACGTTGGCAAGGGCATGGCCGGCGGCCGACTGGTCGTGCGCCCGCCGCGTGGCGCGCGCTTCGAAGCACGCAACACCGCGATCATCGGCAACACCTGCCTGTATGGCGCCACCGGCGGCGAGCTGTTCGCGGCCGGACGTGCCGGCGAGCGCTTCGGCGTGCGCAACTCCGGCGCGCTGGCGGTGATCGAAGGCGCCGGTGACCACTGCTGCGAATACATGACCGACGGCATCGTGCTGGTGCTGGGCAAGGTGGGCCTGAACTTCGGCGCCGGCTTCACCGGCGGCCTGGCCTACGTGCTGGATATCGACCGCGATTTCGTGGACCGCTACAACCACGAGCTGATCGACATCCACCGCATCTCCGCCGAAGGCTTCGAGAACCACCGCCAGCACCTGCATACGCTGATCAGCCGCCACCGCGAGCTGACCGGCAGCATCTGGGCGCAGCAGATCCTCGATGAATTCCGCGATTACGTCGGCAAGTTCTGGCTGGTCAAACCGAAGGCGGCCAGCATCGAATCGCTGACCGAATCCCTGCGCCGCGCTGCCTGACCGGGGTCACGGCGCCAGCCCCACGCCGGCGCTGTACATCCCACCGCTGTAGTGCCGGCCGCTGGCCGGCAACCTCAAATCGTAGTGCCGGCCGTTGGCCGGCAACTCACCACCGCAGGGCCCACCGATGAGCCGCAAGCAAGCTTTCCAGTTCCTCGATCTGCCCCGGACGATGCCGCAGCGCATCCCGGTCGAACTGCGCACCTCCGGCGACTGGGGCGAGCTGTACGGCAAGTTCGGCAAGGAAGACGCGCAGTTCCAGGCCGGCCGCTGCCTGGACTGCGGCAACCCGTACTGCAGCTGGAAGTGCCCGGTGCACAACGCCATCCCGCAGTGGCTGCAGCTGGTACAGGAAAACCGCATCCACGAAGCGGCCACGCTCTGCCATTCCACCAACCCGCTGCCGGAAGTGTGCGGCCGGGTGTGCCCACAGGACCGCCTGTGCGAAGGCAGCTGCACGCTGGAGGAATTCGGCGCGGTCACCATCGGCGCCGTGGAGAAGTACATCGTCGATACGGCGCTGGCCACCGGCTGGCGCCCGGACATGAGCGCGGTGGAAGCCACCGGCAAGCGCGTGGCGGTGATCGGCGCCGGCCCGGCCGGGCTGGCGTGCGCCGACAAGCTGGCGCATGCCGGCATCCAGGCCGTGGTGTATGACCGCTACGAACAGATCGGCGGGCTGCTGCAGTTCGGCATCCCCAGTTTCAAGCTCGACAAATCGGTGATCAGCCGCCGCCGCAACGTGCTGGAGGGCATGGGCGTGCAGTTCCGCCTCGGCGTGGAGATTGGCCGCGATGTGAGCATCGATGCGCTGCTGGCCGAGTACGACGCGGTGTTCGTCGGCACCGGCGCGTACCGCTATACCGATGGTGGCCTGCTCGGCCAGGACCTCAAGGGCGTGCTGCCGGCGCTGCCGTTCCTGGTGCAGAACAGCCGCATCGTCAGTGGCAGCGATGCCCACGGCCGGCCGATTGCCGGCTGGGAAGACCAGATCGCCCTGCCCGACCTGGAGGGCAAGCGCGTGGTGGTGCTGGGCGGTGGCGATACCGGCATGGACTGCGTGCGCAGCGCGATCCGCCTGGGTGCGGCCAAGGTGACCTGTGCCTACCGCCGCGACGAGGCCAACATGCCCGGCTCGGCGCGCGAAGTGGCCAACGCCCGCGAGGAAGGCGTGCGCTTCCTGTTCAACCGCCAGCCGCTCTCGATCGAAGCCGGTGCGGACGATGAAGTGATCGGGGTGATGGTGGTGGAAACGCATCTGGACGAACCGGATGCCCAGGGCCGCCGCAACGCAGTACCGATCGAAGGCAGTGAATCGCTGCTGGAAGCGGACGTGGTGATCATCGCCTTCGGCTTCTCGCCGACTGCGCCGGCCTGGCTGACCGAACAGGGCGTGGAAGCCGGCCACAACGGCCGCATCGTGGCCGGTGGCAGCGGCCGCCTGCCGTTCCAGACCGCCCACCCGCGCCTGTTCGCCGGTGGCGATGCGGTGCGCGGTGCGGATCTGGTGGTGACGGCCGTGGCCGAGGGCCGCGATGCGGCCGGCAGCATCGTGCAGCTGCTTTCGGCGTAACGGCGCCCTACCGAAGCGCGCCTCTCAAGCGGCGCGCGGGACCGCAGGTACCGGCGTGTGACGCACGCCGGCGCGCTCGATCTCCAGTGCCATCAGCAGCTCGATGTTGTCCAGCTGGTCGCGGATGCGGCGGTTGCTGACCACATCATCGTGGCCGCGGCCCATGTGCGCATCGAGCATGCGCGCCAGCCCGGCCAGCAGCACCTCGGCATCGGCCCGGGGCGCCTCGCGCAGCACCGTGGCCAGCGCACGGATGCGGCGGCCCGTCTCCGAGGCGGGCGATGATGAGGAGACGATGGGGGAACGGGGGAGGGTCATGGCAGGGGTTTCCTGATTGACGGACGACCACCACTGTCGGATACGGCCCCTCCCGAGACCATGCAACAACTACGAAACTGCGTGAAGACGCGTGATCTCCATCACTGTTCGATGCTTGCTTCCCCGCAACCTGAGCGGATTACACTGGCGCGGTCTTCCTCTGGACTGCCCTCATGCGCATCGGCTTGGCCGCGAACCGCCTGCATCACCACGACAAGCACGCCGCGCTGTTCCGCTGGCTGCGTGCCAGCGATACCGGCCTGCGCGAACTGGGCGTCGAGCTGCATGCGGTCGGGCGCACCTTCGATGCGATCCAGCGGCTGGGCTTCCTGCAGGACTTCGCCCCGCTGCGCCGCTACCCCAACGGCCGCGAGGGCGGCCTGATGAAGCTGGTCGCCGAGGTGGTCGGGATGGGCACGCCGGACCGCACGCTGGACGGCGCGATCTACCTGATGGACCCGGTCGATCCGTCCTCGGTCTTTCCCGAAGCGACCGCGCTCAAGCGCCAGTGCGTGATCCACGGCAAGCCCTTCATCTCCACCGTCGCCACCGCGCGCGACTGGGTCGAGGTGGAGCGCCTGCATGCTGGCCTGGCGCCGGACCCGGGCGCCGATGACCTGCACGCCTTCGAACAGCACACGCTGGCCCTGATCGCGCATGACGCGATGAAGCCGGCGATGCTGGCCTTCGCCGATGAGCACTTCGCGGTGCTGTCGCGCTTCCGCCGCCGGGTCGGCACCGGCACCACCGGCCAGCGCCTCAACGAACTGGCCTGGAGCCGCGGCTGGCCGCAGGGCGAGGAATGGGTGACGCGCTACCAGAGCGGCCCGATGGGCGGCGATGCGCAGATTGCCGACCGCGTGCTGGAAGGCCACTGCCAGCGCGCGATCTTCTTCGAAGACCCGCACGTGGCCCGCCAGCACGAAGCCGACATCCAGCTGCTGGAGCGCGCGGTCACCACCGTGACCGACCAGGCCGTGTGCATCACCGCGCCACGGGTGGCGGCGCGCTGGGCGCAGGCCGCCACCGCCCGCGCCACCCGGTAGGTACCGACCGTTGGTCGGTACGCCAGACCCCGACGAATCGATGGTCGGCCGATGCGCCACACACCGGTAGGTACCGACCGTTGGTCGGTGCGCCAGGATCGCGGGGTTGGATGTCATGCGCAGCCGACCAACGGTCGGCTCTACGGGGTGGGGGTCAGCAGCTGCCGCAGCATGGCCTTCAATCGCCGTCCTTCGGCCTGAAAATAATCGCGCTCCTGCCGCCACGCCGGGAAGCGCTTCTCCACCTCCGCCCAGAACGCCGGCGAGTGATTGGCCTGGATCAGGTGGCAGAGCTCGTGCACCAGCACGTACTCGAACGCCGAAGGCCGCCCCAACACCAGGGCCAGATCCAGCGCCATGCTGCCGTCCGGGGCCAGCGAGCCCCATTGCGAGGACATCACCTTCAGCCGCAGCCGCGCCGGTGCACGCGGCAGGCCGGGCAGGTAACGCGGCAGCCACTGACCGACATCGGCACGGGTCTGTGCTTCGTAGAACTCGCGCAGGGTGCGGCGCAGCGTGGCATCGGTCCCGCGCGTGGGCCAGTGCAGGCAGGCGCCCTGTTCGTCCACGCGCATGTGCGCGTAGCGGCCGGTTTCCCAGCGCAGCGGCAGCAGCTCACCGCGCAGCGGCAGCACCCCCGCCTCGCCGATCACCAGCGGTGGCGGCAGGTTGGTGGCCTGGTAGCTGCGCAGTTGTTCGGACAACCAGCCGCGATGCTGGTCGAGAAAACGCTCGCCCATCACCAGGCTGGCGCGCGGTGGCAGGGTCAGGCGTACGCCGCGCTCATCGACGCTGAGCTTGATCCGGCGCGCACGCGGATCGCGCACACGCAGGACATCGATCTCGGCATCCTCCAGGCGCAGCCGTACCGTATCGCGCTGCAGCGTGCTGACAGCCGGCGAAATCAGGCGGCGGAGGAATCCGGACATGGGTACAGCATAGCGCCGGCCGTGACCGGCGCATGACTGGGGACTGATCGGAACCGATCAGTCCGCCTTGCTCAGCTTGAACGCCTCTTCCAGCAGCAGGAACAGGCGGCGCACTTCGCCGCTCTGCAGGGCGAAACGGGCATCCAGTTCGGCGCGGCGGCCGTCATCGTCGGCGTGCTCGAGCTGGTCCAGCGCGCCATCCAGGAACTTCAGCTTGCGCACGATCAGGTCGTCGCCCAGCACGAAGGACAGGTTGTCCTCGAAGACCAGGGCCAGCTTGGTCACCTGCTTGCCGGCGTCCAGGTGCTTGTCGATCTCGTCGCAGCGCAGTTCCTGGTGCTGGCACTTGACCACCGCACCGCCCTCGGCCGGGTCCTTCATCTCGCACTCTTCGCCCAGGCTCAGCCCGGTCGGCAGGGTTTCGCCGGCGATCCAGCCGGTGAGGATCGAGCGCGGCGCCACTTCGGCGTTCAGCGGCATCGCCGGGAAGCTGCCGAGCAGGCCGCGGATGTCGGACATCATGTTCTCGCCCTTCTTGCTGCTCGAGCAGTCCACGGCGACGTACCCGTGGGTCAGGTCGATCAGCGCGTCGGTACGCGAGCTCTTCACGAAGGCACGCGGCATCAGCTCGTGCAGCAGATCGTCCTTCATGCGCTTGCGCTCGCGGCCGCCGGGCTTGCGGCCTTCCTTCTCTTCGATTTCCTCGAGCTTGCGCGCGAGCAGGTCGTTGACCACCGCGCCCGGCAGGATCTTGTCCTCACCGCCGACGGTCAGCCACAGCGCATCGCCGACGCGGTGCGAGAACACGGCCTTTTCTTCACGGCCGAACGGCGAGATGAAGCCGCGCGAATTCATTTCAAGCGGACCGACCGGCTTGAGCAGCACCTGCGGCAGCAGGGTGTCTACCTCGGAGAAATCGGTGGCGGTCGGGAAGCGGAACAGCGTCAGGTTGCGAAAGAACATGGACGTCCAGAGTAAGAGCGTGAAAGGGAGGGCGGGCGCACCGGCGTGGCTCAGGCCGGGCCGGAGGCGTCGCCGAGGTCGTGGGCAGTGCCGGCCCAGGCCGGCGGATCGGGCAGCGGGGCCGCCGCGGCGCGCCCCAGTGCCATGAAATCAAACAGGGCCGGATCGGCCAGCTGCGAGGGATGGATGTTACCCAGCGCGCGTGCGATCTGGTCGATGCGCCCGGGCTGCTCGCGCTCCCACTGCTGCAGCATCTGTTCCACCTGGCGGCGCTGCAGGGTGTCCTGGCTGCCACACAGCGTGCAGGGAATGATCGGGAACGCACGCGCCTGCGCGTAGGCGCTGATGTCTGCCTCGCCCACGTAGGCCAGCGGGCGGATCACGATGTGCTGGCCGTCGTCGCTGCGCAGCTTGGGCGGCATCGCCGAGAGCTTGGCGTGGTGGAACAGATTGAGGAAGAACGTGGCCACGCTGTCATCGCGGTGGTGGCCCAGCGCGATCTTGGTGTAGCCGTGTTCGGCCGCATGCCGGTACAGCGCGCCACGGCGCAGACGCGAGCACAGCGAACACATCGTGCGGCCTTCCGGGATCACCCGGCTGACCACCGAATAGGTGTCCTGCTCGATGATCTGGAACGGCACACCGATCGAGGCCAGGTACGTCGGCAGCACCTGCTCGGGAAAGCCCGGCTGCTTCTGGTCCAGGTTCACCGCGACCAGCTCGAACGGTACGGGCGCTTTCTTCTGCAGCTGCAACAGGATGTCGAGCAGGGTGTAGCTGTCCTTGCCACCGGACAGGCACACCATCACTTTGTCGCCCGCCTCGATCATGCCGAAGTCGGCGATGGCCTGGCCGACCTGGCGCCGCAGCTGCCGCGCCAGCCGGTCCTGCACACCGCCGGGCGCACGCGGATCGCGGGCGCGCGGGACGGGATCGGGCAGGCGGATGACAGCAGCGCTCATGCACGCATTCTACCGGCTGCAACGCGCCCTCACAGGGGCCAGGAAGTGACTGCGTTCACTCCCGGCGGTCATCCGGGATGTGTATGCTCGGAGCTTGTGAACACCATGACACCCGCCGATATCACTGCCCGCCTTGCCGTCCTTCGGCAGGAGCATCGTGCGCTGGATGATCAGATCCTGCGCATGGCCGCCAACGGCGACGATGAGCTGGACGCCAAGCGCCTGAAGCGGCGCAAGCTGCAGTTGAAGGACTGCATCGCCAAGCTGGAAGACATGCTGATTCCGGACGAACCCGCGTAGAGCCGACCGTTGGTCGGCTGCCGTTCGTCCCGATCACCGCCCATGTTCCGGGGGTAGAGCCGACCGTTGGTCGGCTGCCGTTCGTCCCGGCGACATGAACCCCTGTCATGTGGCTTCGGACGGTGGTCAACGTCGGTCAATCGGTGCACGCCGTGTTGCCTGGTCTGCGGACGCTTGTGCCGCGCTTGCGCGCGGGTACCGACCAACGGTCGGTACCTACGAATTGCTGGCGAACGCAATTAGATTCGGATACGTCCGGATGCGTCCGGATGCGTGCGGATGCGTGCGGATACGTCCGGATGCGCCTCGGCGCATCCGCTTCCGTCAATCCGTGCTGACCGGCTCTTCCGGCTTGGCCGCTTCCGGGCTGACACGCTCGATGGTATGGCGCAGTTCGCGGCCGAGGATGAATTTCGCATCCTTTGCCCACGCGTCCAGGCGCGCATCGAACAGCAGCTTGCTGTTTTCATCGGGCCACACCAGGCGTAGTTCGCGCAGCTTCTGGATGAAACCGCGGAACAGGGTGCGGTCGAAGAACTCCGGCGCGGCCGGCGCATAGAGCAGGCTCAGACGCTGTGCAGCCTGCTGGCACAGGCTTTCCAGCTCGGCCGCGCCCAACGTGCCGGGGCCATTCTTCACCAGCACCGAGATCGCGATGTAATAGCGCTCGAACGCCTGCTGCAGCGAATGGCCGATCGCGCGCAGGCGGAAGACTTCGTCGGTCTGCCCGGTGTTGCGCGCCAGGATGCCGCCGTCGTCATCGTTGATGTTCTGCAGCAGCCCTTCGCGCACGAACACGTTGATGGTCTGCTCGATGCGCTGGGCGAACTCGTCTTCGGTCCACGGCAGGAACAGCTCGGCCTGCAGGAACGGATACACCGTGCGGCCCAGCTGGACCAGCCCGGTACGGCTCATGCGGCGGTTGTTCTGGAAGCAGCAGGCCACCCACGACGAGGCCGTGAACAGGTGGATGACGTTGTTGCGGAAGTAGCTCAGCAGCACCGCGGTGTCGCCGCTCACGCTGAGCACGTCGCCCAGCGGGTGCTTGATGCGGGTGAGGACGTTGATCTCCTCGGCGTGGGCGATGATCCGCTCCGGCGAGTGCGGGGTCACCGTCACCCGGTCCGAGTACGGCATCTCGACCAGCAGGGTCTTGCACAGTTCGATCTGCGCGATCAGGTCCGCCTCGCCCATCGCATGCTTGGGCGTGGACAGCAGCGCCAGCGCGAGCAGGTTGATCGGATTGACGTCGGCCGCGCCGTTGATATGCACCTGGATACGTTCGGCCAGGTGATCCACCGTGCCGGACAACCACGAGGGCTTCTCGTCCTCGCCGACCGGTTGGCCGTTCCAGTCCGGCGCACGCTGGGCGAGCACGTCGTTGAGCGCGATCGGCTCACCGAAGTTCACCACGACCTGGCCGTAGTTCTGCTTGAGCACCTTCGGGATCGACCACAGCAGCGACCAGATCGATTCCTTTTCCTTCGGCCGCCCGGACAGTTCGTCCAGGTAGCTGCCGCCTTCCATCAGCTTTTCATAGCCGATGTAGACCGGCTGGAACAGCACCGGCTTGCGCGGCTGGCGCAGGAAGGCGCGCAGCGTCATCGAGATCATGCCGCCCTTGGGCTGCAGCAGGCGCCCGGTGCGCGAGCGGCCGCCTTCGACGAAGTACTCGATCGAGTACCCGCCGGCGACCAGCTGCGCCACGTATTCGCTGAGCACCGCCGAGTACAGCGCGTTGCCACGGATCGAGCGGCGGATGAAGAACGCACCGCCCTTGCGCAGCAGCGTGCCGACCACCGGCAGGTTGAGATTGATGCCGGCCACGATGTGCGGCGGCACGATGCCGCGGTCGTACAGCAGGTAGGACAGCAGCAGGTAATCCATGTGGCTGCGGTGGCTGGGCACATAGACCACTTCGTGCCCGGGCGCGGCCGCCTTGAACTTGTCCAGGTGGTGGACCAGCACGCCGGCATAGATGCGGTTCCAGACATGGCTGAGCATGAAGCTGGCCGAGCGCACCACGGGACTGGAGTAGTCCGCGGCAATTTCCCACGCGTAGGCGTGGGCTTTTTTCCAGGCATCGGCCGGCTTGGAGTTGTCGCGCTTGGCCTGTGAGGCGATCGCTTCGCGCACGGTGTCCGCGTCGAGCACCTTGTCCACCAGCAGGCGGCGGGTCGACAGATCCGGCCCGATCACCGATTCGCGGATGCGGCGGAAATGGGTGCGCAGCACGCGCTGCAGCTTGCGCACGGTGCGCTCGGGGTCCAGCCCCTCATCGACCGTGGTGCGCAGCGAGATCGGCGGGGCAAAGCGCACGATCGTGCTGCGGCCGTTGAGCAGCACCGCCAGCAGGCGACGGAAACGACCCACCAGGGCCCAGTTTTCCGAGAACAGCACCGCGAACCAGCCGCTTTGCTTGTCCGGCGCGCGGCCGACGAAGATCGACACCGGCACCAGGTGCACGTCCAGCTCGCCGCGGGCGCGGTGCGCCTGCAGGACCTTGGCCAACGAGTCCGAGTGGGTCTTGGCGCCACGCTGCTCGGGGATCAGCGAGTTGCTGCTGCTCCGGCGCGACAGGGCCAGGTAGGCGCGCTTGCGCCCGGTCGGGTCACCGGCGATCGGCACCAGCGGCGAGGGCAGGCCGGCTTCGCGGCAGGCCTTGTCCAGGATCAGCGCGTTGGACAGACCGTAGTCCTCCAGCACGTAGACCACCGGGCGGCCGTCGTTGTACTGGCCGGGGTGCTCCGGTTCGATCTTCAGCGACAGCCACGGCTCGACCAGACGGCCGAGCAGGCGCGCCCACCACGGCGGGCGACCGCTGGGGGGGCGGGTGCCGGGCACGATCGCGGACGGCGCAACAGTGGACGGCTCCGCCTCGACGGCAACGGCCTCCACGGGCGCGCCAGCGGCCGGTGGAACCGGGGCGGCAGCACCGTCGGACGGCACGGTATCGGGCGACGAGGACGTAGCGTCCGGCGTCTTGGGCGGCTCTTCGCCGGGGAAAGGCAGGGGATTCTGGTTCGGCATCGGCTTCATTATGGCTTAGCCGGTGCAGAAGCACCGTCCTTGACCGTCGCAGCCGCCTCTGCTTCAGCGGCCTGGCGGGCATCATGTTCAGCTTGCGCGGCGTCGGCGGCCTGCAGCAGCGCATCGGTGTCTTCCAGCGTGCGGGTCACATACCAGTGCCCGTCGCGCCGTGTCATCCGCACCTGGGCGTCGATCTGCTCGCCGGCCAACGTGTACTGGATGCGCACCACGGCATCGTCGCCCAGCTCGGACGTCAGCTCGCCACGCAGCTCGGTCAACGCCGCGTCCAGCGACAGCCCGTAACTGGCCAGCGCGGTCTTGAAGGCCTTGATGAAGGGGCCGAGGCGACGCAGGCTCTCTTCCATGCCCGCGGCCTGCAGTTCGGCATCCGTGGACAGCCCCGCAGTGCGCGCGGTAGCGGTGAGCAGGGTGATGGTCGTCTTTGCCCGCTGCTTGTCGGTCAGTGGCGCCGCGGCGGCCCAGCGGCTGAGCGCCTTCACCACCTGGGTGTAATGGGCGCGCTCGCTGTCGCTGTACTCGCTCTGGTTGCTCAGGTACTGCTCGCCGAACAATCCCATCGAATGGGCCGCCTGGCGGACCTGCGTGGCCTGACCGGCGATCTGGGTATCGAACGAGCGTTGCAGCCGCTGCGGCGCATCCGGCCGCGACAGCGCGGCCAGCATCGGCAACAACTGCCCATCCAGTGGCAGCTCGGTCAGCGGCCAACGGCTGTGCCCCTGGCGCCAGGCGCCCTGCAGGCGGGCGTACTGGGTGGGCGGCACCGCTGCCTTCGCGTAGCCGACCAGATCGTTGTCGGCGACCCGCTGCGCCAGTTGCTGCAGGGCCGCGACCGGCTCGGACGCCGGTGCATCCGGATCGATCTGCTTGTCCCTGCAGGCACTGAGCAGCACCAACCCGCACAGGGCGAGCGCCAACGCCTGCCCTCGGTACTGCCACGGCTTCAACGACATGGACATGAATTCGGACTCCCCGGACCGGTCCGCATCTTGCGGCCTGTTCGGTGACAGCGGCAAGCCGGCAGACCTGCCGACCCTGCGCTCGGTGCGCAAGCCCTTGAATGTACAGAAAAACCGCGTGTGACGGAGCGTCCGGCCCCGTCACCGCCTCAGCGCGCGGCGAGCGCCTGGGCGATCTCGGCCTGGAGGGCGCGCGCGGCGGCCTGCGGGTCGCTGGCGAGCCGGATCGGGCGGCCGACCACGATCGCATCGGCGCCGTCGGCAAAGGCCTGGGCCACGCCGACGGTGCGCTTCTGGTCATCGCCGACCGGACCCCCGGGGCGGATGCCCGGGCAGACGATCGAGAACCCGGCGCCGGTGGCGGCGCGGATCGGCCCGGCCTCCTGGCCGGAGGCGATCACCCCGTCGATGCCGGCGGCCTGGGCGGCCAGCGCGCGTTCCACCACCACCTCGACCGGCTCGCGGTCGATGCCCATCTGGGCCAGGTCGCTGCGGCCCATCGAGGTCAGCACGGTCACCGCCAGCAGGCGCATGTCGCTGCCGTTGGCGGCCGCGCAGGCCTCCATCATCGCCGGGTGCCAGCCATGGATGGTGGCGTAGCTCACCGGCCACTGCGACAGGCGCTTGATCACCGCCGCGGCGGTGGCCGGGATGTCGAAGAACTTGAGATCGACGAACACCCGCTTGTCGCGTGCGGCCAGTGCATCGAGCACCTCGAAGTACTCGCCGGAGGCCAGCAGTTCCATGCCGATCTTGTAGAACGACACGGCATCGCCGAGACGATCGACCCAGGCCAGCGCATCGTCGCGGCCGGGCACGTCGAGCGCGAAGATCAGGCGCTCCTCGTCCCGCAGCGGCAGCGGCGCGCGGCTCACGGTGCGTAATCCAGCGCGGCGCGCTTGGCGTCGTGGCGGGCCTGGCGCGACTGGCTGTAATCGTTGTTGAACTGGGCCGGCTCGAAGCCGCCGTAGGTCGGGTTGGGCAGCATCCACCAGCGCTCGCCGAACCAGTCGTGATACTGCTGCAGCAGCGCGTCGCGACCGTCGTTGGTGTTGGCGGTGACTTCCACGAAGTCGCCCAGCTGGTCACCGAACTGCATCAGCACGCGGTATTTCTGGCCGGCCAGGCGGCGGCGGCAGTTCTTTTCGCTGCCGGCCTGCTCGCAGCCGTCCACCACGGTGCCCAGGCCGAGGAACACGCTGTCATCGGCCACCGGCAGGCCCTGCTCGCGCAGGTTGGCCAGGGTGGCCTCCTTGAGGTGGACGGCGCGGTTGGAGATGTACAGCAGGGTCACGCCCTTGGCATTGGCGGCCTTGGCGAAATCGACCACGCCCGGAATCGCCTTGGCCTTCTTTTCAGCCACCCACTGGTCCCAGCTCAGCTCGTCGTATTCCTTGCCATCGCGCACCAGGCGGGCCTGGTAGGGCGAGTTGTCCAGCACGGTTTCATCCACATCCAGCACCACGGCAGGCTTCAGGCCCTTGGCGGCATTGCCGCGTTCTTCAGGCACCAGCGCGTCCCAGTTGGGCTCCTTGAGTGCCTTGTCCAGGTGATCGGCCGCCGAACGGTAGGTCTGCTCGGTGATTGCCCGGTACTCCTGCGAACGCTGCATCCACAGCACCGCGTTGAGGTTGTCATTGGCAGCCACGGCGGCATCGCCGGTGGCGACCGGCGCGCTCGCCGCGGCAGCGGCCGCCGGCGGGGCGGCATCGGCCGGGGTTTCAGTGCGCTTGCAGGCACTCAGTGCCAGCACGGCACAGGCAAGCACGGACAGGGAAACAGCACTACGACGCATGGCATTCACCGGCAACAGATTCGCGCCAGTTTACCGGCTTGTCCCGCGGCATTCATGCCACAGGCGGGGCTCGGCTATGCTGCACGCCCCTGAAACACCCCGGAGCGCCCCATGACCGACGACACCCAGACCCCTGCCCTGCCCGTGCTCAGCGCGGCCCAGGCCCGCGCGTTGGGCTGCCTGATCGAGAAGGAGGCGACCACCCCGGACGCCTACCCGCTGACGGTCAACGCCGCCCAGGTGGCGGCCAACCAGAAGACCGCCCGCGAGCCGGTCATGGCCCTGTCGGCCGGCGATGTGCACCACGCGCTGCGCCAGCTGGAGACCCTGGGCCTGGCGCGCCAGCAGTACTCCTCGCGCGCCGAGCGCTACGAGCACCGCGCCGGTGCCGCGCTGGACCTGACCCGCCAGCAACTGGCCATCCTGGGCCTGTTGCTGCTGCGCGGCCCGCAGACCCTCAATGAACTGCTGACCCGCAGCGAGCGGCTGGTCCGCTTCCAGGACGTGGACGAACTGCGCCACCACCTGGAGCGCATGATCCAGCGCGGCATGGCGATCCAGCTGCCGCGCGCCAGCGGCCAGCGCGAAGACCGCTACATGCACCTGATGGCCGGCCCGGTGGACGTGCAGGCCTTGGCCGAGCAGTACCGGTCGGCGCCGTCCGGCGGCGGCGGCAGCGGTGCCAATCCGGCGCTGGAGTCCCGCGTGCAGCAGTTGGAAGCCACCGTGGCCGAGCTGCAGGAACAGCTGGCGGAGCTGCGCGCACAGTTGGGGGGCTGAGAGCAGCCGACCAACGGTCGGCTCTACCGGCCGAGGATCGAGCGCCGCGCCGTGCCCGTCGACGGTGTCAGGGGGCCGGCGCGCCCGGGGTGGCGAACAACAGCACCACGTCTTCGTTTGGCGGCGGCAGCAGCAGGTCCCCCCGGTCCTCCATGCCCAGCTTGCGCAGCAGCGCGGCGGAGCGCACGTTGTCCGGCGAGACGATGCCGTACAGATCGGCATGACCGAGCACATCGCGTGCGTAGTGCATCACCCCGCGCGCGGCTTCGAATGCGTAGCCGTGGCCTTCGTACTGCGACAGCAGTGCATAACCGATATCCGGTGCCGGCAGCCCGGCGCGGCGGACCAGACCGGCGTTGCCCAGCCATGCGCCGTCCTCGCGGCGGATCACGGCGTACATGCCAAAGCCATTGAGGGTGTAGCTGCCGAGCACGCGCTCGGCGGTGTAGTCGCGCGCCTGCGCCAAGGTGCGTACGCCGCGGTCGGCGATGTTGCGGATGAAGCCCGGCTCGTTGAGCAGGGCCAGCATGTCGGCCGCGTCATGATCGGGGTCGATCAGGCGCAGGTGCAGGCGGTCGGTCTGGATCACGGCGGACATGCGGGTACCGGTGGAAGGCGATACACCGATTGTGCAATGCGCGCCCCGAACACGGTAGAGCCGACCGTTGGTCGGCTGCGGGAACATGGTAGAGCCGACCGTTGGTCGGCTGCTCTTCGAGCCGGGATACGGCAGCCGACGCGCTTTGGGCAGCCGACCAACGGTCGGCTCTACCCGTGCGGTGGGTCAGTCGAACAGGGCCTGGATCGCGGCCAGGCCCGCGCTGGCGCGCTCTTTCTTGCGCGCGGCATCGGCGACGGGGTCGGCACCGTCGCGCTGCATTTCCTCGGCGGGTATCTCATCGAAGAAACGGCTGGGCTTGAGCCGCACGTGCTCGCCGAACTTGCGGGTGAGCTTGCTGTAACTCATCCACAGCTGCACCTTGGCGCGGGTGATACCCACGTACAACAGACGCCGCTCTTCCTGCAGGTTGCCTTCGTCCAGGCTGACCTGGTGTGGCAGTACGCCGTCCTCGCAGCCGATGATGAACACGTACGGGAATTCCAGGCCCTTGGAGGCGTGCATGGTCATCATCCGCACCTGGTTGCCGCCGTCGTCCTTGTCGTTGCGCGAGAGCAAGGCCAGCTGCGCGGCCAGATCCGCCGTGGAGGCACCCCGCGGGCCGCCTTCGAACCACTGCGCCAGTTCTTCCAGGTTGCCGAGGCGGCGCTGGTAGACCGACTCTTCCTTGCACGCACTGCGCAGGTCCGAGACCAGCCCGGAATCCTTCACCAGCTTGCGCACCAGATCGCCGGAGCTGAGCTTGGGCATTTCCGCGCGCAGGTCGCGCAGGATATCGGTGAAGCGGCTCAGCCCGTTGGCCGCGCGCGGTGGCAGCTGCGAGAGCGCCCCGATCGCTTCGGCGGCATGCGCCATCGGCAGGTCTTTTTCCGAGGCCAGCTCGGCCAGCTTGGCCAGCGTGCCGGCACCCACTTCGCGCTTGGGTGACTGCACCGCACGCATGAACGCCGTATCGTCATCCGGGTTCACCAGCAGACGCAGCCAGGACAGCGTGTCCTTGACCTCCTGCCGTTCCAGGAACGCGGTGCCGCCGGTGATGTGGTACGGCGCACGCACCAGCTGCAGCGCTTTTTCCAGCGGCCGCGACTGGAAATTGCCGCGGAACAGGATGCAGAAATCGCTCCACGGAATCTTCTTGGAGGTGGCCAGGAAGGAGATTTCCGCCGCGACCTTTTCCGCTTCGTGCTCGCTGTTGCGGCACTCCCACACACGGATGCGCTCGCCGTCGGCCTGGTCGCTCCACAGCTTCTTGAGGTGTTCGTGCGGGTTGTTGGCGATCAGCGCGTTGGCCGCGCGCAGCACGCGGTTGGAGCAGCGGTAGTTCTGCTCCAGCTTGATGATTTCCAGCGCAGGATAATCGCGCGCCATCTGCTGCAGGTTTTCCGGGTTCGCACCGCGCCAGGCGTAGATCGACTGATCGTCATCGCCCACGCAGGTGAAGTTGCCCTTGCTGCCGGCCAGCTGCTTGAGCAGCCGGTACTGCGCATCGTTGGTGTCCTGGCATTCGTCGACCAGCAGGTAGCCGATGCGTTCGCGCCAGGCGATGGCGATCTCCGGATTCTCTTCCAGCACCTGCACCGGCAGGCGGATCAGATCATCGAAATCGACCGCGTTGAACGCAGTCAGGCGCAGCTGGTAGCGCTCGTAGACGCTGGCCGCTTCCTTCTCGCGCGTGCTGCGCGCCGCGGCCATAGCCTGCTCGGGTGAGAGGCCGGCGTTCTTGGCGCGCGAGATCAGGTTCTTCACGTCCTCGATGTCGTCCGGCTTGGCCCCGTACATCAGGTCCTTGACCTGCGCGGTCGAATCGTCGGCATCGAAGATCGAAAAGCCGCGCTTGAGCCCGACGGCCGCATGTTCAATCTGCAGGAACTTCAGCCCCAGCGCGTGGAACGTACAGATCGTCACTTCATCGGCGTCGTCACCGCGCAGGCGCTTGGCCACGCGCTCGCGCATTTCCTTGGCCGATTTGTTGGTGAAGGTGATCGCCGCGATCCGCCGCGCCGGGTAGCGCTTGCTGGCGATCAGCTGGCCAATCTTCTCCACGATCACGCGCGTCTTGCCGCTGCCCGCGCCCGCAAGCACCAGCAGAGGACCTTCGCAGTGCATCACTGCCGCGTGTTGGGGAGGATTGAGACCGTGCATGCCATCTCCAGGGGAGGGGCATTGTACCGGGCCTTGGTCAGCCCGCATCGACGTGCCACCAGCCGGATTGACGCCTTCACGGGGCTGGGGTATCCATTGTCCCGATCAACGCAGAGGACGCGACGCATGGCAATCGTCAGGAAGGCAAGCCGGGTATGCACCATGATCGCCGCCCTGGCCGCGCTGCCAGCGTGGGGGCAGTCGAGTCAGCCGGACCTGCGCGCGCAGGATGCGCAGGACACCCACACCTTTCTGGCCAGCCATCCTGACCTGCGCTACCGCAAACTCGGCAAGGAGGCGCAGGCGCGTGGCCGCCTCGAAGAGGCGCGGCGCTTTTACCGGCTCGGCGCGCGCCATGCCGACAAGTTGTCCCAGGCCGCGCTTGCCGAGATGTGGTGGAACGGCCAGGGCGGCGATCAGGATCGGGCCCTGGCCTATGCCTGGATGGACCTGGCGGCCGAGCGCGGGACCGAATTCCTCCTGGTGCTGCGTGAGCGGTACTGGGCCGCGCTGACCCCGGACGAACAGACCCGCGCAGTGCAGCAAGGCCAAGCCCTGTACGCGGAGTTCGGAGACACGGTCGCCCAGCCCCGACAGGAGCGTGAGCTGCGTCGTGGCCTGCTTGAGGTCACTGGCAGCCGCACCGGCTGGGTCGGAGGCATGCGCATGCTGGTCCGCGATGATCGTGGCAAGCGTTACGTGGAACCGGACGTGTTCTATCGGGACGAATACTGGCAGCCTGACCAGTACTGGCACTGGCAGGCACAGCAACTGGAGGCCGCCGGGCGTACCATCGGCACCGGCAGCGTCGAGGTCGGCATCCCCACCGCCGTACCCGGTTCCCAGGACTGAATGAACACGGCACCATGCCCGGGCGCCCGAGCGGATAAAATCCCGGCATGGCCAAGCTCTATTTCTATTATTCGGCGATGAACGCCGGCAAGACCACCACCCTGCTGCAGTCGGCGCACAACTACCGCGAGCGGGGCATGCGCGTGGCCATCCTGACCCCACGGCTGGATGATCGCGCCGGGCGCGGCGTAGTGGCCTCGCGGATCGGCCTGAAGGCCGACGGGATCGCGTTCCAGCAGGACACCGACCTGCAGCAGCTGATCGCCGAGGACATCGCCACGCACGGCCTGCTGGGCTGCGTCCTCGTCGATGAGGCGCAGTTCCTGACCCGCAGCCAGGTCTGGCAGCTCAGCGAGGTGGTCGACCAGATGCGCATCCCGGTGCTGTGCTACGGCCTGCGCACCGATTTCCGCGGCGAGCTGTTCGAAGGCAGCCAGTACCTGCTGGCCTGGGCCGACGAGATGCAGGAGATCAAGACGATCTGCCACAGCGGCAAGAAGGCCACGATGACCGTGCGCGTGGACGAGCACGGCCACGCGGTGCAGGACGGGCCGCAGGTGGAGATCGGCGGCAACGAGCGCTATGTGTCGGTGAGCCGCGCGGAGTTCAAGAAGATCACGCGCGGCGAGGGAAGAATCGACCCGGCACAGGCCCCACTGCCGCTTTGATCAGTACAACGTGCGCTCCGGCGCACCCTTCGGCGGCGGGCTGTACTGGTACAGCCAGGTTTCGGTCAGCGTCTTGCCGCCACTGCGCAGGTACAGGCGGATGTCGATCTGCTCGGTGGAATCGTCTGGCGGCACCAGATCGAACATGGCGCGGTAGCCCTTGATCTCGCGCAGCGGGCGGGCCGAAACGATCTCGGTGCGGCCACGGCTGACCTGGACCACGGCTTCCACCTCACCCTTGTCGATCAACGCGGCCAGTTCGCCGCCTTCGAAATCGACCGCGAAGCGCCAGGAGAAGTACTCGCGCCGCTTGCCGATCACCCCGCCCAGGCCGGTGCGGCTGGCCACGCAGTGTGCCAGCGGCGTACGCGCCGGCGGCTCGGCGCCCCAGTACAGGCGGTAGCCGAGCAGCAGCTCCTGGCCCGGCTGCGGCTTGGCCTCGGGATTCCAGAACGCCACGATGTTGTCGAAGGTTTCATCCACGGTCGGGATTTCGACCAGCTGCACCGAGCCTTTGCCCCATTGCCCCTTCGGTTCCACCCACAGGCACGGGCGCTTCTCGTAGAAGACGCCGTCGTCCTGGTAGTGATCGAAATTGCGGTCGCGCTGGAGCAGGCCGAAGCCGCGCGGGTTGTTGTCCACGAACATGTTGAAGCGCAGGTGGTACGGGTTGCACAGCGGCCGCCAGATCCATTCACCGGCCCCGGTCCACATCGACAGGCCGTCGGTATCGTGGATCTCCGGGCGCCAGTCCCAGGCCATGCGGCGGTCGTTCTCGCCCACCTGGTACATGCTGGTGCACGGGGCGATGCCGAGCCGCTCGATCGCCTTGCGCGGGTACAGCGCGCAGTCGATGTCCATCAGCAGCACATCGCCGTTGGTGATCGCAAAGCGGTAGGCGCCGGTGGTGCTCGGCGAATCCAGCAGGGCGTACACCACCAGCGTGTTGGAGTCGGCCGCCGGCTGCTCGAGGTAATAGGCGATGAAATCCGGGAACTCCTCGGGCTTGCCCGTGCCGGTATCGATCGCCAGACCGCGCGCGGACTGGCCGTACTGGCCCTCTTTGCCGACTGCGCGGAAATAGCTGGCCCCCAGGAATGCGGCGAAGTCGCGGTCGGTGTCCTTGCGGGTGTTGAGACGGAAACCGGCAAAGCCCAGGTCGGCCGGCAGATGGCTGCCCTTCAGGCCACTCTTGCCGTAGTCGAACGCGGCGCCGTCGTAGGCCAGCTCCTGCGCCTTGCCGTCGGTCACGT
Source organism: Stenotrophomonas sp. TWI273 (assembly GCF_039674765.1). Lineage (NCBI taxonomy): Bacteria > Pseudomonadati > Pseudomonadota > Gammaproteobacteria > Lysobacterales > Lysobacteraceae > Stenotrophomonas > Stenotrophomonas sp. TWI273. The sequence continues at coordinate 241,128 of NZ_JBDJOA010000005.1, forward strand.
CGAACATCCGCACCGGCGAGTGGAAGTACAGGCCAAGGTGGAAAAACTTGGCCTGGTAGCGACCGGGCTGGTCGGCCCACAGCGCGTGATCCTGGCGGTACTGGATCGACTGGTACTGATCCCAGTCCAGCGCTTCGACCGGACCCGGCAGGGTGCGCTTGTGGCTCTGGTAGGCGGCCTGGGACAGCGCGCGGGCCTGCCCCTTCAGCGAGGCGAAATCGAACGGCTGCGGCTCGCCCAGCCGGCGCAGGCCGACCTGGTTGCCCTGCGCGGCACACGCCGGCAGTGCAGGCAGGCCGAAGGCGGCCAGGGCCACGGAGGCATTGCGGAGGAAGTCGCGTCGTTGCATGCAGGCAGCGATGGCAAGGGAGGGCCGGCCATCATAGGCACGCAGACGTTAATTCGCCGAGGTGAATGCGCGGCGGCGTTCAGCCAGCGTGCTCTGGGGCGGCCGCGACCTGCGCCGGTGCGCATGCCTGCCGCATCTGGTTCACCTCCTGCAGCAGCTGCCCGCCCTGCGGCCACTGTGCCTGCAGCTCCTGCTGCAGCTGCCCCAGCGCCTCACGCGCACGCGCCGGTGCGCTCGTGCAGTCCAGCTCCGCCATCGCGGCGCGGGCGCGCCAGCGCAGGACGCGGCTGCCCTGATCGGCGGCGTCGCCCACCAGCAACGGGGCCAGCGCGCGGCGTGCTTCCACGGCCTGGCCCATGCGGCCCAGATTGCGGCCCCAGGCCAGTTGCAGCGCGCGCTGCAGCGCCGGGCTGGACGGACCCGCCCGGTCCACCCGGCGCATCAGCGCCGCCAGTTGCTCGCCGGCCTGATGCGGGTCGCCGTAGGCGCTGACCAGTTCGGCCATGCGCCGATCCGCCTGCTGCACGGACGCATCGTCGTCGCCCCGTTGCGCCGCCTGCCACTGCCGGCCCTCATGCAGGGCAGCCAGCGCCGCCTGCCAGCGCCCCGCCTGGGCCAAGGCTTCGCCCAGGTCATACAGGCCCTGCGGCAGCAGCCCCACGCAGTCGGGTTGTCGCCAGATCGCCACCGCCCGGGCGAAGTCATCGATCGCCACGGTGCTGTCACCGCGCTCCAGTGCCAACCGGCCCAGCGCGTGCCAGGTCAGCCCGGTGTCGCGGTGTTGCTCGCCCAGGGCCTGCCGGGTCAGGTGATGGACCTGCTGCAGCTGGGTCTGGGCCTGCTCAAGATCACCGCGCTGCATCGCCAGCAGGGCACGCAAGCGACGGATCGACAGGGTTTCCGGGTGATCCGGCCCATACATGCCCACCGCATCGGCACTGGCGATCTTCAGGGCCCGCTCGGCCGCGTCCAGATCGCCCTGCGCAGCCAGCGTCTCGCCCATGTGCCGGCGCAGCGCGATCAACTGGGGATACCGCACGGTGTCACCGGCCTGCAGCAGCTGCAGCGCTTGCCGGTAGCCGGCCAGTGCCGCCGGGGCGCGGCCATCGTCGCTGTCCAGTGCGGCCAGGTCGGCCAGGCTCTCGGAGGTGCCGGGGGTATCGCGCAGTACATCGCGCCGCAGCACCCGTGCCTGTTCGAAGGCGGCGCGGGCGTTGTCGCGGTACCCCAGAAGTTGTTGGCAGCGCCCGAGTTGGGTGTGGTACTCGGCCACGGCCGCCGGCAGCCGCAGGCGGTACTCGGCGGCCAGCGCCTGCATCGGAGTGAGGTGGGTCACGCACTCGCGCGAGCGGCCCAGCATGCGCAGCGCACGGCCGCGCTGGGTCACCGCTTCCAGCTGCAGGGTGGGCGGCACCTCGCCGGCCTCCTCCAGCAGCGCGCGTTGTCGGTCCAGCGTCTGCAGCGCCAGCTGGTAGTCGCCCATGCCGATCCGCAGCCGGCCGATCACGCCCTCCAGCTCGGCCAGCGACAGCGGTTGATCGCGCAGTTCCGCCTCACCGCGTTGCTGACCGGTGGCCAGCAGCTGGCGCAGATCGAAGCTGCCATGGCGCACGCCGGCGGCGCGATCGAACAGGCCGACCGTGAAATCCTGCATGGCCTGGGCACGCGCGATCTCCCGCCGCGCCTGCTGCATCTGCCACAACGCAGTCAATGCCAATGCGAGCAGCGCCAGCACGGCCATGCTGCCCAACGCTACGCCCCAGCGATGCCGCCCCAGATATTTGCGCAGCCGGTAGCCCACATGCTGCGGGCGCGCGTGGATCGGACGGCCTTCGAGGAAGCGGCGCAGGTCCTGGGCCAGGGCTTCCACCGAGGCGTAGCGCTGCGCAGGATCCTTCTGCAGGGCCTTGAGCAGGATGGTGTCCAGATCGCCGCGCAGGCGCCGCGACAGTCGCCGGGCTGCCCCGGCCTGTTCGCCACCGGCGGCGGCCACGCGCGCCATGACGGCCGAGGCGCGCGGTGCCTGCACCTCCAGGATCGAGCGCTCCCACTCGGCATCGCTGTGCCGGCGCAGGCGATAGGGCTTCTGCCCGGTGATCACCTCGAACAGCACCACGCCCAGCGAGTACACATCGGTCAGCGTGGACACCGGCTCGCCGCGGACCTGTTCCGGCGCGGCGTAGTGCAGGGTGAACGCCCGCGCTTCGGTGGGAGGATGCACGGGCGGTTTGCCCTCGTCATCGTCGAGCAGCTTGGCGATGCCGAAATCCAGCAGCTTCACGTCGCCCTCGGCCGTGACCAGGATGTTGGAGGGCTTGAGGTCGCGGTGCACGATCAGGTTGGCATGCGCATGGCTGACCACCGCGCAGACCTGCAACATCAGCTGCAGCCGCCGCTCCAGCGGGAGCGCCAGGCGCTGGCAGTGCTCGGTGATCGGCTCGCCTTCCACGTAGGCCAGCGCAAGGTAAGGCTGCCCCTGCAGATCCACGCCGGCATCCAGCAGATGGGCCAGGTTCGGGTGCTGCAGCCGCGCCAGAATCTCGCGTTCGCGGCTGAAGCGCTGACGCAGGCCGGGATCGGCGTAGCCGCTGCGCAGCAGCTTCAGCGCGACCTGGCGCTCATACAGGCCATCGGCGCGCTCGGCCAGCCAGACCTCACCCATCCCGCCCTCGCCGAGGGGCCGGAGCAAGCGGTAGGGGCCGACGCGCGTGCCCACCCGGCTGTCCTCCGGCGCGGCGGTCCACAGCGGCTGGGCCAGGAACTCGTGGCTGTCGCGCTCATGCGCGAGCAGGCGCTCCACATCGTCGGCCAGGCCCGGATCCTCCACACGCAGGCGCGCGAGCCGCTGCTCACGCGCCGGTTCGGGCAGTTCCAGCAATTGATCCAGCAGGCAGGACAACTGCCGCCAGCGTGACGCCTCCATCGGTCCTCTCCCCGGACGATGCGTGGCCTTTCAGGGCTCCCCGACCGAAGCCAGCAGGAACATGCGCGCCTTCTGCCAGTCGCGGCGGATGCTGCGCTCCGAGCGTTGGCACAGATCCGCAATCTCCTGCTCGGACAGGCCGGCGAAGTAACGCAGTTCCACCACCTTGGCCAGGTGTGCATCCACCGCATGCAGCTGGGCCAGCGCCACATCCAGCGCCAGCAGATCTTCATCCAGACGCACGCCGCTGCTGCTGTTCTCCGGCAGCTCCACCCGCTTGAGATCACCGCCGCGCTTGCGCGCGAGCCGGTTGCGTGCGTAATCCACCACCACGCTGCGCATCGCCGAGGCGGCGTAGGCGAAGAAATGCGCGCGATCCTCGAAGCGGGCCGCGCCGCGGGAGCCGAGCAGCTTCAGGTAGGACTCGTGCACCAGCGAGGTGGCATCCAGGGTGCGTCCCTGCTGTCCGGCCAGCTGCCGGCGGGCCATGCTGTGCAGCTCGTGATAGAGCAGGGTCAGGACCCGGTCGAGCGCGGCGCGGTCGCCCGCCCGGGCCGAATCCAGCCATACGGTGATATCCGGTGCTTCGTCCATCGCACACCCCCGCCGGTGACGTTGGGCGGACTATACCGCCCGGTGGGCGACAGCCGCGCGACGATTCAGCGCTGGCAGTGCCCGCACCAGACGCTGGCGCGCTGGCCGATGGTGGCGTGGCGGAGCAGCCGGCCGCACTGGCGGCAGGGCTCGCCTTCACGCCCGTACACCAGCAGCTCCTGCTCGAAGTACCCCGGCGCCCCGTCCGGATTGATGAAATCGCGCAGGGTGGTGCCGCCGCGGGTGATGGCGTAGGCCAGGATCTGTTTCACCGCATCGGCCAGGCGCTGATAGCGCGCGCGGGAGATCTTGCCGGCCTCGCGCAGCGGGTTGATCCCGGCCATGAACAGGCTTTCGGCGGCATAGATGTTGCCCACCCCGACCACGATGCCCTGGTCCATCAGGAAGGTCTTCACCGAGGCGCTGCGGCCACGGCTGCGGGCGAACAGGTAGTCGCCATCGAACGCGTCATCCAGCGGCTCGGGCCCCAGCGCTGCCAGCAGCTCATGGGTCTCCCCGGCCGGCTGCCAGAGCAGGCTGCCGAACCGGCGCGGGTCGTTGAAGCGCAGCAGGCGGCCGTTGTCCAGGCTGATGTCGACGTGGTCGTGTGCGCGCACCGGGGTGTCGCCGGGCAGTACGCGCAGGCTGCCGGACATGCCCAGGTGCAGCAGTGCGCTGCCAATGGCGGTATCGAGCAGCAGGTACTTGGCGCGGCGGCGCACGCCCTGGATGGCCTGCCCGGGGAGCAGCGTGCTGATCTCCGGCGGGATTGGCCAGCGCAGGTCGGGCCGGCGCAGGATCACGCCGTGGACGTTGCGGCCTTCCAGGTGCGGGGCCAGGCCGCGACGGGTGGTTTCTACTTCGGGAAGCTCGGGCATGGGGGGATTCTAAGGCGTCCCCCGATGAACCGCGGTAGAGCGTGCGCTGCCTCGCGGCGGTCCGGGCGCGACGTTCAGCGCGGCGGCGCAGCCAACTCGCGCGCACTCAGATACCCGTCGCCATTCGCATCCTGTTTGTGGAACCGCTGGATCAGCGTCTGCCGCTGCTGCTCCCGCGTGATCGACGGGCCTTTGCCACCGGGCAGCTCATCGGCGCTGAGCACGCCATCGCCGTTGCGGTCCATGCGGTCAAAGGCGTACAGCAGCCACTGCACGTATTCCTCCACGCTGACCCGGCCGTCGCCGTCGGTGTCCATGCGCTGCAGGTAGCTGCCGGTATCCGTGACCTGCGCCTGTGCCGTCGCGCCGAGCAGGCCCACGGCCAGGCCCAGACACGCGAAACGCCGCACAAGGCGGCGTTTCGCGGAGACGTTCCCGGTTGGGAAGCGCACCGATCAGTGCGCCGTCAGTGCGTAGCCTTTCAGGCGCGCGGCGTAGTTCTGCAGCGCGGCGATGCCACTGGCTTCGGCTTCATGGCACCAGGCCTGCAGCAGCTTCAAGCGCTCGGCGGCGTCATTACCGCGCGCTTCCAGCAGGGCCGCCAGACGCGCGCGGTGTTCGACCAGCACGCGGATCCGCGGGCGCTGCTCGACCCACGTGCTGAGCTGGGCGCGGCAATCCGGCTTGAGCCAGCGGCCGTCGTTGACCAGGCCACGGCGCATGCGGCGCGGCAGCAGCTTGCGCAGCTTGGCGCCGGCCATCGCGGCCTCTTCGCGCAGGGCTGGCACGAATACGTTGCGCTGGTAATCGGTCATCGCCTGGAAGCGATGCGACAGCAGGGCCTTGAGGGTTTCCGCATCCGGCACGGCGATGTTCGGGCGCACGTCCATGCTCGGCGCCACGCGCAGCACCTTGGCCAGACGCACCGCCTGCAGGCCGCGGATCACCGCCCAGCCGATGTCGAACTCCCAGCGGCGCATCGAGAAGCGCGCCGAGCTCGGGAAGGCATGGTGGTTGTTGTGCAGCTCTTCGCCGCCCACCCAGAACGCCCACGGCGTCAGATTGGTGGAGGTGTCGGCCGATTCGAAGTTGCGGTAGCCCCACCAGTGGCCCAGGCCATTGATGACGCCGGCGGCCCAGAACGGGATCCAGGCCATCTGGATCGCCCACAGGGCCACGCCAGGCAGGCCGAACAGCACGCTGTTGATCACCAGCAGCGCGACAGGGCCGAGATTGGCGTGCGGGGTGTACAGGTGACGCTCGATCCAGTCATCCGGAGCACCGCGGCCGTACTGCTCGATGTCCGCGCGCATCGCGCGGGCCTCGCGGTACAGCTCCACGCCCCGCCAGAACACCATGCCGATGCCCTTGGTCACCGGGCTGTGCGGGTCTTCATCGGTTTCCACCTTGGCGTGGTGCTTGCGATGGATCGCCACCCACTCCTTGGTGATCATGGAGGTGGTGAGCCAGGTCCAGAAGCGGAAGAAGTGCGCGATCACCGGGTGGAAATCCACCCCCCGGTGCGCCTGGCTGCGGTGCAGATACAGCGTCACGGCAAAGATGGTCAGCTGGGTGAACACCAGCAACACCAGACCCATGCCCCACCAGCCGAGGCCGACGACACCGCCGGTCAGGAAGTTGAGGAGCGTATCGAACATCGCAGGACTCCGGGCCGCAGTCGGCCGTCAAGGAAACAGGGATACCTTCGGACATGATGGGGCCAGACGTTGCAAACTTCATCCCTTCGATGCCATTTTTGCGCAGTCATTCAGTTCTCCCCTTACCTTCGTGAGCATGCCCCCGCATTCATGACAGTCGCAGCCTCACCGGCGGTGCCGGCCTCCCCCGTCCCCCTGATCGAGCTCGACCGCGCCTGTGTCATCCGCGGCCAGGTCCGGGTCCTGCACGATCTCAGCCTGCGCATCGAACAGGGCCAGCACACCGCGTTGCTCGGCCCCAATGGCTGCGGCAAGTCGTCCTTCATCAAACTGATCACCCGCGAGCTGTACCCGCTGGCGCACGGTGATGGCACGGTGGCGGTGCGCGTGCTCGGCCAGAACCGCTGGCAGGTGGACCGGCTGCGCTCGCAGCTGGGCATCGTCACCGGCGACCTGAGCAGCAACCTTTCCGACATGCCCGGGCTGACCGTGGAAGAGGCGGTGCTGACCGGCTTCTTCGCCAGCTTCGTGGTGCCGGCCTTCCGCGAGGTGAGCCCGGAGATGCGCGAGCGCGCCCGTGAAACCCTGGCCATGACCGGTGCCCTGCCGCTGCTGCAGCGCGGCTATGCCGAACTCTCGGCCGGGGAAACCCGGCGCGTGCTGATCGCCCGGGCGCTGGTGAACCGCCCGCAGGCCCTGCTGCTGGATGAACCCTCCACCGGGCTGGACCTGATCGCGCGCGAGCAGCTGATCGCCACCATGCGCGAGCTCGCCCGCCAGGGCATCACCCTGGTGCTGGTCACTCATCACATCGAGGAGATCATCCCTGAGATCGAGCGGGTGGTGATGCTGCGCGGCGGCAAGATCCTCGCTGACGGCCCGCGCGCGGAGCTGCTGCGCGATGCACCGTTGTCCCAGCTGTTCGGCGGCCCGATCCGGGTGGTGGATCAGGCCGGCCGATTGAGTGCGTTCGCGGGTTAGGTCACGCAGCCTAGAACCTCACCGCCACCGCACGCGATTCGATCGGTGCCATCCGGCTCTGGTCCTGCAACTGCAGGTCGCGCACTTCGAACGGGGCGGCATAGCCACTCGGCAACGCCACGCTGGCGAACGGCAGGCGCAGCTCACCCGCCCCTGCCGTCGCGAACCACGCCGCACTGTGTGCCTGCGCGACGGGCCGCAGCGTCCCGTCCGGGCCGGTGGCATACAGCGTACCGCGCGCCTCGTAGCGGCCGGGCGCACCGATCTGCAACGGCAGGCGCACCTCGCGGCGGCTGGCATCCGCCTCGACCTGGCCCTGGAAGCGCGCCGTCGGCTGCGCCACCGCGAACGCCACCTTGGCATCGCGCTGCACGCCGTCGGCACTGACGAACGCCTGCAGCTCCCACAGCCCCTGCGCCGTGCCGATGTCCTGCGGCACCGTCACCTGGGCACGTAGACCGTCTTTGGCGGCGACCAGCGGCACCGGCCAGCTGCGGCCATCCGGCGCCACCAGCAGGGCCTCGCCCACGGCCGGCAGCGGCCGCGTACTGGCACGGGCGGGCCGTGCCGCAGCCGCGCCACCGTCGTTGACCAGACGCGCGCTCAGCGCCAGCGTGCCCCCGGCGAGCACCCGTTCGCTGCTCGCCTGCAGCTGCAGGGCGATCGGGCTGTTGGGTTCCAGCACCTGCACCACGTAGCGGCCCTGGGCCTGTGTGCTCTGCAGCCGGTAGCTGCCGACCGCCGATGTGGTGCCCGTGCGGACCATGGCCGTGCCCGTGCCGACCGACATCCCGGCCGCGCGCAGTTGCTGCTCATCGACCACCTGGGCCACCGCCAGCGCACCGGCCGGGTCACGCACCTGCCATTGGGTGGTATCCAGCGCACGCGCGCCCTGCACCGGACTGAGCTGGATCACCGCGTCGGGCGCGGTCAGCGGCAAGGCCAGGCCCTGCTGCAGCGCCGGCGCGTCCACCATCTCCCAGTAGCTGCGGCTGCTGGCCATGAAGGCCGGCGCAGCGGCCAGTGCCTGGGCGGGATCCAGCGCCCACGCAAAGCTCAGCGGTGCCTGCTCCACCGGTCCGGCCGGCAGGGGCGCACGCTCTACCGCACGCGGGACCTGGTCGCTGGCGCGGGCGGCCAGCAACGGTTGTGCCGCCTGCAGTGGCAAGGCTGCCAGGGCGGCGAGCAGGGCCACCGCGATCGTCGTCTGTCGCATCATCGGGAGGCTCCTCACAGGGTCAGGTCGTTGCGCAGGATCGTGCCCAGGCCGAAGCATTCGCGCCGGCTCTGGTTGTGGCTGAGCGGCTCGGCGCCCCGGGTGCGCTGCGTGTCGGTGAACCAGGTCGTACCGGCCGCCTTCTGGCTGCTGCACTCCAGGAAGCCGTCCGAGCAGCTGTTCAACCAGTTCTGGGTGAACTCCAGGCCCACGTTCTGCGCATAGCCACCGCAGTAGCTGTTGCTGTCCCACACCGCCGATTCCACATCCGAGCCGACCACGGCGCGGAACGGCTTGGGCAACGCAGGGCGGCCGGCGGTGCCGTACAGGTTCTGCGCGTTGTAGGTGGCCATGTGGCCCACCTGCTGCTGCCGCACGGCATCGCTCTTGTAGCCCAGCAGCCAGCCCACCGAGGTTTCGAACACGTTGCCGTTGAGCACCGCGTCGGCGAGCGGCGTGCCGGCCGAGGACGGCGCCAGCGCAGTGACCTTGCTGACCGTCTGGATGATTTTCGGATAGCGGCTGTCATACGTGGGGTTGGAGAGGACCCAGCGCACCACGTTGCCGCCGTTGGAATGGGTGATCACCACCAGTTTGGTGATGCCCTTGCTGTTGATGAAGGTGGTCAGCTGCCCGGCCAGGCAACCCGCCGCCTCGGGCGTCCACATGTACTGTTCGAAATCACAGTTGATGACGGTGTAGTTGCTGCTGTTGGGCAGCCCCTGGCGCACGGTGTCGATGATGCCCGGCTGCCAGTAGTCCGTACGTGCGTCGGTCTGCTTGCCGGTGCCGTGCACGAACGCCACGCCCACCACATCGGCCGCGTGCACGCTCGCGCACGCCAGCATCAGCCCCAGGGCGAGACCGCCACCCCACCTTCCCGCGTTGCTTCGCATCCGCTGTCTCCTTGCAGGTGATCCCCCTGATGACCGGCGCTGCCGCGTTGCCATGGGGTGCATATATCCATGGAGATATGACGATCGATGGCGCCTGCGATGACGCTATGTCGTGCGACCCATGAAATCCGTGAACCAGTCGCGGGTTTCCGTCATCCGGGGCACGGCCATGCCGGATCTGGCCGGATGACGAACGGCCGCTGTCGTTGCCAGAGGAAGCTGCGATCATGCGGCTCCCCCTCTCCGAGACCTGCCGATGTCGTCGTCCCTGCGCTCTGCTGCCGTTCGCCCGCTGCTGGTGACCGCCCTGCTCGCCGCCCTCGCCGGCTGTTCGTCAACGGCCGCGCCGCGCACCACGGCGGTGGAAGCCTCGGTCACCACCAAGGCGGTCGGCTACCTGCAGAGCACGGCCGTGCCGGACAGCCTGGCACTGGTACCGGCACCGCCGGCCGCCGGTTCGGCCAGCTTCGCACTGGACGAACAGGTCAGCCGTGAAGCCCGTGCCCTGCGCGGCAGCCCGCGCTTCGAACAGGCCCACCGCGACGCCGAACTCGCCTTCCCGGCCGGTGCCAACCAGTTCTCGTGCGCGATCGATGTCGACGTGGATGCGGTGAAGACGCCGGCCCTGTACCGCCTGCTCGAACGCAGCCGGATCGATGCCAGCGCGGCCACCCGCACGGCGAAGAAGCACTACCAGCGCGCGCGGCCGTTCATGGTCAACAACGAACCGACCTGTTCGCCGGAAGACGAGCAGGACCTGCGCGGCAACGGCTCCTATCCGTCCGGCCACACCTCGATCGGCTGGGCCTGGGCCCTGATCCTCTCGGAGATCGCCCCGGACCGCGCCGATGCGATCCAGGCACGCGGCCGCAACTACGGCGAGAGCCGCCTGGTCTGCAACGTGCATTGGCAGAGCGACATTCTGGAAGGCCGTTTCATGGGCGCTGCTGCTGTGGCACGCCTGCATGACAATGCCGCCTTCAACAGCGACCTGCTGGCTGCACGCAAGGAAATCGTGGCGGCACGCAAGGCGGGGCTGCATTCGGCACGGGATTGCGCGACTGAAGAAGCGGTGTTGAAGGTGCGGCCGGCGAGCGCGCTGTAAGGCGACCAGTGACGGCGCGGCACGTTACTGGACGGTGCCGTAAACAGCAGAGAGACCAGGTTTTCGACGCAGCGTCCCCATCTTGAGCAGCTCGATCACCAACATCAGCCCCACCGCCATCAGCACGCTGGCGGTCGGGGCCATGGTGAGGCCCTGAAGCGCCGACAACGCAAAGGGCACCGACGGCACTAAAAACATCAGCCGCAACGGTATCTGCGCGTACGCCAGAAGCACGCCATATCGGCTATGACGCAGCAGCAGTACAGCCGATGCAATCAGGCTTGCCTGCAGCATCCAGCTGGGCACCAGCGTCAGCAGGGTGGCGTACCCATGGCTTTGCAGAACGGCCAGGGACCCATGAGCATCATCGACGTAGGGAATACGTCCGCGTTGCAGTGCCGACAAGGCGTAGAAAGCGACCTGTACCGCATCCATGGCCGCCCAGAACAGGAACGCCCATCGCCGTGTAGATCGCTTGTAGTCCGTTTCGTCCATGCCTTTGATCTTACGTGGAATGCCGCGGATTGCTGGCCGGGGAATAGAAAACGGCGCGGATTTCTCCGCGCCGTTCTTCGTTTTTCAACGTGCCCACCAACGGTGGGCACCTACCGCTACCGCATGACGTGGATCAGAACTTCGCGGTGAACTCCAGACCGAACGTACGCGGCTCGTTGAGGAAGCCGGTCAGGTTGTTGAAGTCGATTGCGCCCACCACGCGGACCTGGTCGGTCAGGTTGCGGCCGTACACGGCCACGTCGTACTGGCCGTAATCCCAGTTGTAGCCCAGGCGCAGGCCACCTTCCAGCGAGGAGCGGCTGCGGAACTCCGGCGACTCGTACAGGAAGAAGTTCACTTCGCTGCGGTAGGCCCAGTCGGTGTAGACGTAGAACTCGCTGGCATCGTTGACTGGGAAGCCGGCGCGCAACGTCAGGTTGTGGATCCACTTCGGCGCCTGCGGCAGCGGGTTGCCGTTGACCAGTGCGTAAGTGCCGCCATCGATGACCGTGGTCGGGTCGGTGATGGTGCAGCCGCCGCCACAGATCGCCACCGCCAGATCCTTGTCCTTGATCTCGGTGTCGTTGTAGCTGCTGCCCAGGGTCAGCAGCACGTGGTCGGTCAGGTAGGCTTCGAAGTCGAGCTCGGCGCCCTGGCCGAGGGTCTTGTCGGCATTGAGCAGGGTCGCGGTGTTGTTGGTGCCACCCACGGCGATCAGCTGCTGGCCATCAACGTTGTAGCGGAACACGTTGAAGCCCAGGCGCGCGCGACGATCGAACAGGTCGGCCTTGATGCCGGCCTCGTAGGAGATCACCTTCTCCGAATCGGCCTGCGAGACGCCACCAAAGGCCAGGCGGCCCTGGATCGACGGCGCGCGGAAGCCCTTGGCCACGCGGGCATACGCGTTGAGGTTGTCGGTGATCTGGTAGACGCCGCTCAGGTCCCAGCTGACGTCGTTGACGTCGGTCCTGGCGATGTACGGGCCGCTGACCGGGGTACCGAACGGCACGGCCTGCAGCACGCTGGCGCTGAAGTCCTTCTTGTCCTGCGTGTAACGCACGCCACCGCGCAGCTTGAAGCGCTCGGTCACGTCGAAATCGCCGGAGGCGAACGCGGCCCACGCCTTGTTGCGCTGCTGCTGCACGGCGTGACCGGTCTGCGGATTGCCCGGGGTCAGCGAGTCGTAGTTGAAGCTGTCGATGGTGACATCTTCATCGAAGTAGAACACGCCGGCCTGCCAGTCGAAGCGGCCCCACTCATTGGATTCCACGCGGAATTCCTGGGTCCACTGGCGGTGGTGCGGCAGGCCATCGGCCGATTCGGAGGCGAACGGGATGTTGCCCGGGCCGTAGTTGCCGGCGCCCAGGAAGCTGGCACCGTAGCCGCCGTCGATGTCGCCGTGGTTCAGCGATTCGGCGGTCTCGTAACCGGTGATCGAGTGCAGCGTCACGCGGCCCAGATCCCACTTCAGGCGCGCGCTGCCGCCCCAGGTTTCCAGGTCGGAGAAGTTCTGGCCATCGGTGGAGACTTCATCGCGGTCGAAGTTCTCGACCAGCTGGTTGGTGCCCGGCTTGAGGATGTTGGCGCGGAACAGGCGCGCGGTGCCGTTGAGCTTGCGCTTGTGCAGGTTGAACAGCGCTTCGACATCGTCGCCTTCGTACAGGAACTGCACGCGGGCGGCGGCTTCGTCATAGCCCTCGAAGCCCTGCGCCGGGGCGCCCTGGCGGGTGTTGGTGACCCAGTCGTCGCGGCGCTGGTACAGCGCGGACACGCGCGCCGACCAGCGGTCGGTCAACGGGCCGCCGTAGGCGCCCTGCGTGTTCCAGGTGTTGTAGCTGCCGTAGGCGACCTTGATGTAGCCGTCGGCATCCTGCGAGGGACGCGCCGAATCGAATTTCACCACGCCGGCCGGGGTGTTGCGGCCGAACAGCGTGCCCTGCGGGCCGCGCAGCACTTCCACACCGGCCAGGTCGAACAGCGGGAAGCCCTTCAGCAGCGGGCTTTCCTGCACCACATCGTCATACACCAGCGAGACCGGCTGCGAGGCATTGAGGTCGAAATCGGTGTTGCCCAGGCCGCGGATGTAGAACCGCGGGAAGGCACGACCGTAGGACGATTCAATGTTCAGGCTGGGCACACGCGCCGACAGGAAGCGGATGTCATCGCCGGCCGAACCGAGCACGTCGAGCTTTTCACCCTGGATGGCCGAGATCGAGACCGGCACGTCCTTGGCGTTTTCGACGCGGCGTTGCGCCGTGACCTGCAGCGTATCGAGGGCGACCGGATCCTTGGCGGCGGGGGCGTCCTGGGCTGCGGCCGTCAATGGCAGCAGGGCGGCAAGGGCGACAACGAGCGGGTGCACGGACGGGAAACGGCCGTGGGCAGTGCGGTTCGGGAACATGGCGTTTAGGCTGTGTTGGGAGGGGTGGTGGACCGGCGCTACCAGACAATTGTTGCAGTACAGCAACAGAGCCGCAAACAACCGCTATTCATTACGCCCTCCCGGGCACGCGCGTTGTGACGGCCGTCGCGGCCTGACCTCCCCGGTCATGGCCTGAATGCCCTGCCCGGCTGTTCTGCCGGGCGCGCCATCGCTTCGGTATGCTGGCGCCCCTTGATGCCCATTCAGTTGCCACGCCGATGACTTCACTGCGCCGTACCCGCCTGACGCTGTCCGTTGCCCTGCTCGGCCTGCTGGCCGGTTGCGGCGGTGACCCCGTGCGCCCGACCCCGCCGCCGGCGGCTGTGCCGGTGACCCCGGCCAAGCCGGTCAAGATCGGCATCGCGCTGGGCGGCGGCGCGGCCAAGGGCTTTGCGCATATCGGCGTGATCAAGATGCTGGAGGCCAACGGCTTCGAACCGGTGGTGGTGTCCGGCACCAGCGCCGGCAGCGTGGTCGGCGCGCTGTATGCCAGCGGCATGGACGCGTTCCAGATGCAGTCCAAGGCGGTGGCCCTGGATGAAGCCAGCATCCGCGACGTGCGCCTGTTCTCCGGCGGCCTGGTCCAGGGCCAGAAGCTGCAGGACTACGTCAACGCACAGGTCGACAACCGTCCCGCCGAAAAGCTGAGCAAGCCCTTCGCCGCGGTCGCCACCCAGTTGGAAACCGGCGAGCGCACCGTGTTCGTGCGGGGCAACGTCGGCCAGGCCGTGCGCGCCTCCAGCAGCATCCCCGGTGTGTTCGAGCCGGTGAAGATCGGCAAGTACAACTACATCGACGGCGGCGTAGTCAGCCCGGTGCCGGTGGATGCGGCGCGCCAGCTCGGCGCGGACATCGTGATCGCCGTGGACATCTCCAGCAAGGCCAGCGGCAAGGCGCCGACCGGCATGCTCGGCATCGTCAACCAGTCGATCTCGATCATGGGCCAGCGCCTGGGCGAGCAGGAACTGGCGCGCGCGGACGTGATCATCCGGCCGAAGGTGCTGGACATCGGCGCCGCCGATTTCGGCCAGCGCAACAACGCGATCCTGGAAGGCGAGAAGGCCGCGATGGCGGCGATGCCGCAGATCCGCGCCAAGGTCCAGCAACTGCAGAAGGCGCGTGCGGCCGCGCTGGCCCCGCCGCCGCCGCCGCCGCCCAAGTGCGATGAGCCCTCGCGCGTGGGCAAGCTGATGGGGCGCAAGGAAAAGTGCGAGGGCTGAAGCCCCGCCACCGGTAGAGCCGACCGTTGGTCGGCGGCTCCTGGCTCTGGTCTCCACGAACCCGACCAATGGTCGGCTCTACCGTGCGATCGGGAGGGCGATCCGCGTCATTCCAACTGCGACAACGGCAGCGCGCGGAAATCCTTCACCGTGCGCAGCACGAAGCTGGAATTGACGTCGGCCACGCCGGCGGCATTGAGCAGCTTGTCGAGCAGGAAGCTGGAAAAGTGCTCCAGGTCGCGCACGTAGATGTGCAGCAGGTAATCCATGTCGCCGGTGAGCGCATGGCAGGCCACCACCTCATCCCAGTTCAGCACGCTGTCGGCGAACACGCCGATGGCGTGCTGGTCGTGCTTCTCCAGCTGCACCCGGACGAAGGCCTGCAGGCCCAGGCCAATCTGGCGCGGCTCCAGGCGGGCGCCATAGCCGGCGATCACGCCCTCGCTTTCCAGCCGCTGGACGCGCCGCAGGCAGGCCGACGGAGACAGATTTACCCGTGCGGCCAACTCGGCGTTGGTCGCGCGGCCGTGTTGCTGGATTTCGGCCAGCAAGCGCAGATCCGTGCGGTCGAACTGGGTATCTCCGGCCATTGCTGCCCCGCAACATGAGGTGGACGCAATGATCTTGCGCCAGAAGCCCATATCCGCGCAACTTTGCAAACCTCTTGCGCGTGCCCTGCCCTAGCATCGACAGATGACTTCCCAGGAGACCACCACGATGGAAACCGCCACCGCCCCCCGCCGCGTCGAACACCAGCAGACCGACAAGGGATACGTGCCGGTCTATACCACCGCCATCGTGGAACAGCCCTGGGACAGCTACACCGCCGACGACCACGCCACCTGGAGCACGCTGTACCAGCGCCAGCGTGCGCTGCTGGAAGGCCGCGCCAGCAAGGAGTTCCTGCACGCGCAGGACGAGATGGGCATGAGCGCGCACATGATCCCGCGCTTCGACCAGCTCAATGAGGTGCTCGGCGCCGCCACCGGCTGGACGCTGGTGGGTGTGGAGGGGCTGCTGCCGGAACTGGATTTCTTCGACCATCTGGCCAACCGCCGTTTCCCGGTCACCTGGTGGATCCGCCGTCCGGACCAGATCGACTACATCGCCGAGCCGGACATGTTCCATGACCTGTTCGGGCATGTGCCGCTGCTGATGAACCCGGTGTTCGCCGACTACATGGCCGCCTACGGCCGCGGCGGCGTCAAGGCGCATGCGATCGGCCCGGAAGCGCTGCAGCACCTGACCCGCCTGTACTGGTACACGGTGGAGTTCGGCCTGATCAACACCGAGGAAGGCCTGCGCATCTATGGCGCCGGCATCGTCTCCTCGAAGGGCGAATCGCTGTACTCGCTGGAGTCGGCGGCGCCGAACCGGATCGGCTTCGATCTGGAGCGGATCATGCGCACCCGCTACCGCATCGACACCTTCCAGAAAACCTACTTCGTCATCGACAGCTTCGAGCAGTTGATGGCCGCGACCGCGCCGGACTTCACCCCGATCTATGCCGCGCTGGAAGCCAAGGACCATCTGCCCGCCGGTGAGGTGCAGGCCAGCGACACGGTGTTCCAGAAGGGCACCGGCGAAGGCTGGGAAGACGGCGGCGACGTGTGATCGGTAGAGCCGACCGTTGTGTGATCGGTAGAGCCGACCGTTGTGCGATCGGTAGAGCCGACCGTTGGTCGGCTGCCGTTCGAGCCACGATGCGGCGGATGCCGTGGAGCTGGAGCAGCCGACCAACGGTCGGCTCTACCGGGGATACGCCAGCAGCACCACCAGATCCATCTCCCCCACCTGCTGCAGCGCATGCGAACTGCCCGTTCGCGTCAGCAGCGCATCCCCCGCCGCCACGTCGTACTGCTTCCCATCCAGCACGTAGCTGCCCTGCCCGCTGACGACGTAGTAGATCTCGTCTTTGTGCTGGGGGTGCAGGCCGATGCCGGCCCCCTTGTGCAGCACGCGCTTGCGAAGCACGAACGGCAGGTCGGTGTCTTCGGCGAAAAACGGATACGCCGTGGTCGGCCCCGCTCCACCATGCGGGCCGGGCTGGGTCACCGCGATGTCACGCTCGTGGACCACGCGCGAGGGTTTGGCGGCCTCACCGCCCTGCCCCGCACTGCGCACCTCGCAGTCGATATCGCGCTTCAGCGCCGACGTGAGGTCAGGCTGCAACGCCACCCAGTCGCGCATCACCAGGCACGCCACCGCCGTCGCACCGGCCACGCTGAAGTGCGTGCCATCGGCCTTGTTCTGCTCGGGCACGAACATGAAATACGGCTTGGCGCCGTGTTCGCCCAGCCCGCGGATCCAGCGCGTGGAACTGTCGTTGAGATCGATCAGCGCGACCTGCTCGCGGGTCGCCAGCGCTTTCACCGCCTGGGTGTACACACCGTGCGTGTCCAGCAGCGAACCGAAGTCGTACAGCAGCCGCGCCACCGGGGTGATCAGCACCGGCGTGGCGCCCTTGTCGCGGGCCAGCTGCACGTAGCGCATCAGGAACTGCGGGTACGCCGTAGCGGGATCGGTATAGCGGGTGGGATCTTCGAACTTGGCATCGTTGTGGCCGAACTGGATCAGCAGCACGTCCCCGCGCTGGAGCTCGGCGGCGATCGCATCCAGGCGCTTCTCATCGATGAAGCTGCGCGTGCTGCGGCCGCCCTTGGCGTGGTTGCGGACCTCCCACACAGCGGGATCGAGATAGCTCTGCAGGGCCTGGCCCCAGCCGGCCTGTGGCGCGCGCTCCGGGCCGTACGCGGCGGCGGTGGAATCCCCGGCAATGAAGATGCGGTGTGGGGCACACAGCGCGCTGGGGGCCGCGAGGAGGAACGACAGGGACAACAGCAAACGCAGCATGGTCATGCTCCTGGGTGGAGAGCTGCCGGCCAGCGGCCGGCACTACCGGCGTGCATCTGGTGGAAAGCCCCCTGAGTCAGGGGGCGACCGCGAAGCGGTGGCGGTCTGGATGCAACGATTGCTCGGGGCCCACGATCTGCAGCGCAGATCGTGGGAGCGCCAGCGCATAGCGATGGTGTTACCGGGCGAGCCAGCCGCCATCAACCGGCAGGACCGCGCCGTTGACGTAGTCCGAGGCGCTGGAGGCCAGGAACACGGCGGTGCCGCCGAGGTCTTCCGGGGTGCCCCAGCGCGCGGCCGGGATGCGATCGAGGATGGACTTGTTGCGGTCCTCGTCGGCGCGCAGCGCGGCGGTGTTGTCGGTCGCCATGTAGCCCGGGGCGATCGCGTTGACGTTGATGCCCTTGCTGGCCCATTCGTTGGCGAGCAGACGGGTGATGCCGGCGATGCCGCTCTTGCTGGCCGTGTACGACGGCACGCGGATACCGCCCTGGAAGGACAGCATCGAGGCGATGTTGATGATCTTGCCGCGGCCCTGGGCGATGAAATGCTTGCCGGCGGCCTGCGAGATGAAGAACGCGGACTTGATGTTGACGTTCATCACGTCGTCCCAGTCCTGCTCGCTGAACTCCACGGCATCGGCGCGGCGGATCAGGCCGGCGTTGTTGACCAGGATATCCAGGCCGCCCAGGCCTTCGATGGTTTCGCGGATGACGCGCTCGACCGGCTCGATGCTGATCAGGTTTGCTTCGATCGCCAGGCAGCGGCGGCCCAGCGCGGTGATCTTGGCGATGGTCTCGGTGGGCGGCGCGATGCCGGCCACGGCGACGTCGGCACCGGCCTGCGCCAATGCGACCGCGATGCCCTGGCCCAGGCCGGTGTTGCCACCGGTGACGAGGGCGACCTTGCCTTCCAGACTGAACGGATTAGCCATTGCGTATGTAGTCCTTGTCCAATGCGTAACAGACGCCGCCGGCGCGATGCCGGCGGCGCGTCGGGGTCACTTGAGCTGGCAGATGTCCAGCACGTGCATGTCGGTGTAATCCAGGTTCTCGCCGCCCATCGCCCAGATGAAGGCGTAATTGCTGGTGCCGGCGCCCATGTGGATGGACCACGGCGGCGACACGACGGCTTCGTTGTTCTGGATGACGATGTGACGCTGCGCGTCCGGCTCGCCCATGAAGTGGTACACGCGGTCGTTCTGACCCAGATCGAAGTAGAAATACACTTCGCTGCGGCGGTCATGCAGGTGCGGCGGCATGGTGTTCCAGACGCTGCCCGGCTTGAGCACGGTCAGGCCCAGCAGCAGCTGCGAGGACTGGCAGGTGGCCGGCACGATGTACTGGTAGATGGTGCGCTCGTTGCTGGTTTCCAGCGCGCCACGGTCCAGGGCCACGGCGTCCTTGATCGACAGCGCCTTGGTCTCGAAGCGCGCGTGCGCCGGGGTCGAGGCCAGGTAGAACTGCGCCGGGTTGGCGGCGTCATCGGAGGCGAACACCACGTCTTCGCTGCCCATGGCCACGTACAGGCCATCCTTCGGGCCCAGCGTGAACACGGTGCCGTCCACGGTGATGGTACCGCTGCCGGCGCCGACGTTGATCACGCCCAGTTCGCGGCGTTCCAGGAAGGCATGGCCGGCGGCCGAGGCCGGTTCGGTCTGCTTGGGCAGCGAGACCGGGCCGTTGACCGGGGCCGCACCGCCGAGCACGAAGCGCTCGTAGTGGGTGTACTTCAGGGTCACCGCATCGGCGTTGAACAGACCGTCGAGCAGGTACAGGTCGCGCAGGTCGTCATTGCTGGCGCCCTTGATGGCGTCGGGATGGGTGGCGTAATGGGTCTTGCAGTACATGGCGTCTCCAGAGCAGGGGTGGGGCGATGCGTCGGCCCCGGCACGATTTCAGGTGATTGTAGCCAGTTGGTAAACCGGTGTCATTTTGCAGCGCACGATAGGTCGGGTGGCCCGCAGACGGGGTCGGGACGGGAGGCGACAGGACAGGGGGAGGCGCCGAGGGTTCACGCCCGGGGCGTCAATCCTCGGGGGGCTGACAGGAGTCGCGCACGATCAGGTGCGGGCGCACGCTGGCGTGCTGCATCACCGCCAGGCCGTCGGGCTGGATCAGCATCGCGGCCGCTGTGCGGCCGGTGTCGCGGGTGTGGCGCCGCACCGAGGTCAGCGACGGCCACAGGCGCGAGGCCAGCGGGCTGTCGTCGTAGCCGATGATCGAGAGCTGGCGTGGGATGTTGATGCCCGCGCGCAGCGCGACCTTGTAGATACCGGCGGCCATTTCATCGTTACCGGTGAAGATGGCGGTCGGGCGCTGCTTGCCCAGCAGCAGCTTTTCGGCGGCGGCCACGCCCGATTCGAAGGTATAGCCGGCCTCGACGATGCGCGCCGGGGGCAGCTCGATGCCGCGCTTGGCGAGGGCATCGATGAAGCCGGCGGTGCGTTCGTGCGCCGAGCGGTAGGCACTCGGGCCGGTGACCAGGGCGATATCGCGGTGGCCCAGCGAGAGCAGGTAATCGGCCGCTTCGGCGGCACCGTCGCGGTCGTGGGTGACCACCATCTGCGAGGTTTCGTCCAGCGGCAGCGAGGCGATCCGGGTGAAGCGGCAGCCGATCTCATCGAGCATGTCCACCAGCGCCTGGTCTTCGGAGGCACGTGGCACCAGGATCACGCCGTGCAGCTTCTGCTGCTGGACGAAGCGGCGCACGCCGTCGATGTAGCCGGGGCTGCGCGAATCGCAGGGATGCACGACCAGTTCGAAACTGGAGCCGCGCAGCGCATCCAGAGCGCCGTACTGCATGTCCACGATGTACTGGGCGGTCGGGTTGTCGTAGACCATGCCGATCAGGAACGAGCGGCGGAATGCCAGCCCGCGGGCCAGCGGGTCCGGCGTGTAACCGACCTCGCGCATCAGTGCCTCAACCTTCTCGCGCGTGTCCTTACGCACCAGCGGCGAGTTGTTGATGATGCGCGAGACGGTCTTCTTCGATACCCCGGAAAGACGCGCGATGTCGTTGATCGTGGCGGCCTTGCCTTTGGTCAATCCGTGCGGCGACGGATCGGTTTTGCTGCGCAATGACATGTCGTTCAAACCGGGGATGAGTCAAGGGATTCTAGCGGGGAGCTCAATCGAGGGCGCGGTAGCGGAAATTCCGGAACTCGACCTTGCCGTCGCCGGCAGCATAGATCGCCGGCTTCAGGGCCAGGAACTTGCCCGCCACATTGTGATGGTAGCCGGAGACTTCCATCTGAACCGGGTACTTCTGCCAGGTTTTGCCGTCGGTGCTGGAGTGGATGGTGACGATATGGCGGTTGTTGGTCACCCGCAGCCACAGCGTGCCGCCGGTGGCGCTGGGGGCCAGCCGGGTGGGGCGCTCCTCGCCGTAGCGGTGCATGATGAACTTCTCGCCGTTGCTGCCCACGCCCACATACAGGCGGTCGCTGTAGTAGAGCAGGGCCCCGCCCACCGCGCCCGGGGCGATCTCCATCTCGACCTCGAACTGGTAGGCCTTGTCGCCGGCGATGGCGGTCAGCGGCGAGCTGTCGCGCGGGGTGCTGCCCTTGCCCTGCAGCACCATGCCCTTGCCGGTGAAGGCCAGGCGCTTGTACTCGTCCTGGGCCGGGTTGAAGAACGACCACTGCGCACCGAGCGTGCTGCCGCGGAAATCGTCGGACAACGCCATGCCGTGCTGGCCGACCGAGGTACCCGACGGCTTGGCGAGCGGCTGGCCGAGGTCGCCGCCCTTGGCCACGAACCAGCCATCGGCGGTCCATTCGATCGGCTCCAGCAGGGCCTGGCGGCCCAGCGTCCAGTACCCGTTCTCGTAGCCGTGATACATCATCCACCAGCGCCCGTCGGTGCCTTCGATCACCGTGGCATGGCCGCGCGACCACCACGGCTCGGCGGCCGACTGGGTACGCATGATCGGGTTGTTCGGCGCATTCACCCACGGGCCGTGGATCGAGCGCGAGCGCGCGGTGATCACCATGTGCCCGGTCGGCGGGCCGGCGGTGCCACCCACGGCGGTGGTCATGTAGTACCAGCCATCGCGGAAGTTGATCTTCGGGCCTTCCTGCGCATAGGCCTCCACGTCCCAGCTTTCCGGGTACTTCCAGCCATCGTAGACGTGCTTGGGCGTGCCGACCACGCTCAGGCCGTCATCGGCCAGCTGCACGTAGTCGCCACCGCTGAGGAACAGGTAGCGCTTGCCGTCTTCGCCCACCGCATGGCCGGGATCGATGTAGCTGCCCAGGCCGATATCGATGGGCTCGCTCCACGGGCCCTTGATGCTGTCGGCCCAGACCACGAAGTTGCTGCGGGTCTCGCCGGTGCGGGCCGGGAAATAGATGTAATAGCGGCTGCCGTGCTTGACGATGTCCGGCGCCCAGATCGCACCGACGTTCTTGGTGATCGCGTGGCCCAGCGGCTGCCAGTTGACCAGATCGCGCGAGTGCCAGATCGGCAGGCCGGGGTAGGCATCGAACGAGGACAAGGTGAGGTAGTAGTCCTCCCCATCCTTGAGCACGGAAGGATCCGGGCGATCACCGGCGAACACCGGGTTGAGGAAGGTGCCATTGCCCAGATCGGCCTGGCGCTGGTTCTCGATCCCGCGCTTCCAGGCGGTGGCCGGCTCGGCGGCGTGACCGGCGCCGGCCAGCAGCAGGCAGGCGGTGGCGAAGCTCGCCAGGGTCTTCCTCAGGTGCATCGTCTTTCTCCCTTGAACGTATCGTGGGCCGGCCGCGCTCAGCGCGCCCCGGTCCCGGCAAGACGCTGTTGCCAGCGTGGGTACTCGGTGGTGATCAGGGCCTGTGGCCAGGTGCCGTACCAGTGATAGCCGGTGCGGCGCTCGCGCGGGATGTCGTTGAACGTGGCGACGCGTTCGCCCTCGCGGTTGGCCAGCAGCACGCCACTGTCGTGCAGGTCGTGGAAGCGGCCCCACAGCAGCGGCGCGCCCGCATCGGCGACCAGGCGGCGGTCGACCGTGGTGCGATGGAACTGGAACTGCGCGGGGGTGGTTTCGAAGGTCTCCAGCCGCCACCCGGTCAACGCATGCGCCTGGAACCACGTCATCGCGGCGTTGACCGAGGCGACCACCTCCGGCGCGGGATCCGGGATCGACATCAGGTAGCGGACCACGCCGACACTCTCGTCGGTGACCAGCGCCGGCAGCTCGAACTTCCGGCCCTGCGCGGGCAGCAAGGTGGTGCGGTCGTACTGCCCGGCCCAGATCGTCGGCACGCCGTCCTGGCGCACCTGCAGGCGCAGCAGGCAGGCATCGCCGGCGGTGACGGCAGCGTCCACGCGGGCGCGCTGACCGGCCGTGATGAAGCCGAACGCCGGCTCGCGCTGGATGCGCCGCAGCGTGGTCAGCACGCCACTGGTGACGTCGTCAGCGAACGTGATGTGGCCGTGGTACGCGGTGCGCGAGGGCACCGAATGCGGCCAGCCACCACAGCCGGGGATCTGCTCGGCGAGGATGAAGTCCAGCCCGCGCACCGCCGCGTCGCGGTAGCGGGCATCGCCGCTGCGCGCGAAGGCGTCGGCCAGGTAGCTGACCTGGGTGTAGATGTTGCGGTTGTCGAAGCTGCCGCCGGGCGTGGCCTGGTCGGCCAGCACCTTTGCCCTGGCGGCATCATCGAGGATCCGCTGCGGATCCTGGTTGACCGCCCAGCCCCCACCACGCCGCTGCAGCACGACCAGGTTGTCGGCGATCTGCCGGTACTGATCAGGGGAGTAGCGCGGGTAGTCCGTGCCATGCCCGCTCTGCCAATGGTGGATGCCGTCCTGGAAGCCGCGCAGCGGAATGTCCTGGCCCTGCGCCATGACGGCGCAGGGCAGGGCGATCCACAGCAGGGCTGCCAGCCGCCGCACGCTTACGCGCGCAGCAGGGCAGGCAGCCACAGCGACATTTCCGGGAAGAAGGTGACGATCAACAGCACGCCCAGCGCGGCGAACCAGAACGGCCAGATCGAGCGCATGCTCTCACCGACGCTGATCTTGCCGATTGCCGTACCGATGAACAGCACCGAGCCCACCGGCGGCGTCACCAGGCCCAGGCCACCGGTCAGCACCAGCACCAGGCCGAAGTGGATCGGATCGATGCCGTAGGCCTTGGCCACCGGCAGGAAGATCGGCGTGCAGATCAGGATCATCGGCGCCAGGTCCATGAAGGTGCCCAGCAGCAACAGCATGATCACGATCATCAGCAGCACCATGAACTGGCTGTGCGCGAACGACTGCAGGAAGTTGACCGCGGCCGAGGGCACTTCGAGATAGGCCAGCAGCCAGCCGAACACGGCCGCCGTGGCGATCACGAACAGGATCACACCGGTGCTGCGCGCGGCATGGGTGACCGTGCCGAGGAACTCGCGCCAGTCGAGCTGGCGGTACAGCACGGTGGTCACCAGCAGCGCGTAGACCACGGCGATCGCCGCGCTCTCCACCGCGGTGAAGATGCCGGCCCGGATACCGATGAAGATCAGCGCCACCAGGCCCAGGCCAGGCAGCGCCGAGACCAGGCGCAGCAGCACCGCACGCCAGCCCGGGAAGATCTCCACGCCGTAACCGCGGCGGCGTGCCACCAGATAACCGGTGATCATCAGCACGACCGTCATCAGCAGCGCCGGCACGATACCGGCCGCGAACAGATCGGCGATCGACAGGCCACCACCGGCCGCGGCCGAGAACAGGATCAGGTTGTGCGACGGCGGCACCAGCAGCGCGACCAGCGCGGCGGTGATGCTGACGTTGACCGCGAAGTCACGGTCGTAACCGCGCTTGACCATCTGCGGAATCATCGTGCCGCCGACCGCCGAGACATCGGCGATGGCCGAGCCGGACACACCGCCGAAGAACAGCGAGGACAGGATCGAGACCTGGCCCAGGCCACCGCGCATGCGACCGACCAGCGACGAGGCCAGCGAGATCAGACGCTCGGAGATGCCGCCGCGCATCATGATTTCACCGGCGAAGATGAACAAGGGAATGGCGATCAGCGAGGCCGACCCGGTACCGGCCGAGATCTGCTGGACCAGCACCAGCGTCGGCAGATCCAGGTACCACAGCGTGGCCAGGGCGGCGGCGGCCAGCGCGAACGCGACCGGCACACCGAGCAGCAACAGCACCGCGAACACGGTGAAAAGAATGGTAATACCCATGACTCAGCGATCTCCCTCGGCAACGGCATCGGCCGGCCGTACAGCCAGCGCCATCTGGTTCACGGCGAAGATCGCCATCAAGGCGCCACCGATCGACAGGGGCAGGTAGTTGATGCTCTGCGGCAGGTGGGCGCCGGCGGCCTTGATATCCAGGCCGTCCATCAGCAGCACCGCCGCCCACCAGGCGATGACCACGCCGAGCACGGCCACCACCAGCGCGGCGAACACATCGACGGCGCGGCGCAGGCCCGGGCCCATGTGCGCGGCCAGCAGGAAGAAACCGAAGTGGCGGCGGGTATGCACACCGGTGGCCGCACCCAGGCTCATCGCCGTGGCCAGCAGCAGCAGCGTGACCGGCTCGGTCCAGCTGGGCGAATCATTGATCACATAGCGGGCGAACACCTGCCAGCCCTGCACCACCACCAGGCCCAGCAGGGCGATGACGGCAATGTAGATCGCCACGTCGGCAATGATGTTGAGCAGGCGCTGCGGCCCGGTGGGGGTGATGACGGTTTCGGAAGTCGAGTCGGACATCGCGTCGGGGCCTCAGGCGAAGTCGCGGATGCGACGGGTGAGGGCGGCCAGCTCCGGCTGCTGCAGGTAACGCTGCAGCAGCGGGTCGGCGGCCTTGCGGAAGGCCGGCATGTCGACCTCGTTGAACTTGATGCCGAAGTCGGCCACGGCCTGGCGGGCGGTGTTTTCCGAGGCATCCCACTGCTCGCGCATCACCTGCACCGATTCACGCGCGGTCTCGATCACCAGGGTACGGTCGGCCGGACTCAGCGCATCGAAGCTCTGGCGCGACATCAGCAGCACGTCCGGTGCATAGGAGTGATCGCTCTGCGACCAGTAGTGCGCGGCCTCGAAATGACGGCTGGAATGGAAGCTGCGCATGTTGTTTTCCGCACCGTCGATCATGTGCGTTTCCATGCCCGAGAAGGTGTCGCCCAGCGACATCGGGGTCGGGTTGGCACCGAGCAGGCGCATCAGCTGGATGAAGATGTCCGAGGACGCCACGCGCAGCTTGAGGCCGTGCAGGTCCTTGGGCTCCACGATCGGGTGCTTGGTGTTGTAGAAGCAGCGCGCGCCGGAATCGTAGATGGCCAGGCCGACCAGATCGCGCGTTTCAAAGCCCTGCAGGACCGTATCGGCGACGCCGCCGTCGAGCGCGCGGCGCATATGCGCCACCGACTCGAACACATACGGCAGGCACAGGCCCTGGGTCAGCGTAAACGCGTTGTTGAGCGCGCCGGAGTAGACGCGGGTGATATCGATGGCGCCGAAGCGGGCCATGTCGATCGCCTCGGACTCACGGCCCAGCTGGCCGGAGTGATACTGGCGCAGCCGCAGCCGGCCGCCGGTTTTTTCTTCCAGCGTCTTCCCGATCCATTTCACCGCGGTGACGGTGGGGTAGTCGGCGACGTGGACGTCGGTGGCGGTCAACAGCTGCGCACCGGCCGGTGCGGCGTTGGATGACCGCGAACAGGCTGTCAGCGCGGGCGCGGCAAGCGCGCCCAGACTGGTAGCCAGGAAACTTCTGCGAGTGAACATCTGCGCCCTCCCAAGCGTGCTCGCCATGTCCGCGCGGTCAACCGGCGGCGATGGCCTTGCAGGTAATGTCGCCGTAACCGACGAAACGGATCAATGCTTCCTGGCCCACGGCGATGTCGTGGATGCCGGTCGCGTTCCCACTGGCGATCAGATCGCCGGCCTTCAACGGGCGGCCACGCTGCGCCGAGCGGCCCAGGGCGAACGCATAGGCGGTGCGCAGGCCGCCGGGCAGCAGGGTCGCGCCACCGGTGCCGACCACCTGGCCTTCGATGCGGGTTTCCGCACGCAGGTCGGCGTCGTCCAGGCGGGTCCAGTCCGGGATTTCCGGGCCGAGCACCAGGCCGTTGTTGTTGCCGAAGTCCGACACCACCACGCGCGGGCCGAGCTTGTTGATCGTCGCCAGCGGGCTGCTGGCCACCTCAACGCCGATGAACAGCTTGGCGGCCAGCGCCTCGGCTTCTTCCGGGGTCCAGTGCAGCTTGTCCGCCGGGGCGTCTTCCTGCAGCTGGATCACGTACTCGGCCTCGACCGCGCCGAAGCCACCGACGAACACCGGAATCTCGACTGTTCCACCGGTAGCATTCCAGAGCTGACGCGAGAAAATCGGCCCCAGCAGACGGTCGTCGCCGGAGACATCGCGGCGCTCGGCAGCGATGTAGCCGACCTTCCAGCCGACCACCTGGTCGTCCCACAGCGCGATGGCCTGGTCCTGTACCTGATAGGCCGTGACCAGGTCTTCCGGGATGGTTCCCGGGAAATCGGGCAGGGATTGGCCGTGTTGGCGGGCGCTGACGAAGTGCCGGGCGATCTCGCCCAACCCCTGGTCGGGCAGGTCCTGTTTGCCGTGGTCGTTGCTCAAGCGGGTCTCCCGGAAAAATTGTTGCACTGCCAATCGACAGTGGCTGGATGAGCTGTATATGGTAAACCGGTGTCATTGGCAATGTGCAGCGCATCAGAACGGCTGCCGGTCAGGCACGATGCCTGTTCCCCTTGCCCGAAGGACGTACCCGGATGCGCCGCTTCCTCGCGTTGCCCATGCTGACTCTCCTGCTGCTGGTCGGCGGTCTGGCCCACGCGGCCGAGCGTGCCGTACCGGAGACCGAACCGGCCCTCGGCGACCCGGACCGCATCGCGCTCTGGCCCGACGGCCGGGTGCCGGGTGAATCCGGCCCGGCCACCGTGCCCAACGTGATCGAGCGCAGCCGCGATCCGGCGCTGCCGGACCGTTACATCGACAACGTCAGTGCGCCTTACCTGGTGGTGTACCGACCGGCGCGCCCGAATGGCACCGCCCTGCTGGTGGTGCCGGGCGGCGGCTATCAGCGCATCGTGCTCGACAAGGAAGGCACCGCGCTGGTGCCGGCGTTCGTCGAGCAGGGTGGGGTGACCCTGTTCGTGCTGCGTTACCGGCTGCCGGCCGGCCGCAGTGATCGCCAGGCCGCACTGGCCGATGCCCAGCGTGCGATGCGGGTGATCCGCGCCGATGCTGCGCGATGGCAGATTGATCCGCAGCGCATCGGGGTGATGGGCTTCTCGGCCGGCGGGCACGTTGCCGCGCGGTTGAGCAACGGCTTCGATGCACCGGTGTATCCGCACCGCGACGCGATCGATGCGCTCAGCGCACGTCCGGATGTCGCACTGCTGATCTACCCGGTGATCGACATGGGCAGGCATGCGCATACCGGCTCGCGTTCGCGCCTGCTCGGGCCGCATCCGGACAGCACGCTGCAGCAGCAGTTCTCGATGCAGGACCAGGTCCGCGCCGATACCCCGCCGACCTTCCTGGTGCATGCGCAGGACGACAACGTGGTCTCGGTGCACAACAGCCTGGTGTATTACCAGGCGCTGCTGCGCGCCGGCGTCACCACCGAAATGCACCTGTTCCCGTTCGGTGGCCACGGCTTCGGCGTGCGCATCCCGGCCGGTCTGACCGTTGCGCAGTGGCCCGAGCTGGCCCTGCGCTGGATCCCTTCGCGCCACACGGAGCCCGCGCGCCATGAGTGAGTCCCCCGCCGACCTGCAGCGTCGACGCTTTCTGCGCGACAGCGCGCGCTACGCCCTGATGCTGGGTGCCACCAGCCTGCCGCTGATGCCGGCGTTCGCCGGCGCGCCCGGGCCGCGCGATGACGCCTCACCGCTGGCCCGGGTACGCAGTGGCCGGGTGCGCGGACAACGGGAGCAGGGGGTGAATGTGTTCCGCGGCATCCCCTATGGGGCCGACACCGCGCCCCGGCGGTTCCAGCCGGCGCTGCCCGAGATGGCCTGGCGTGGCGTGCGCGATGCGCTGGACTATGGCAACGCCGCCCCGCAGACCGGCAAGGAAGGGCCGGGCAGCGAAGACTGTCTCTACCTCAACGTGTGGACCCCGGCGCTGCGCGACGGCGGCAAGCGGCCGATCGTGTTCTACATCCATGGCGGCGCGTACAACAACGGCTCCGGCAGCGACCCGCTGTACGACGGCAGCGCGTTGTGCCGGCGCGGCGACGTGGTCGTGGTCACGGTCAACCATCGGCTCAACGTGTTCGGCTATCTGTACCTGGCGCAGCTGGGCGATGCGCGCTTCGCCGACTCGGGCAATGTCGGCCAGCTCGACCTGGTCCAGGCGCTGCACTGGGTGCGCCAGCATGCCGCCGAATTCGGGGGCGATGCCGACAACATCACCGTGGTCGGGCAGTCCGGCGGCGGCGCCAAGATCGCCACGCTGATGGCCATGCCGGCCGCGCGCGGTTTGTTCCAGCGCGCCTGGACCATGAGTGGGCAGCAGGTCACCGCGGCCGGCCCGCGGGCGGCCACCCAGCGCGCGCAGATCGCGATGCAGGCGGTAGGCGCGGCCGACGCCGAGGCGCTGCGCACGATGCCGATGGAGGCACTGCTGGCCGCCACCCGTGCGCGCGACCCGTCGCGCGTGGAGAACAGCAGCCTGTATGTCGGGCCGGTGCTCGACGGGCGTTCGTTGTCGGTGCATCCGTTCTGGCCGGAGGCGCCCGCGCAGTCCGCCGGGATTCCAATGGTGATCGGCAACACCCACGATGAGACCCGCGCCTTCCTCGGCAACGACCCGGCCAATTTCGCGCTGACCTGGGAGACGCTGCCGGCCAAGCTGGAAAAAGAGCAGTACGTGGACCTGCTGCCCTCGGTGGTGATCGCCGAGTACCGCCGCCTGTACCCGCACTACACGCCCTCGGAGGTGTTCTTCGCGGCCACCACCGCCGGCCGCTCCTGGCGGGGTGCACTGGAGGAACTGGAGGCGCGTGCGCGCCAGGGCGCCCCCACCTGGGCCTATCAACTCGATTGGGGCTCGCCGCTGGACGGCGGCAGGTTCGGCGCGTTCCACACGCTGGATATCCCGCTGGTGTTCGATACCACCGATCGCCCCGGCTCACGCACCGGTGACGGCGAAGCGGCGACCCGTGTCGCAGCGACCATGAGCGAGGCGTTGATCGCCTTTGCGCGCCATGGCGATCCGAATCATGGCGCACTGCCCCGCTGGCAGACCTATTCGCTGGCCCGCCGCGAAACGATGCTGTTCGATACCCCCTCGCAGCAGGCCGACGACCCGCGCGGTGGCGAGCGCCGCCTCTATCAGCAGGCCCCCTTCATTCAACGAGGTACGTTCTGATGCGCGCGTCGACCTGGCTGCTGGGCAGCGTGCTGTTCGGCCTGATGAGCGTTGCGCACGCCGCCGTGGATCCGGCGGTGCTGGATCGTCCGGCACCGACCCCGATCCGGGCCAGCAAGATCGTGCTGGTCGGCGATTCCACCACGGCCGTGCAGGGCGGCTGGGGCCCGGCGTTCTGCGCACGGCACGTGACCTCGTTCCTGACCTGCACCAACCTGGCCCGTGGCGGTCGCAGCACGTACAACTACCGCGCCGAAGGCTCGTGGGCGTTGGCCGACGCGGAGATGCGCACGCCCGGCTATGCCACCACCTGGGTGCTGGTCCAGTTCGGCCATAACGACCAGCCAGGCAAGCCGGGCCGCTCCACCGATCTGCAGCGCGAATTCCCGGACAACCTGCGCCGCTACGTGCGTGAGATCCGTGCCGCCGGTGCGCAGCCGGTGCTGCTGACCCCGTTGACCCGCCGCCAGTTCGCCGATGGCGTGCTGATCGATGACCTGGCGCCGTGGGCCGAGGCGGTGCGGACCGTGGCGCGCGAGATGAAGGTCCCGCTGGTCGATCTGCACGCGCGCAGCCGCGCGGTGGTCCAGGCGCTGGGGCCGGTGGCGGCCATGCCGCTGGCACAGGCGGCCGCCACGCCCGCACAGGTCAGCGCGGCGCTGGGCGGGACCACCGTGGGCGCCGCGCCCACTGCCGGCGCACCGGCCGCGCAGAACAACGCCCTCACCGAGCCCATGGGACAGGCCAAGGTCGCCTTCGATTACACCCATCTGGGCCCGGACGGCGCAGCGTTGTTCGCCACGCTGGTCACCGAGGAACTGGCCCGGCAAGTGCCATCGTTGCGACCGCTGCTGATTCCCTGATCGATAGGCAGACCCTTCGAGTTCTTTCGAATGGATCGCTACGTCGGGGATCGTGAGTCGATTGGATGTGATTCAGGTCAAACACGCTGTTCACCGGGATCGCCTAGACTCGGGGTATGCAAGACCAATGCAACCCGTTTCCTCCGTTCCATGGCCGTGATCGATTGATCGCCGCCGTCGACCATGCCGTCCAGCACGAGCACGCGCACCAGATCGCCGCAACGCTGCGCGCGGCGTTGCGCGAGGCGATCGCCGACAGCCGCATCCAGCTGCCGGCCTGCGTGCACCGCCCGATCGAGGATCACTACGCCCGCCGCGAGCTGTATCGCAGCCCGGTGCACGGCTACAGCATCGTCGCGATGAGCTGGGGCCCGGGACAGGGCACGCCGCTGCACGACCACAGCGGGCTGTGGTGCGTGGAAGGGGTCTGGCTGGGCCAGCTGGAGATCACCCAGTACCAGCTGCTGGAGCGCGACGGCGAGCGCTTCCGCTTCCGTGCCGAACCGGCGGTGCTGGGCGACTGCGGCAGTGCCGGCAGCCTGATCCCGCCGCATGAGTACCACACCCTCCGCAACACCAGCGATGACGACCTGGCGATCTCCGTGCACGTCTATCAGGGCGAGATGACCCGCAGCGCCGTCTTCGAACCCGAGGCCGACGGCTGGTACCAGCGCCGCGTGCAGGTGATGGAAACCGACGCGGCCTAGGGCCGCGCTCGACCTGCGGCCTGCGCCGCGCGCATCATCCGGTTCCCACCTTTCGAAGCGCCGCCATGCGTACGTTTCCGTTCCAGCAGGTCAACGTCTTCAGCCAGGACCCGCTGCGCGGCAATCCGCTGGCCGTAGTGCTTGATGCAGAAGGCATCGACGACGCACGCATGGCCGCGTTCGCCCACTGGACCAACCTGAGCGAGACCACCTTCCTGCTGCCGCCGACCGATCCGCAGGCGGACTATCGCGTGCGCATCTTCACCACGCTGGAAGAGCTGCCGTTCGCCGGGCATCCCACCTTGGGCAGCTGCCATGCGTGGTTGGCCCATGGCGGCGTGCCGAAGGGCGCGGAGATCGTGCAGGAGTGCGGGATCGGGCGGGTGCGGATACGGCGCAGCGCGTCCGGCCTGGCGTTCCTGGCGCCGCCGCTGCTGCGGGGCGAGGCGTTGACGCCGGACCTGCGTGAGCGCGTCCGACGCGGCCTGGGCGTGGCGGCAGAGGACGTGGTGGACGCCCGCTGGGCCGACAACGGCACCGGCTGGCTGGCACTGCGCCTGCGTGATCGTGCGGCCGTACTTGCGATCCAGCCGGACTACGCGCAGCTGGAGGGCATGAAGGTCGGCGTGTTCGGGCCTTGGCTGCCCAGTGATGGCGACGAGGCCCAGTACGAAAGCCGTGCCTTCATTGCCGGCGACGGCGCCCCGGAAGACCCGGCCACCGGCAGCCTCAATGCCGGCATCGCGCGCTGGCTGCTGGCCACCGGCGAGGCGCCGGATCGCTATGTGATCAGCCAGGGCACGGCGATCGGGCGCGCCGGCCGGTTGCGGGTGGAGCGGCTGGGCGATGCGCTGTGGATCGGCGGCGACTGCGTGACCTGCATCGAGGGGCAGGTCACGCTGTGAGCCAGACAGGGGCAGGGCGCCGGCAGCGCCATGCACCGCATGGCGTTATGGGTCCAGCGCCACCACGTTGTTGCGCTGGGTCACTTCCGCCGCACCGTCGGCCTGCATCACGCGCACGCGCAGGCCAGCGCGCTCCCCGGCCGGCAGCGGCAGGCTGACGGTCGTGGTCTTCGGCAGCAGGTCGCTCGGCGCCGCCAGACTCGGAATCTCGGCCCGGGCCAGCTCACGGCCCTTCGCATCTTCCAGCACTGCCACGCCCACCCCGGTGGCGACGTGGCCCAGGCTGTGCACGGTCACCTGCACCTGACGCCCGTCCACGCGCACATCGCCGCGCCCGATGCCGAGGTCGGCACGCTGTTCGACCGGCGTGCCGGCCTGCACCAGCTCGAACTCGAACACCTGGCTCTGGCCCGGCACGAACCGCAGCGTGGTCGAGGCACTGCGCTCCAGGGTGAGATCACGCGTGGTGGCCTTGCCATCGATGGTGTCATCGCCGTCGCGGTCCACGCCGCTGGTCATCCGCCATTGCCCGGCGGTGACGTTCCAGGTGCTCATCTCCGCATCCACTGCGTGCTTGCCCAGGTTGTAGGCGATCACCTTGAAGCGGTCCGGCGAGGGTGCATGCACCAGCAGCGCGACCTGCTCGGCGGCCTGCGGCTGGGCGAAGCGCCAGCTCACGGTGTGGCCCGGCCAGCTCTGGTTGCGCTTGAGCGCGATGCCGCCCAGGCGTGCACGCTGCAGGAATTCACTTGGCGCTTCGACACGGTCGGACCACCAGTGGCCTTCGGTGTTCATGTATTCGCGCTGCGCCTTGGCCTGGATGCCGTCGGCATGCAGCGCCGCCAGGTACTTCTTGTCGCCGGTTGCCTGCCACGCCATCAGGCTGGCGAAGCCGGTGCTGCCACCGTCGGCATCGCTGATGAAGCGCGGGTTCCACTCGGCGCCGCGGCCGAGGGCCTCGACATAGTTCTCGCCCAGGTTGGACAGCGCCCCCGGCCCACCCCGCTCGACGCGGTAGTCCAGTGCCTTGAGGTATTTGTCATCGCCGGTCCAGCGCCATGCCGCCCAGAAGGTGTGCATGATGTCGCCGCTGCCCGAGCCATTGTTGAGCTCACCGCCGCGGGTCTTGCCGGTCGCCCAGTTGATCTCGTTCGGCAGTGCCCAGCGGCCCTTGTCGTCGGTGTAGGCGTGGGCGAGATAGCCATCGGCCAGCCCGGTGACCAGCTTGCGGCCGGTCGGATCGGCGTTGTACTGGCCGATCAGGAACGCCGGGTGCAGGACCGGGAAGGAATACGGCTTCTGCCATTGCCAGTTCGGTTCGCGGTACACCTTGTTGCCGCCGAACCAGTTGCTGGAGAACAGCAGATGGCCCTGCGGGTTGGGCAGGATGATGCGTTCGTCGAACGCCTTCACCGTTTCCATCAGACGCTCGACGGTGAGCGGATCGCCCCAGTTGAGGTAGAGCATCGCACTGTTGGTGTTGATGCCTTCCTCGTACGCGTGCAACTCATCGGTTTCGATGGTGCTCAAGCCGTTGCTGAACATGCCATTGCGGTACACCGCATCGGACAGCGCGGTCAGCGAGGCGTTGAGCTTGTCCGGCTGCACGCCCATCAGCGCCAGGCCGGGCCACTGCTGGGTCAGGTCGGAATCGTCGGAGATGCCGCCGCCGAAATCACCGTAGGCGATCTGGCGGTTGTCGATCCACCAGTCGATGAAGCGGCGCACGTAGGTGAGGTCTTCGGTCTGCCGGAACGCCCACAGCGGCACGCCCTTGGGCGGCTCGGGCTGGGTGAATGGCGGCTTGCCCTGGCTGTTGTAGCTGATGTAGTTCCAGTACAGGCGGCCGAGTTCGTGGTCCGGGTCCACCCGCAGCAGATCACTGAGATCGGCATACACGCGCGCGTACAGGCGCTGGCGCTTGGAGGTAGTGTGCTCTTCGACCAGGAAGCCCCAGTTGTCACGCACCTGGTTGAAACGATCGGCGATGTGCTCCTTCTTCGCCTCCTCGCGGTCCTTGTAGACCATGCGGATTTCCGCCCCGTCCAGCGACGCGGCGTTGAAGCCTGGCGCGGCCGAGGCGATGGAGATCCACAGGCTGTCGGCGGTGAGGATGCGGTCGCGCAGATCCAGCCACAGGGTGCGCTTCTGGCCCGGTTTGACCGACACCGACACGTCGATCATGTCGCGCGCCGGCCAGAGCGGGTCCTTGATGCGGATGTTGAGCGGGATCAGCCCGTCGTGGGTGGCGGGCAGGTCCAGCGCGGGCAGGTCGATGGCCACGCCGTCCAGGCCGTCATGCATGTTCTCCCAGCTGTGCGCCCAGCTGCGGATCAGCGGTTGTGCCGCCGGGGCATCACTGACGCCGGAGGGAATCAGTACGTGCACGATCGGCAGCGGTTGCGCGGGCAGCGTGTCGGCCGTGCGCTTGCGTGCGCCGGCGCCCTTGGGCAGCGCCATCACCGTGCTGCGTTCGGCCGCCGGGTAGCGGCCGTCGATGTACTCCCGAAGTGCCGCGATGTTGGTGTAGTCCGGCAGCGCCTGGCTGTCGACCAGGTAGCGCTGCTTGACCGTGCCCTCCGGCTCGGCCGCGTCGCTGACCTGGTAGGCCCAGATTTCCTGGATCGGCGTTTCCTGTTCGGTATTGCGGAAGTGCAGGACGCCGCCGGTCTGTGCGGCAATGGCATTCACGCTGCGCACCACGCCCTGCGGGCGCTGGAACAGGGTCTGCGACGGCTGGCCGTCGGTGCTGTGGCTGAGCCCGCCGAACGCGGCGCCACGCACTTCGATGCGGTTGACGCTTTCACCGGCCGGCAGGGTCAGGTCCAGCTGCTGGCCGCCCTCGACGTAGGTGTTCCAGTCGGGCAGCTGGAAGTAGTCGTTGCGGCCCGGCAGGCGCGAGCGGTTGTATACGCCCGGCCAGGTGGTTTCGGCAATACCGTCGGTCGCCTTCCACATCCACTGCTTGTGGTCCTTGGTATCGGCGAACTCGACCTTGCGGATCGTGGTGGTCGGCGCGGTCAGCGCCGGCGGTGGCGCAGCGTCCCAGCCATGGCGGTGGCGCCAGGCGCGCATCGGCTCCGGCACGGCCACCGCGGTGGCGGGCGTGGCATTGCGCGCCAGGGCGGCCATGCCGGCCGGATCGAGCAGGCGGTCGTAGACGCGGATCTCGTCGAAGTCGCTGCCGCGCAGGAAGTTGTAGCGGCTCTGCACCTGGTAGGGCGCCATCACGCGCGCGGCCAGGCCGAGCTGATCGAGTGCGGCGTCGTAGTCGGCGGTGGTCGCCTGGCGGGCCACTTCCTTGCCGTCCACGTACAGGCGCACGCCGTGGTTTTCGTCCCAGCCGAAGGCGATGTGCTGCCACTGCTGCGGCGAGGGAGTCTGGTCGAGCTTGAACGACACGCGCGTGCGCGCCAGGTTGGCATCGGTGACGAACGCATCGAAGCCGTGGCCGTTCCAGTCGATGCGCAGCCAGGCCATGTCCCAGCTGCTGTGGTCGGCGTAGCCGACCCGGAAGATCACGAACGGTGCTTCGCCCACCGCGTAGCGCGCGCGCCAGAAGAAGCCCAGCGTGCCGCGCTGGGCCTGGATGTTGCCCGGCGCGTTCCACGACAACACGCCATCATCCGCCCACTCAATGGCGCTGCCGTGCGCCCCGTTCGGCACCCGCTTCACCTTGTCCACGAAGTTGGGGACCGGGTCGCCAGCGGCGGTGTCGGCCTGCAGGCCCTGGTCGGCCGAGACGTGGAAGAGCAGCTGCGGCGCGGTCTGCGCCCAAGCGGTGCCACTGCCCGCAAGCAGCAGCGCCAGCAGGCTGGCGGACAGGCGGGAGAGGCGGATCGAGGGGGCGACAACGCGATGCATGAGACCTTCCTTTCGACAGCAGAAACAGTACAGCGGAACCAGCAGCGGGGGTCAGCCGCTTACGGTGGCCTCCCGCCCCGGCACCGCGCCCGCCATCCCGGAGAGAAGGACGGGGACGGGCGCGATAGCGGTGGCGGAAGACGCAGCACGGTCAGAACTTGTAGCGCAGGCCGAGGTAGTACTGGCGGCCAGTGTGGGTGTAGCGGTCCGGCAGCGACAGCGCCGAATCGACATAGCGCTCATCGGCGGTATCGAGCAGGTTGATCGCCTCGAAGGTCAGCGAGAGATTCTTGTTGACCTTGTAGGACATGTTGAAATCCACGTTCTCCACGCTGTACTTGCCCTGCACATCGGCGGTGGCGAACTGGTTGCCGTCCAGGTCCCAGACGTTTTCCTGCGAGAGGATGGTGCTGATGTACGCGTCGCGGTAGCTGGTGGAGACGCGCGCGCTGAAGCGGCCGTCGTCGTAGTACAGCGTGGCGTTGTACGAGTTCGGCGAGAGGTTCAGCAGGTCGTTTTCGGTGTACGTGGTGACGATCGTGCTGCCGGTTCCCGAGCTGAACATGTATTTGATCTTGGATTCGACGTGCGTGTAGTTGAGCTGCACGCCGAAGTTGCGCCAGAAGCCGGGCAGGAAGCTGAAAGGCTGCTGGTAGGAGACTTCATAGCCCTTGAGCGGGCCGCCCGGGGTATTGAAGTAGCTCTGCACGTTGAACACCGTGTCCGGGCTGAAGCCGGTCGGCAGCAGATCCAGCGAGTAGCCCATGTCCGCCCAGGTGGTGAGCAGGCGGGTGCGCTGCACGTAGCTCTCGATGTCCTTGTAGAACACCGCGGCCGACAGCAGTGCGCCTTCGTCGAAGTACCACTCCGCGCTCAGGTCGTAGTTGGTCGAGCGGAACGGATCCAGCTTGGGGTTGCCCAGGTTGATCGAGTAGCTGCGATCGTCATCGAAGTACGCGGTGGGGCCACCGCTGACGCTCGGCGACAGGTTGGACAGGGTCGGGCGGGCCATGGTCTTGGCCGCGCCGAAGCGCAGCACGAAGGTATCGCTCAGGTCCCACGCCAGGTTCAACGAAGGCAGCCAGTCGTCGTACTTGTGGCCGACCCGGGTGCCGACCTGCAGGCGCTCGCCGGGATCGGCGGTGGCGCTGGCCACCCCGAAGAACGGTTCGCAGGCCGAGGACAGATCGTTGGCGTTGGCGGCGGTGCACGGCGCATAGCCATCGGCGGTGATGCGGGTCTGCACGTAGCGCACGCCCAGGTTGCCGCGGAACGCGCGGCCCAGCAGGTCGGTGTTGAAGTCCAGCTGCAGGTAGCTGCCGTAGCTTTTTTCGTTGACGTCGAAGTTGTTGTTCGATGCGCCGAAGTGACCGACGCTGCCCAGGCGGTAGTCACCGCCGAGCGTGCCGGTGTTGCAGTTGCAGTAGATGTCCAGCAGCTTGGCGATCTGGTTGAAGTCCGGCACCAGCCAGGCGTTGGGCAGGTTGCCGTCCATGCCCTTGCCGAAGCCGCTCAGGGTGTTGCTCAGGTCACCCACGCCCACACCGGCCGGCAGCGCCTGGGAGAGGCGCCCGTAGCTGATGTTGCGGTACTCCTGCGTGCTCATGTCGTAGTCCTTGTAGGCCAGACCGCCGCGCAGGGTGAAGGTGGGGTTGATGTTGAACGTGAGGTCGACCTTGGCCGTATCGAAGGCATTGTCGACGTACTGCGGGTTCAAGCGCACTTCGCTGATGTTGCCGCCGCGCGCGGTACCGTTGGCATTGACCGGCGTGCTGCCGTAGCCCAGCCACTTCCAGTTGTCCACGGCGTTGAGATCGAACGGGAAGGACATCGCCGGCACCTTGCCGTTGCGCATGTCCAGCACGAAGCCATCCAGGTTGCTGTTGTCGAAGCTGACCATCGAGAAGACCGGCCGCTCATAGTTCGACTCGGAGTGGCCGATCACCGCATCCAGGCGCACCGCGTCGTTGAAGCGATGTTCCAGGTTCAGGCTGAACTGCTTGAATTCGGTGCTCTCTTCGATCGCGGTGGATTCGGTGCGGAAGTCGACGTTGTCGAACACGCCGTAGGTCAGGCGGTTCTGTTCATCGGCCTGCGCCTCGCGGACCACGATCTGGGTCTTGCCGCCGTACTGCGCGGTGCGGTGCAGGTTGGCACCGATCGAATCTTCGCGCACATTCTTGTCGAGCTTGGAGTACAGCATGTCCAGGTTCAACTGCGTGTCGTCGCTGACCTTGAACTGCAGCGCGCCGGTGACACCCAGGCGCTCGATCTCATGTTCGGTGCGGATGTAACGCGGGTAACGCGGGATCCAGGCGTTGGTCGCGGTCTCGTACGCGGCGATGTTCTCGGCGGTCGCGGCCGGGCGATCCAGGCCGGGGCCGCAGTGGGTCGCATCGATGCCGTAGCTGCCCCAGCCGTTGCTGCGCGCCTGGTTGGCGGCGCTGCCGACACCGGCGGCGGTTTCATTGGCCAGCGGATTGCGCGGGGTCTGCGGGTCGTAACCAGCCGGGCTGCAGAAGCCGTAGGTGCCGTTGTTGGCCGCGGTGCTCTGGTTGGAGTTGCGGTAGTTGCCGTGCTCCCAGCGGACCGGGTTGTAGCCTTCTTCGAAGATGGTGCGCTTGCTGTAGGCCACCGACATCAGCGCGCCGACCCGGCCGTCGGCCCAGGTGTTGCTGATCAGCCCGGAGATGCGCGGGTCCTTGTTCCTGGACAGCTCGTTGAAGCCGTACTGGCCGCCGAGCGAGGCCTGGAAGCCCTCGAAATCGAACGGGCGCGAGCCGCGAAGATCGACGGTGGCGCCGAGCGAGCCCTCATCGGTCTGCGCCGACTGGGTCTTGTTGATCTTGACCCGGCTGAACAGCTCCGAGGCGAAGGTATTGAAGTCGAAGCCGCGGCTGCGGTTGACGCCGGTGGTACCGCTGCCGGCGGTGGACAGCGCTTCCAGACCGTTGATGCGCACGCGGGTGAAATCCGAGCCCAGGCCGCGCACGGAGATCTGCTGGCCTTCACCGCCTTCGCGATCGATCGAGACGCCGGCGATGCGCTGCATCGACTCGGCCAGGTTCAGATCGGGGAACTTGCCGATGTCTTCGGCGTAGATCGCATCGACCTGCTCGACGCTGTAGCGCTTTTCATCCAGGGATTGCTGCAGGCTTTCGCGGTAGGTCGCCTTGACCTCCACTTTGTCCAGATCCACTGCATTGAGCGAGGCGGCCGCTTCGGGCGTCTGCTGTGCCGCGGCAATGCCGGCCACGCCCTGCAGCGCGAACGCGATTGAGACCGCAAGCAGGGTAACCGGTGTCTTTTTACGGGTGTCGAGTCGATCCATCGTGTGTAACCCCCTCCCAGGGTGCGCCGCCATGCGACTTTGATGTTGATGAGTCATGACGTCCGGCCTCCCCCGGAGCGTCTGTCGCGCCTTGCCGCGTGACACCGCTGGTCATCCGAAACGTAACAAACCCTTCACGGGGCGGCATCTTGCGCCGCAGCAGCGTGCATGTGCTGGCGAGGGTCGGGATGGCAACGATGGCGGCGTGCGCGCAGCCGGCGGCGTGATCGCTCACGCCGCCGGTGGGTACTGCCGTTGAATCAGAACTTGTAGCGCACGCCCAGCAGGAACTGGCGGCCGGTTTCGGTGTACTGCAGCGGCAGGCGACCCGTGGCCGGCGAGTAGACCCACTCGTCGGAGGCTTCGTTGGTCAGGTTGATGCCTTCCAGGCTCAGTTCGAGCTGGTCGCTGATGGTGTAGCGGATCGAGGCATCGAGGACCGTGGTGCCGGTCATGCCGTGGTAACCGTCGAGGTTGAAGCCGGTTTCCGTACCCGGTGCCTGGGTCAGGTAGTCATCACGGTTGGTCGCCGAGACGCGGCCGGAGAAGACCTTGCCTTCGTAGAACAGCGTGGCGTTCCAGGACGACTTGGACAGACCGGTCAGGTCGGTCTTCATCACCGGCTGGCCCGCAGCGTTGAGGTACTGGATCTGCGACTCAACCCAGGTGTAGTTCAACTGCACGCCGAGGTTGGACCACTTGCCCGGCAGGAAGGTGAACGGCTGGGTGTAGTTCGCTTCCACGCCGTGCAGTTCACCACCGGGGGTGTTGACCGGGCGGCTGTAGGTGAAGTCGTCGGCAGGCGAGGCACCGGTACCGATCAGCAGCGAGGCAGGCAGGCCGCTGTCGGAGTACGGACGCACTTCGCGGGTGGTCTGCACGAAGCTCTCGATGTCCTTGTAGAACAGACCGATACCGGCCATCGCGCCTTCGGCGAAGTACCACTCGAAGCCGAGGTCGACGTTGGTCGCGCGGATCGGCTCCAGGTCCGGGTTGCCGCTGGAGATGGTGCGTGCACCACCGGCCACGGCCACCGTTGCGCCCGGCGTCAGGCTGCCCAGACCCGGGCGGCTCATCACCTTGGCCGCGCCGAGGCGGATCAGGAAGTCCGGGGTGACTTCGGCCACCAGGTTGAACGAGGGCAGGGTGTCGTTGTAGGTGCGGTTCTCCGTGGTGGAGACCGTACCGGTGGCCAGCGTGGACAGGCCGGTGGAGCTCTGCTTGGTGCGCACGTAGCGCACACCCACGTTACCCGACAACGGCAGGCTGCCCAGTTCGGTGGAGAACTCGCCCATCAGGTAGGCACCACGGTCCTTCTCTTCGACGCTGCGCACGTTGTTGGCGCGCGGGGCGACGGCGAAGATGCCGCTGTTGCTGTAGATATCGAACTGATCGGCAATCGCGTTCAGATCCGGCACCACCCAGTTGGACGGGCTGCCGTTGATGCCCTTCAGGCCGGCCTGCTCGGTCATGTCCACCGGCACGATCTTGGTGCCATCGGCGAAGTTGGGCACGGCCAGTTCGCTGGCACGGCGCAGTTCGGTGGTCTTGAAGGTGTAGTCCTTGGCAAGCACGCCGCCCTTCAGGCGGAAGCCAGGGCTGATGTTCCAGTTGAAGTCGAGCTGGCCGGTATCGAAGTCGTTGTCCACGTACTGCGGACGCAGGCGGATTTCGGCCAGTTCCCAGCCCGCGGGGTTGGTCGGGTCGATGCCGTAGTTCAGCGTCGGGAACCGGCTGTTGCCCCGGTAGTCGTAGCTGTAATTGTCGACGTCGTACTTGTCCATGATGATCGTGGTCTGCACCGGGTTCTCGTGCTTGGAGCGCGAGATGCCGACCTTGCCGGACAAGGTGAAGTCATCGCCGAAGCGGTGCTGGCCGTTGAGGCTGAGCTGCTTGAACTCGGTGCTCCACTCGTCATGGCGGTTTTCGGTGCGGATGTCGACATTGTCGAACTCGCCGTAGACCAGCGCGTTGTTCTCGATCACGCCGTTCTTGACGATCATCGCCGGCTTGCCGACCAGGCGCGGCGTGGTGCTGGTGCCACGGCTGAAGGAGATCGCCTCGATGTAATGCTCGTCGCGGGTGGCGTCGATCTTGGAGTACAGCGCATCCAGCGAGAACTCGGTGGCGTCGCTCGGCTTCCACTGCAGGGTACCGGTCACGCCCAGGCGCTTCTGCTCATGCTCCATCTGCACGTAGCGCGGGAAGCGCGGGTGGTAGACGTTGGCCGAACGCGCCGCGGCGAACGGCGAGGCCGCATTGAAGTTGCCGTTGCTCGGGCCGTTGGCCCAGCGGCCGGTGTTGGAGCCCTCTTCCAGCGCCTGGCGCTCGGAATAGGCCACCGACAACAAGGCACCGAAGGTGCCATCGGCAAAGGTGTTGGAGATCAGCGCGGCCATGCGCGGGTCGGCCTTTTCGGCCATCGCGTTGTAGCCGGCCTGGCCGCTGGCGGCGAAGGTGAAGCCGTCATAGTCGAACGGGCGCGCGGTGCGCAGGTCGACCGTGGCCCCCAGCGAGCCTTCCTCGACGTCCGCCGAGGCGGTCTTGCGCACCATCAACTGCGAGAACAGGTCCGAGGCGAACAC
The DNA here is from genome assembly GCF_039674765.1 of Stenotrophomonas sp. TWI273. NCBI lineage: Bacteria > Pseudomonadati > Pseudomonadota > Gammaproteobacteria > Lysobacterales > Lysobacteraceae > Stenotrophomonas > Stenotrophomonas sp. TWI273. The sequence continues at coordinate 283,305 of NZ_JBDJOA010000005.1, forward strand.
GTTGAAATCGAAGCCACGGCCACGGTTGGTGCCGCCGCTCTGGTCGCCGGCGCCGACGGTGGTCAGCGCTTCCATGCCGTTGATGCGCACGCGGGTGAAGTCCGGGCCCAGGCCGCGCACCGAGATGTTGCGGCCTTCGCCGGCCTCACGGGTGATGACCACGCCGGGAATGCGCTGCAGCGACTCGGCCAGGTTCAGATCCGGGAACTTGCCGATATCCTCGGCGACGATGGCATCGACCACGCCGGCTTCGCCGCGCTTGATGTCCAGCGCCTTCTCGACACTGGCGCGGTAGCCGGTGACGGTGACGGTATCCAGGTCGGTGGGGTTGGTGCCCGCATCCTGGGCCAGCGCGGTACCACTCAGCGCCAGGCCGATCGACAATGCGAGCAAGGTAACCGGTGTCTTTTTCTGCGTGTTCTGGACTTGCATGTTTTCCCTCTCCCAAGGTGCTACATGAAACAGCTATCCAACGACATGTCAGTGCAATGACACCGCTGGTCAGGGCGGACGTTAACAGCCCGTTACTGATCCGGCATCTTGCACCGCAGCAGACTTTTAATGTCCCGCAGACGCTTGCAGGACAATGGTTCCGACATTCGGGACAGGTGGACGGGGCGGCGCCCATCGCTAGAATGACACCGCTAGCCATTGCTGCTGGGCGTCCTTGCGGCGTCCGCGGCCCTCACAAGGATCCAGGACCATGAGTCGTGTTGTCTGTTTCGGAGAGTTGTTGCTGCGCATGAGCGCCCCCGGCCGCGAGCTGTTGCTGCAGCGCGGCCAGTTGGCGGTTCACGCGGGGGGCGCGGAGGCCAACGTTGGTGTCTCGCTGGCCCATCTTGGGCATGCAGTGGCGGCGGTCAGCACGGTGCCGTCCAACCCGCTGGGCGAGTTCGCGCTGGGCGAGCTGCGCCGCCACGGCGTGGACACCACCGCCGTGCGGCGCACCGACGGCCGGATGGGCCTGTACTTCCTGACCACCGGCGCCGTGCAGCGTGCCAGTGAAGTGGTCTACGACCGCGCCGATTCGGCCTTCGCCAACAGCAGTCCCGCCGACTACGACTGGGACACGCTGCTGGCCGGCGCCGACTGGCTGCACCTGTCCGGGGTCAGCCCGGCGCTCAACCCGGCGATGGCCCAGGCCACGCTGGCCGCAGCCCGTGCGGCGTGCGCGCGCGGCGTGAAGGTGTCCTTCGACGGCAACTTCCGCCCGTCGCTGTGGGCGCGCTGGCAGGGCGATGCGCCTGGCATCCTGCGCGAATTGTTCGCCTGCGCCGATCTCGTCTTCGCTGACTACCGCGATATCGGCGTGGTGCTCGGGGGTGCGTTCGAGCAGGCCGATGTGCGTGAGCGCGTCGATGCGGCCGCGGCGCAGGCCTTCGCCGCGTTCCCGCGGTTGCAGTGGATGGCCTGCACCCAGCGCACCCCGCACAGCGTGGACAACCATGCACTCGGGGCGATGCTGATCGGCCGTGATGGCACCCGCGCGGTGGCGCCAACCCGCGAAATGATCGGCATCGTGGACCGCATCGGCGGTGGCGACGCCTTCGCCGCCGGCATCCTGCATGGCATGATGCGCGGCTTCGCGCCAGACGCGATCGTGCGTTTCGGCCTCGCCGCAGGCTGCCTGAAGCACTCGATCCCCGGCGACTTCAACCCTGTCAGCGAGGCTGACATCATGGCCCTCACGGGCGAGGAGCGATTCGATGTCCGGCGCTGATCCACGCGTACGCGCAGTCCTGAAACTGGCCCCGGTGATTCCGGTGTTCACCCCGGAAAACGTCGAGGATGCCGTCGAGGTCGCGCGCGCACTGTTCAACGGCGGCCTGCCGGTGATCGAAGTGACGCTGCGCACGCCGATGGCGATGGACGCGATCCAGGCCATGGTGGAGGCGGTGCCTGATGCCGTGGTCGGCGCCGGCACCGTGCTGACCGCCGCGCAGATGGAGAAGGTCAAGCAGGTGGGCGGGCGCTTTGCGGTATCGCCGGGTGCGACCCCGCGCCTGTACGCCGCCGCGCGCGATACCGATCTGCCGTTCCTGCCGGGCGTGGCGACCTCGTCGGAGCTGATGCTCGGCCTGGAGCACGGCCTGGATACCTTCAAGTTCTTCCCGGCCGTGCAGGCCGGCGGCGCGGCCATGCTCTCGGCATGGAACGGCCCGTTCGGCGATGTGCGCTTCTGCCCGACCGGCGGCATCAGCGCGCAGACCGCGCGCGATTTCCTCCACCTGCCCAACGTGCTGTGCGTGGGCGGGTCCTGGCTGACCACCCGGGCCCTGCTGCAGGCCAAGGACTGGACCGGCATCGAGCAGCTGGCACGCGATTCGGCCGCGCTGGTCGGCTGAGCCTGCAGGGCCTGCCGCCTCAGTGGCGGCGGGCCGTTGCGCCGACGCGGCGATACAGCGTGCTGCGGCTGATGCCCAGCGCGCGCGCCGCCTCGGCGACATTGCCGTTGCTCGCGCGCAGCGCGTCGCGCATGGCGGTTTCGGTCATCGCCTCCAGCCCCTCTGCCGTGGATGGCATCACCGCTGCGTGCACCCTGTGCAGATAGGCCGGCAGCATCCCATGCAGGATCACCTCGCCCGGATCGCTCAGCGCCACCAGCGTGCGCAGGCACGAGCACAACTGCCGCACATTGCCTGGCCAGGCATACCCGGCCAGCGCCTCCAGCGCGGCGGACTCCAGTTGCCGGCCCTGGCCAAGGCGTTGCCACAGGCCCTGCACCAGCGCCGCACGGTCGGCATGCTCGCGAAGGGCGGGCAGACGCACGCTGTGATCGGCGATGCGGTAGTAGAGATCGCTGCGGAAGTCACCGGATGTCATCGCCACATCGAGATCACGGTGGGTGGCGCAGATCAGGGCGAAATCCAGTTGCACCGGCTTGCCGCCGCCCAGCGGTGACAGCGTGCGCTCCTGCAACACCCGCAGCAGGCGCGGCTGCAGCGCCAGCGGCATGTCGCCGATCTCATCGAGGAACAGCACGCCGCCCTGGGCCTGGCGCAGCAGGCCGGTATTGCCGCTCTTGCGCGCACCGGTGAAGGCCCCTTCCTCGTAGCCGAACAGCTCGGCTTCGATCAGCCCTTCCGGCAGCGCCGCGCAGTTGACCGCCACGAACGGTTTGTCGGCACGCGTGCTGCGCCGATGCAGTTCGCGTGCGAACACCTCCTTGCCGGTGCCGGTCTCGCCCTGCAGCAGCACCGGCAACTGCGCGTCCAGCACGCGGCAGGCGCGCTCGAGCACCTGCTGCTGGGCGGCGTCGAACAGGGGGCTGGCATCCACCCGCACCGCTGCCCCGGCGGCACGCGCGGGTGCGGCGGCGGCCGGACACGCGGGCAGCGGCGAGCGGACCGTGGCGCCGCCGGCAGGGCTCACGTGGCCGTAGAGCGCGCGTCCCTGGCGATCAACCAGCGCGCCATCATCGTGCAGCCGCGAGAGCGGACCATCGAACAGCGCCGCGTAGGGCGCCCTGCCGATGTCGCCGTGGTCCAGACCGAACAGGGCCAGCCCGGCGCGGTTGGCGGCCACCAGGCGGCCATTGCGGAAGCCCAGCACGCCTTCGCGCGCGGTACCGAGCAGGCCGGCGTCGTGATGCAGGCGGACCACCTCGCAATCGCCCAGTCCCGCCTCGAAGTAGCGGTGCTCGATATGCGCCACCGCCTGCCGTGCCAGCACACGGGCGTGCAGGTGCTGCTGGCGCGCGTCGCCGGAGATGTCGAGCACGCCCACACGCTGCCCGTACGGATCGAAGATCGGCGTCGCCGAACAGGTCAGGATCGCGTGCGGGGCAAAGTAGTGCTCACCGCCACGCACCTCCACCGAGCGACCTTCCACGATGGCGGTGCCGATCGCATTGGTGCCCACCGTGGTTTCATCCCAGCGCACGCCTGGCATCAACGCCACCCGCCCGGCCTTGTCGAGGAAACCCGGGTTGCCCTCCGCATCCAGGATCCAGCCGGCTTCGTCGGTGAGCAGCGCGATGCTGCCGGTCGCGGCGATGTCGGCGGCCAGGCCATCCAGCTCCGGCCGCGCCAACCGCCACAATGTTTCCTGGCGCTGACGCAGCTCGCGCAGGCGGGCGTCCGGCAGCGGTTCGACCTCCGGCTGTGCATCCACCGAGAGCCCGCCGCGCTGGCAGCGCTGCCACGACTGCAGGATGGTGTCGGGCACGATGCCGACCGGCGCCGCGCCGCGCTCGAAAAAGGAGCGTCGCGCATTGCCGACACGGTGCTGGAGCGGGAGCTGGGACACCTGGATTCTCCAGTGTCGCAATCTGCGACAGTTGTAGCGGGGCCTGTTCCGATAAACACCACACCCGGCGTTACCGTGCAATGACCGGCGGTGGTGCACCGCACCAGTTTCCGCGGGCCTCCCCAATCGGTGCGCCGGGTGAGGCCATGTCGCACCGCACCACGTCGAACCTGGCATCGTCCTTGCGCCATGGAACAGACCCTTACCGGGCCTGTCCACCGCCATCCGGAGATGCACCCATGAATGCCGTCACGTCCGCCAAGCCGCACGCCACCGACCCGCAGTCCATCTTCAAGCCGCGCTACGGCAATTACATCGGCGGGGAGTGGGTGGCGCCGCGCAGCGGTCAGTATTTCGACAACACCACGCCGGTGACCGGCAAGGTGTTCACCGAGGTCGCCCGCTCCAACGCCGAGGACATCGAAGCGGCGCTGGACGCCGCCCACGCGGCCAAGACCGCCTGGGGCCAGACCTCGACCACCGAGCGCGCCAACATCCTCAACCGGATCGCCGACCGCATCGAAGAAAATCTCGAGCTGCTCGCCCATGCCGAGACCTGGGACAACGGCAAGCCGATCCGCGAAACGCTCAACGCCGACATCCCGCTGATGGCCGACCACTTCCGCTACTTCGCCGGGGCGGTGCGCGCGCAGGAAGGCAGCCTGTCGGAGATCGACAAGGACACCATCGCCTACCACTTCCACGAGCCGCTCGGCGTGGTCGGGCAGATCATCCCGTGGAATTTCCCGATGCTGATGGCCGCCTGGAAGCTGGCGCCGGCGCTGGCCGCCGGCAACTGCGTGGTGCTCAAGCCGGCCGAGCAGACCCCGGCCTCGATCCTGGTGCTGATGGAGGTGATCGGCGACCTGCTGCCGGCCGGCGTGCTCAACGTGGTCAGCGGCTTCGGCGTGGAGGCGGGCAAGCCGCTGGCGTCCAACCCGCGCATCGCCAAGATCGCCTTCACCGGTGAAACCACCACCGGCCGGCTGATCATGCAGTACGCCAGCCAGAACCTGATTCCGGTGACGCTGGAACTGGGCGGCAAGTCGCCCAACATTTTCTTCGCCGATGTGATGGCCGAGGACGATGATTTCCTGGACAAGGCCATCGAAGGCTTCGTGCTGTTCGCCTTCAACCAGGGCGAGGTGTGCACCTGCCCGTCGCGTGCGCTGATCCAGGAATCGATCTACGACAGATTCATGGAGCGCGCGCTCAAGCGCGTGGCCGCGATCAAGCAGGGCAACCCGCTGGACCCCAACACGATGGTCGGTGCGCAGGCCTCCTCCGAGCAGCTGGAGAAGATTCTGTCCTACTTCGACATCGGCCGGCAGGAAGGCGCGGAGGTGCTGATCGGCGGCGAGCAGGCCACCCTCGACGGCGACCTGGCCGGCGGCTTCTACGTGAAGCCGACCGTGTTCAAGGGCCACAACAAGATGCGCGTGTTCCAGGAAGAAATCTTCGGGCCGGTGGTCTCGGTGACCACCTTCAAGACCGAGGAAGAAGCACTGGAGCTGGCCAACGACACCTTGTACGGCCTCGGTGCCGGCGTGTGGAGCCGCGATGCCTCGCGCCTGTACCGCATGGGCCGCGGCATCCAGGCCGGGCGGGTGTGGACCAACTGCTACCACGCCTATCCGGCGCATGCCGCCTTCGGTGGCTACAAGCAGTCGGGCATCGGCCGCGAGAACCACAAGATGATGCTCGACCACTACCAGCAGACCAAGAACCTGCTGGTCAGCTATTCGCCCAAGAAGCTGGGCTTCTTCTGAGCCCCCGGGCTTGATCCCGATCAAGGCGCCGGCATGCGGCCGGCGCCACAGTGCAGTGACTGGCAATCCACGGAGATCCACGCATGAACAAGACCATGAAGGCCGCTGTCGTCCGCGAATTCGGAAAGCCGTTGCGTATCGAGGAAGTCGAGGTGCCGCGTCCGGGGCCCGGCGACATCCTGGTGAAGATCGAAGCCTGTGGCGTGTGCCATACCGACCTCCATGCGGTGGACGGTGACTGGCCGGTCAAGCCCAATCCGCCCTTCATTCCCGGCCACGAGGGCGTTGGCCACGTGGTGGCGGTAGGCGCCGGGGTCAGCCATATCCGCGAAGGCGACCGCGTCGGCATCCCGTGGCTGTACTCGGCCTGTGGCTATTGCGAGCACTGCCTGGGGGGTTGGGAAACGCTGTGCGAGGCGCAGCAGAACACCGGTTACTCGGTGAACGGCGGGTTCGCCGAGTACGCTCTGGCGAACGCGGCGTATGTCGGGCTGCTGCCCAAGAGTGTGGGCTTCATCGAGGTCGCGCCGATCCTGTGCGCCGGCGTCACGGTCTACAAGGGCCTGAAGGTCACCGATACGAAGCCGGGCCAGTGGGTGGTGATTTCCGGCATCGGCGGGCTGGGCCACATGGCTGTGCAGTACGCCAAGGCGATGGGCCTGAACGTGGCGGCAGTGGATATCGATGACGGCAAGCTCGCCCTGGCCGAGCGGCTGGGCGCGACGATCACGGTCAACGCACGCAACACCGACCCGGCCGCGTTCCTGAAGAAGGAGATCGGCGGGGCACATGGCGCACTGGTCACCGCCGTCTCGCCGAAGGCCTTCGAGCAGGCACTGGGCATGGTCCGCCGCGGTGGCACGGTCTCGTTGAACGGCCTGCCGCCGGGCAACTTCCCGCTGGACATCTTCGGCATGGTGCTCAACGGCATCACCGTGCGTGGCTCGATCGTCGGCACCCGCCTGGACCTGCAGGAATCGCTGGAATTCGCCGAGCAGGGCAAGGTCGCCGCGACGGTCACCAGCGATTCGCTGGAGAACATCAACGACATCTTCGCGCGCATGCAGGCCGGCAAGATCGAAGGCCGCGTGGTACTGGACATGAGCGCGTAAGCACACGGCGCGCTGCCGACCCATCGGCAGCGCCTGTTTCACGGTAGTGCCGGCCGCTGGCCGGCTCGGAGAGCCCCGATCATGCCCGACCTTCCGCTCCAGGTAATGGCCACGCTCCCGGCCCTGCAGCTGATCGAGACATTGCAGGCCCGCCACGGCGACCTGCTGTTCCACCAGTCCGGTGGCTGCTGCGACGGCTCCTCGCCGATGTGTTTCGCCCAGGGCGATTTCATCGTGGGCGACCGTGACGTGCGCATGGGCGAGATCGGCGGGGCGCCGTTCTACATCAGCCCCGCGCAGTTCGAATACTGGAAGCACACCCAGCTGATCATCGACGTGGTGCCTGGCCGGGGCGGCATGTTCTCGCTGGAGAACGGCGAGGGCGTGCGCTTCCTGGTCCGCTCACGGCTGTTCAGTGATGACGAGTTCGCCCAGCTCAAGGCAGCCGGCCGGGTCTGAAACACGCCGCGGCAACCCGTCCATAATGGCGGCTCTCCCGCCGTGACGCCCCTGCCATGCCTGTGTGGTCCGCCCTGAAGAATCCACTGCTGTCCGTACTGGCTGTCGTGTTCGCGTTCGCGGTGATGGTGCTGGTCACCAGCCTCGGTTCGTGGCTGGTGCCGTTGCTGCGCATTCCGCCGGGCGGCGAGCCGCAGCTGGCCTGGGACCTGGCCTGGACGATCCTCAGCGGCATCGCCGCGATCGCCTTTGCCAGCCGTTATGCGCCCACCTGGCCGCGTGTGCACGGCGGCGTGGTGTGGGCGGTGATCGCGGCCGCATCGATCTACACCGCGTGGGATTTCGGCAGCGATTTCCCGTTCTGGTTCGTGGTGATCCTGCTGGTCTCGCTGCCGGTGCAGGCATTCGTGGGCCTGTGGGTAGGCACGCGGTTCCGGCCAGCGCGCGCCTGATCAGCTGCCCGGCAGCACCTGCTTCACCTGCTTCATGCCTTCCCACGGGTCCTGCTTCAGCCGCTCCGCGCGCTGCAGCGCCTTCGCCATCGGGAAGGCGTCCGGCGCCGCGATGCGACCCAGTTCTTCCCAACGCAGTGGCACCGCCACGCCGGCACCCGGCCGCGCCCGCAGCGACCACGAGCTCACGCTGGTGGCGCCGCGCGCATTGCGCAGCCAGTCGATGAAGATCACCCCGTCGCGCTTTGCCTTGCTCATCGTCGCCACATAGCGCTCCGGTGCCTGGGTGGCCATGGCCTGCGCAAACGCCTCGCAGAAGTCCTTGGCCTGCGCCCAGTCGGCCTTGGGCTGCAAGGGCACCACCACGTGCACGCCCTTGCCGCCGGAGAGCCGGACGAAACTCTCCAGCCCGGCTTCCTGCAGACGCGCGCGCACATCGCGTGCGGCGGCCTTGATCTGCGTCCAGTTCACGCCTTCGCCCGGATCCAGATCGAACACCAGCCGGTCCGGATGTTCGGGATCCTCGACGGTGGCGCCCCAGGGATGCAGCTCCAGGGTGTTCATCTGCACCAGCTGCAGCAGACCCTCCACGTCCTCGATGTAGAGGTAGTCTTCGCGCCCGCTCTTCTGCTCCAGCGGGATCGCCTTGACCGCGCCACCCAGGCCGGTGCCATGGTGTTTCTGGAAGAAGCAGGGCTTGTCCACCCCGTCCGGGCAGCGCAGCACCGACAGCGGGCGGTGCGCCACCTCGGGCAGGATCCAGCGCGCCATGCGGCGGTAGTAGTCGGCCACCTCGCCCTTGGTGATCTTCGCCTTGGCGAACACCACGCGCTCGGGATGGCTGATCGTCACGGTGCTCTCGTCCTGCGCGGCCGTAGCTGCCTTCTTTCGCCCGCGCGTTCCGGCCGGGGTGGCGGAGGCCGCGGTAGTGGAGACGGTAGGGGAGACGGCAGTAGCTGTGGCGCCCAGATCCTTCGGCTGTTTATCCTCGCGCAGGCGCTTGAAACTGGCCTGGCGCAGCAGCCCTTCCTTGGCCCACCCACGGAAAGCGACTTCCGCCACCAACACCGGCGTCACCCAGTGCACGCTGCGCGCGGTGAACGGCACATGCGTGGGCAGCGCCACCACCGCGTCCTTCACCGTCAGGGGCATCAGTTGCTTGGTCAGCGCGCGCAGCGCGGCATCGTCGAAGCCCGTGCCGACGCGGCCGACATAACGCAATCCGCCCTTTTCCGGTTTGGCCATCAGCAGCGAGCCGAAACCGCTGCGCGATCCCTTCGGTTCGGTATAGCCGACGATGAGGAACTCATCGGTGTTCTCGTGCTTGATCTTGATCCAGTCGCGTGAGCGTGCGTTGACGTAGGGCGCATCGATCCGCTTGCTGATGATGCCTTCGAACCCGGCCTCGCCACTGGCGGCGAACACCGCCGGGCCGTGGTCGCGCACATGGTCGCTGTAGGCCAGGGTGTCCGGCTTGCTGCCCAGCAGGTCCTTGAGCAGGGCCTTGCGCGCCAGCAGCGGCACCCGGCTGACATCCACCCCGGCGATGCCGGGCATGTCGAACACCACATAGCGCAGCGGCTGTTTGGCGGTGCCATCGATGACCTTCTGCAATGCAGTGAAGTCGCTGCGGCCCTGCGCATCCAGCACCACCAGCTCACCGTCCAGGCGCAGATCGCGCACCGGCAGCCGCTCGATCGCCTGCACCACCTCGGGGAAATCGTCGGTCCAGTTCAACCCGCCGCGTGAGCGCAGCGACACCACGCCATCGCGCACATCGGCCAGCAGGCGATAGCCGTCCCATTTGATCTCGTGCAGCCACTGCTCGCCGTCCGGTGCGGTGGCACGGTGATCGGTCAGCTGGGGCTTGAAGTCATGTGGGTAGGGCGTTGTGCGAGCGCCCTGCAGGGCCAGCGCGCGCTTGGACCAGCGCGCATCGGCCTTGCGTTCGGCCTTGCGTGCGGGGCTACCTGTCGCGGCCTTGGCCGGCGCGGTCTTCCTTGCCGGGGCAGCTTTGCTGGCGTTGGCAGCGGCAACCTTCGTCGCGCTTGCGCGCTTGCCTGCCTTGGGCGGTGCCTCCAACAGATCATCAGCCTCCATATCCCTGGCCTCCTCGTCATCGCGTTTGATCAACAGCCACTGATGCTGCTTGCCCTTCATCGCGGTGCGCACAAGTTTCCAGCCGCCCTTGAGCCGTTCACCGTGCAGGACGAAGTCCACCTTGCCGGCCGCGATCGCCTCCAGCGGATCGCCATCGCAGGCCCAGGTGCCGTGGTCGTAGACGTCCACATGCCCGGCGCCGTAGTGGCCACTGGGGATGTCGCCGGCAAAGGTCGCGTAGGACAGCGGGTGATCCTCGACCTCCACCGCAAGCCGTTTTTCACCGACGCGCAGCGAGGGGCCTTTGGGTACCGCCCAGCTCTTGAGCACGCCATCGGCTTCCAGCCGGAAATCATAATGGCGCGAACTGGCGTGGTGCAGCTGCACGACGAAGATCGGCCGGCGCGCCAGCGCACCGCGGCGCTCGGCGTCCGGCTCGGGGGTGCCGTCGAAACGGCGTTTGCGGCGATAGTCCTGCAGGGACACGTGGGCTTACCCGGCTTTGCGCGCGGGTGCACGCTTGGTGGTTTTCTTCGTCGCCTTGCCTGCTGTCTTGGTCGCCTTTTTGGCCGCCGTGGGTTTGGCGACCTTGGCCGTGGCCTTCTTCGCCGCTGTCTTTTTGGCAGCGGGCGTGCGCTTCTTGGCATCCAGGCTCTTCTGCAGCAGCGACATGAAGTCGACCACGTTGGTCGCATCATCCTCGCGCGGGACCGGCTCTTCCTCCACCTTGGTGGTGCCGCCCTTGGCCTTGATCCGCTTCTTCAGCAGCGTGTGCAGGCGCTCGCGGAACTCATCGTGGTACTCGTCCGGCTTCCACTCGCCGGACATCGACTCGATCAGCTGCTCGGCCATGGCCGTTTCCTTGCTGTTGATCCGGTACTCGGCCAGGCTGCCGCTGGGCAGCTTGTAGTCTTCCGGGTCCACCAGTTCCTGCGGATAGCGCAGGATCATCAGTACCAGCGCGTCGCCGTGCGGCATCACCGCGCACAGGTACTCGCGGGTGCGCACCACGACCCGCGCGATGCCGACCTTGCCGGTGCTGCGCAACGTTTCGCGCAGCAGCACGTAGCCTTTCTCGGCTTTCTTGGCGGGCACCAGCAGGTAGGGCTTCTCGTAGTAGCGCGGATCGATCGTGCCGGCATCGACGAAGGTCTCCACCTCCACCGCCTCATGACTTTCCGGCGCGGCCGAGCGGATGTCGTCTTCTTCCAATACGACGTAGCTGCCCTTGTCGTACTCGTAGGCTTTGACGATATCCTTCCACGGCACTTCTTCGCCGGTATCCGCGTTGACGCGCTCGAAGCGGATTGGTTTGCGGTCGCGCGAATCCAGCATCCGGAAGTGCAGATCCACATTGCGTTCGCCGGACATCAGCGACACCGGGACATTGAGCAGCCCGAATGACAGCGTGCCGGTCCAGATCGGTCGGGCCATGGTGGCGCCACTCCAACACTTCAGGGAGGGCAGCTGTACCGCGCAGCACGTGAAACGCCTGTGTCCGGGCTGTGCAGGCCGGCTGCACGCCGCGGCTACTGCAGCAGGCCGTGCACCGCCGCCGCCGGCATGTGGTCCAGGGCCAGCCACGCGTCTTCGACCACGGCGCGGGCCTGGTGCCAGCCCAGCCGCGACTGCCCGCGCATCTGTTCCCAGTGCTCGGCCAGCTCACCATCGGTGTCATCGGCAGCGCGCGGCCAGTCCGCGTAGTGGGTGGTCAGCGCGAAGGCGTAGGCCGGATACAGGTCGCGCCAGCTGCGGCGGCCGTGGCTGCGGCGCTGCTCATAATCGCTGCGCATGTACTGCAGGTAGTCCTGTGCGATCGCCTGCGCGTCCTCGGCGCGGTCGCGGCGCGCACGGCGCCCGCTCCGTTCCGGCTGCAGGTAGGCGTTGAACAACGCGGGTGCGGCACGGCGGTCCAGGCGGGGCATGACACGACTCCGACAGCGGCGGGGCAGGCAGGAATAGTCCCGCCGCCGTTATCCAGCCGTGACAGATTCGTTGATGCGGCGGGATTCGCAGCGACTTCACCCGCCGCGCGCTGTAGTGGGGCGCACAGCAACTGGAGAACTCCCATGCCCCGCGATCCCCTGCGCGACGCCACCGCCCCGGTCCCCGGCGAGCAGCGCGCCAAACATGACAACCAGGACGCCGAAGACCGCGGCGCCGGCATGTCCGTGCCCGACGACGCACCCGATCACCTGCCGGTGGCGGTCACGCCGGATCCGGTCCCGCGCGACCGCAAGGATTCGGCGGCCGGCGAGAAAGGCCCGGCCGGTCATCATCGCCGCGAAGATGAATACCAGCGCCGCCAGCGCAAGGAACACGCCAGCGACAACCAGGACGAGGCGCTGGAAGAGACGTTCCCGGCCAGCGACCCGACCTCACCCTTCGTGCCGGCCAAGCCGCCCAGGTAAGTCCCTTGGGTCAGGGCGCCCACTGCCACTGCAGGCCCACGTTGTAGCGGCGGTCCGGGCCGGGTTCGAAGAAGCGCTGGTTGCCGTCGTTGACGATCACCGAGCCGATGTAGCGCTGGTCCAGCGCATTGTCGATCCGCGCGAAGGCCCGCAGCGTGCCCTGCGCGGTGGTCCAGCGCCGCGACACCTCCAGGTTCAACAGGGCATAGCCCGGCGCGCTGTCGGTGGCCACATCGTTGACCACGGTGTCGCTGGAGGCCACCACCTCGGCGGCCCACTGCCACGGGCCCGGGCGGTACTGCACCCGCGCGTTCCACTGCTGCCTGGGTACGCCCGGCAGGCGTGAGCCGGCCGCCACCGTGTTGCAGCCAGCGGCCACGCACAGCGCATACGGATCACGCACGGTGGCCTCGATCCAGGTGTAGGCCAGCGAAAGATCCGCCTGCGCGCCCAGCGGCTGCACATAGCTGGCCTCCGCGCCCTGGCGGCGCGTGCGGCCGATGTTGCGGTAGGTGCTGCGGCCGCCGCTGTTGCTCGCCACGGCCAGCTCGTCATCGGTATCGGCGCGGAACAGCGCCGCCTCGACCTGCGCGCCACTGCGCCCATGCCACTTGCTGCCGACTTCCAGGTTGCGGCTGCGGGCGGCCGAGAGATCCAGCGCCAGCCCGGCCTGGCCATCGGCGCGATAGCCCAGCTCGTTGAAGGTCGGGGTTTCGAAGCCACGTCCGGCCGACGCGTACAGCCGCCAGGCATCGCTGGCGCGGAACACCACGCCGGCCACCGGCGTGGTCGCTTCGTAGCGACGCGATCCGCTGTCGTCCGGATTGCCGGCGGTGATGTAGTGGTCGTTGGAGCGGAAGCGGACGGTGCTGTGGCGCACACCGAGCAGCAACGACCAGCGCGGTGCCCACTGCCACCACGCCTGCGCGAACTGGTCCACGTTCTCGACCCGGTCGCTCTGGTCGCGGCGCAGGCGGCCCTTGATACCGACCTGATCACCCACGAAGTTCTCGTAACCGCGGCGATCCTGCTGCTGACGGTCGGCATTGGCACCGATCACCACATCCAACGGGCGGCCGGCCCAGTCACCGTGCCACGCCCAGCGCGCGTCCAGGCCGCCATAGGCCCCGTCCAGATCGATCACCCCGCCGGCGTGCAGCGGGTTGGCCTGCGGCCCCGGTGGGATCGCCAGGTACTGCTCCACGCTGCGCTGGCCGGCATAGCCCATCGCACGCCAGGTCTCCGCGCCCTCCGTTCGGGTGAAGACCAGCCCGGCCTGGGCCTGGCGCACGGATTTGCGGGTGTTGTACTGGGTAGCCACCGCGGTCGCCTGACGCGGGTTCTCGCGCACCTGGGCGCGGGTGAGGCCGAGCGGATCCTGTGCGTCGGGCGCATCGAAGTAGTTCAGGACCAAATCCAGCTGGCCGCCGCCGACATCGGTGCCCAGCCGGGCGTTGACCGACTCGCGCCGGGCCTGGCTGTGATCGCGCCAACCATCGGTGCGGAAGTGGTTGGCGGCCACGTTGTAGCGGATCGGCCCCTGCACGCCGCGCAGCTGGGCGCCGGCGCTGACAGTGTTGTTGCTGCCGGTATCCAGCCGCAGGCGCCACGGGTCGCCCTCGGCGCCATCCGCGCTCCAGACCTGGACCACGCCACCGGACGAGTTGCCGTACAGCGCCGAGAACGGCCCGCGCAACACCTCCACGCGCTGCGCCGAGAGCAGGCTGGCGTGGGAGAGCTGGCCCTGGCCGTCGGGCATGGTGGCCGGCACACCGTCCACCAGCACGCGTACGCCGCGCACACCGAAGGTCGAGCGCGCGCCGAAGCCACGGATCGAGAGCTGGGTGTCCTGCGCGTAGTTCTGGCGATCGCGGGCGACCACCCCGGGGATGCCGTTGAGGGCCTCGGAGAGCTGGGCCAGCGGGCCGGTACGGTCCTCGTCCACCCAGACCGTGGTCAGCGAGGCCGGCAGATCGATATCGGCCACCTGCGCCACGCGGGCGGCCTGGACCTGGACCGTCGGCAGCCGCTCGATCGAGGCAGCGGGAGCGGGGGTGTTCTGGGCCTGCGCCAGCGACGGCAGCAACACGGCCGAGGCCAGCGCACAGTGGCGGGCCAGCGGGGTAAGACGGAGCATGCGGGGCGGGATCCTCGGTAAATGGGCGTGCCGCACGCCATGGTACGGAAGACGACGTGACGACGGCCTCGGCGCCCTCGGCGGGGCTTTGTTACGATGGGTCGGTTTTGGCTGATTCTGCCGCCAACTCCGCGTCGCGCCACCCTCCCCCTTCCGTCATCCGAATGAGTACCGCCGTGTCCTTCTTTGCAAATGTGGAACTGGTCCCAGGCGACCCGATCCTGGGCCTGACCGAGGCTTACAACGCCGACAGCCGCCCGATCAAGGTCAACCTGGGCGTGGGCATCTATTACGACGAGAGCGGCCGCATCCCGCTGCTCCGCGCCGTGAACACGATCGAACAGCAGCTGGCCACTGACGCCAAACCGCGCGGCTACCTGCCGATCGACGGTCTGCCGGCCTACAACCAGGCCACCCGCGAGCTGGTCTTCGGCAAGGATTCGCCGCTGCTGGCCGCTGGTCGCGTGGCCACCTCGCAGACCATCGGCGGCAGCGGTGCGCTGCGCATCGGCGCGGACCTGCTGCACAAGCTGTTGCCACACGCCACCATCGCCATCAGCAACCCGAGCTGGGAAAACCATCGCGCGGTGTTCGGCGCGGCCGGCTTCGAGGTGGTCGATTACACCTACTTCGATGCCGCCACCCATGGCGTGGACTTCGACGGCATGCTGGCCGACCTCGGCAAGCTGCAGCCGGGCACCGTGGTGCTGCTGCACGCGTGCTGCCACAACCCGACCGGTGCCGACCTCACCGTCGCGCAGTGGAAGCAGGTGGCCGAGCTGTTGAAGGACCGCCAGCTGTTCCCGTTCATCGACATGGCCTACCAGGGCTTCGACAAGGGCATCAGCGAAGACGGCGCCGCCGTGCGCATCATCGCCGAGGCCGGCATCGACAGCTTCGTGGTCGCCAACTCGTACTCCAAGTCGTTCTCGCTGTATGGCGAGCGCATTGGCGCGCTGTCGGTGGTCGCCCCGGACGCGAACGCGGCCAAGGCCGTGCAGTCGCAGGTCAAGCGCATCATCCGCACGATCTACTCCAGCCCGTCCAACCACGGTGCGGCACTGGTGGCCGGCGTGCTCAACAGCGTTGAGCTGCGCCAGGTGTGGGAAGCGGAACTGACCGAGATGCGTGAGCGTATCCACGCCCTGCGCCATGGTCTGGTGGAGAACCTGGTCGCCGCCGGCGCACCGGAGTACGCCTTCATCAACGACCAAGCCGGCATGTTCTCTTACTCCGGCCTGAGCCGCGCCCAGGTGGACCGCCTGCGCGACGAGTTCGCGATCTACGCCGTCGGCACCGGCCGCATCTGCGTGGCCGCACTCAACCAGGGCAACCTGGCATACGTGGCCAAGGCCGTGGCGACCGTCAGCAAGGGCTGAGCAGTAGTGCTCCTGTGAAGCAGAACGGCCGCCCTGCGCGGCCGTTTTTCTTTGCCGCGCCGGCAGCGCGTTGCGCGCGGTGGGAACGGTTACGGCGGCCCGCGCCTCGTAATGGCTCCGGCGAAGGGCGACAATAGGCGCTTCTCCTCTGAAGGCCGCCTGATTCCATGTCCCAGACGTCGCTGACCCGCTATCTGATCGAAGAGCAACATGCCGGCCGCATCAACGCCGATCTGCGCCAGCTGATCGCTGTTGTCGCCCGCGCCTGCACCAGCATCTCCATCGCGGTCAGCAAGGGCGCGCTGGGCGGTGTGCTCGGCGAAGCCGGTACCGGCAACGTGCAGGGCGAGGCGCAGAAGAAGCTGGACGTGATCAGCAACGAGATCCTGCTGGAAGCCAACGCTTGGGGCGGCCATCTCGCCGCCTGCGCCTCGGAAGAAATGGATCACTGCCAGCCGGTGCCCGACACCTACCCGCGCGGTGACTTCCTGCTGCTGTTCGATCCCCTCGATGGCAGCTCCAACATCGACGTCAACGTGTCGGTCGGCACCATCTTCTCGGTGCTGCGCTGCCCGCCGGGCACCGAGCAGCCCAGCGATGCCAGCTTCCTGCAGCCGGGCACCGCGCAGGTCGCGGCCGGCTACTGCATCTACGGGCCGAGCACGCAGATGGTGCTCACCGTCGGCCACGGCACGCACGCGTTCACCCTGGACCGCGAGAAGGGCGAGTTCGTGCTGACCACGCCGGACATGCAGATCCCGGCGGACACCCAGGAATTCGCGATCAACATGTCCAACCAGCGGCATTGGGAAGCCCCGATGCAGGGCTACGTGCAGGACCTGCTGGCCGGCAAGGAAGGCGCGCGCGGCAAGAACTTCAACATGCGCTGGATCGCCAGCATGGTGGCGGACGTGCATCGCATCCTGACCCGCGGCGGCATCTTCATCTACCCGTGGGACACGAAGGATCCCTCCAAGGCCGGCAAGCTGCGCCTGATGTACGAAGCCAACCCGATGGGCCTGCTGGTCGAGCAGGCCGGCGGCGCCGCCACCACCGGCCGCAAGCGCATTCTCGACATCCAGCCCGATCAGCTGCACCAGCGCGTGCCGGTGTTCCTCGGGTCGCGCAATGAAGTGGAAGAAGCCACCCGTTACCACCGCGAACACGACAGCGCGGCGGGTTGATTTGCTACACAGGGCTGGCCATCCGGTCAGCCCTGTTGATACGTGGCAACGGCGTGACATCGGCCACGGCAGCGGTCACCATCGGCCATTCGTGCCCACGGATGACCCCATGACTGCCGACGCACCGCTCGATTTCATCGAAGTAATCCACAACGCCGTCCCCAACGAGGTCTGCGCGGCCCTGCAGGCCCAGATGCGATCCAGTGCGCAGTTGCAGCCGGGCGAAGTGGGCAGCGGTGTGTTCCCGGAACTCAAGCACAGCAAGGATCTTCGCATCAGCGGGCGCCCCGGGTGGCGGCAGGCCGAAGCAGTGCTGCAGCAGGCGGTTTTCAAGGGTTTGCTGACTTATCTACGCCGTTATCCACAGGCCCTGATCTCGCCATTGATGTTGCAGATCCAGGACAGCCAGGGCCAACCGCGCCGGTTGGCGGCCGAGGATTTCCCCGACATGGACGACGCCACGCTGTCCGACCTGGCCCGCACCTGCCTGCGGCCCGGTGCCATCAATCTGCAATGGTATGCGGCGGGCGAGGGCGGCTATCCGTACTGGCACTGCGAGCTGTACCCACGCGATCCGGCCGGCGAAACGCTGCACCGCCACCTGCTGTGGACGCTCTACCTCAATGACGATTTCGACGCCGGCGAAACCGAGTTCCTGTTCCAGGGCCGCAAGGTTGCGCCACGCACCGGCAGCCTGTTGATCGCACCGACCGCGTTTACCCACACGCACCGGGGCAACCGGCCGCAGGGTGGGGACAAGTTCATTGCGACGAGCTGGATTCTTTTCCAGAGTGCGCAGAAATTATTTGGTGGGAATTGATCAGCGCGCCGACACCAGCAACACAGCACCGACCACCACTACCGCCGCCAACACCATCACCGTGATCAGCACATTGCGCCCGGTGCGCTTCGCCTTGGCCTTCAACCCGGCCAGCACGTCCAGATCGAGATAGAGACGATCAGCGCCCGCGTCGCGGATGACGCCGTTGTCGCGGTAGTAACTCAGCGGAGCATGGAGTGCCAGGTCTAGACCTTTGCGTAACTCGCCAAGAGGGACGACGAAATCACCTTCGATATTTTCCGTACTTCTGATCAAGCGATCTGACGTTTTCCTCCGTCTTCTGGACAACCAAAAATCGAGAATGGAGAATAATTGCAGGCAGAAGCGCCAGGAGTGCAAATAATAAGCCTGAGATCATAACCTGAAAAGCATTGCCAGTAACCAATCCAATTATAAATGCAGACCCTAGTAAGCCGGCGAATACATATGTATAGGCCATCAGTAATAGATACCTGAGCCAGCCTATATCCGATTCAATGATTGATCGACATTCTTTACAGTTGACGGTGAGTACTCTCTCAAGCGATTTAAATGCTGGCAATCGCTGTGCTCTTGTGCCGCATGCTGGACACTTGAATTTAAAAGATGAATTCATCGACATGTTTCCTCCCCAACTATTCCTGCTGTCGCTATTGCTTTAGAGTCATTGTAAGTGGCGGTAAACATTGAGCCATAGAAGGCGGCAGCGGAAGCATAACCACCCACGTGCCCGCCAAATGCAGTCCCGACGGCGATGCCGGAGATCAGTGATGCTTCCGGCGCCTACTGCAGCCAGTAGTCGTGTGTTGCTTGCTTCACTTTGTGTGCGCAGCTCTATCGCAGTCTGCTGCGACTACTACACCAGCACTCGATGCCCATTGGTCAGCGCGCCAACACCAGCAACACAGCACCGACAACCACAACCACGGCCAACACCATCACCGTGATCAGCACATTGCGCCCGGTGCGCTTCGCCTTGGTCTTCAGCCCGGCCAACACGTCCAGATCCAGATAAAGACGATCACCGCCCGCGTCGCGGATGACGCCGTTGTCGCGGTAGTACTTCAGCGCTACCTGCAATGCAGGGTCGATGCTGTCCGCCGCGATCGCGCTCTGCGGGGACAACGCCTGATGGCCGGTGAAGTGTGCGATCACCGCGTCGCGCTGCTGCTGCACCGCTGCGGTGATGGCAGCGTTGATCGCGATGTTGGCCGCGTTCGATGCGGCCGAGGTGGCTGCCGATGACATGGGGTTCCCCCTGGATATCCGATATGGACGTCAGGCCACCGCGGCGCGGTGCCTTGGCCCGATTGTTGGTCGGGCGCGCCCTAAAGTCCATCGGGGGCTGATCAGAACAACGAGCCCTGCGGTGAGTCCACCCGCGGGGGCAGCGGCCGCAGGAAGCGGGTGCAGTCCAGTTTCGGCCAGTGGCTGTGCTGCGCATCGAAGCCCAGCCGCTTGCGGGCCAGCTTGAAACGGTTGGACAGCAGATCGGCGTAGATGCCTTCGCCGCGCATGCGCGTGCCGAACTGGCTGTTGTAATCCTTGCCACCGCGCAGCTGGTTGATGGTGCTCATCACGTGCGTGGCGCGGTCTGGATGGTGGGTGTCGAGCCAGTCGCGGAACAGCGGCGCCACTTCCAGCGGCAGCCGGAGCAGCACGTAGCCGGCGGTGGAGGCACCGGCATCGTGGGCGGCCTCAAGCACGGCTTCCAGTTCGGCATCGTTGATCCACGGGATCACCGGCGCGACCATCACCCCGACCGGGATGCCGGCATCGCTCAGGCGACGCATCGCGCGCAACCGTGCATGCGGGGCCGAGGCACGCGGTTCCAGCTTGGCCGACAGGTGCGGGTCCAGCGAGGTCACCGAGAAGTGCACGCTGACCAGGTGCTTTTCGGCCAGCGGCGCAAGCAGGTCGATGTCGCGCTCGACCAGCGCGTTCTTGGTGATCAACGAGAACGGGTGCTGGGTTTCCAGCATCACCTCGATCAGCTGGCGGGTGAGCTTGAGCTTGCGCTCGATCGGCTGGTAGGCGTCGGTGTTGATGCCCAGCGCGATCGGCTGCGGCACGTAGCCGGGGCGCGAGAACTCCTTGCGCAGCAGCTGCGGCGCATTGGTCTTGGCGAACAGCTTGGTCTCGAAGTCCAGCCCGGGCGAGAGATTGAGATAGGCGTGCGAGGGTCGGGCGAAACAGTACGAGCACCCGTGCTCGCAACCGCGGTACGGATTGACCGACTGGCTGAAGCCGACGTCCGGCGACTTGTTGCGGCTGATGATGCTGCGCGCGGTCTCGGCACGGACTTCGGTGCGCAGGCGCGGGGCAGCGAACTCTTCACTCTCATCCGGCGCCCAGCCGTCGTCCATCGCTTCGCTGACGGTGACCTCGAAACGGCCCGCCAGGTGCGTGCGGGAGCCCCGGCCTTTGATCGCAATACCCATCGTCAAAGGCTATCGCCGGGAGGTCTCAGGGAATGAGACGTCGTGGCGTGGCAACGGCGGGGATAGGGGATAGCCATAGTTAGTAGTATTACTAACCACAGGCGTAAAGGGAAGTGAAACCCGCGCCGGGTAAGGGTCGGCGGAGGTGGAGACCGATTTGATCCCCCAATTTATCCACAGGGCCAGAGCGCGTGCCTGCGGTGCCACGTCACGGGCGGCTGAGCCGACCAACGGTCGGCGCTACCTGATGCCGGGCGCCCCTTACGCGGCAGGGCTACGCGCCGCATCACAGCAGCCGCAGATAGCCCTTCACCGTGGCATCCAGCCCGTCATACAGCGCCTCGCTGATCAGCGCATGGCCGATCGAGACTTCCAGCACGTCCGGCACGGTCCGCAGGAAATCAGCCAGGTTGTCCTGCGACAGGTCGTGGCCGGCGTTGACGCCCAGGCCGGCCGCCTGGGCGCGGCGCGCTGCATCGGCAAACACCGCCAGCATGGCGGTGGCGTCACCGGCGGCATGCGCCTCGGCGTAGGGGCCGGTGTAGAGCTCCACGCGGTCGGCCCCGATCTCGGCGGCCTGGGCGAGGTCGGGATTGCCCGCGTCCACGAACAGGCTGACCCGGCAGCCATACGACTTCAACTCGGCGATCAGCGGGCGTAGGCGCTGCGCGTCGCGGCCGAAGTCGACGCCATGGTCGGAGGTGAGCTGCCCGTCGCCGTCCGGCACCAGGGTGGCCTGGGCGGGGCGGGTCTGCGCGCACAGCGGCAGCAGCCCGGGATAGCCCTCACGCGGGGGCGCGAACGGGTTGCCCTCGATGTTGAACTCCACGCCGCGCTCGGCCGTCAGCGCGGACAGCGCCAGCACGTCCTCGGCGCGGATGTGGCGTCGGTCCGGGCGCGGGTGCACGGTGATCCCATGCGCGCCGGCATCCAGGCAGGCACGGGCGGCCTGCAGCACGTCCGGGTCGGTGCCGCCGCGCGAGTTGCGCAGGACGGCGATCTTGTTCACGTTGACGCTGAGTTGGGTCATGGCACTACGAGGGGTCGGATTCACCCTGAGCAGCCGGGGTGCGCGCCTGGAGGGCGAGCTCCCGCAGCCGACGGAGTTCGTTGGGATCGGTGATGGCCGCGCGGGTGGGCTGCACATCGCCGAAGCGGGCCACGTAGAGGCCGCGGACCCACGCCAGCAGGAACACCAGGGTGCCCAGCAGCGACAGCGCCATCAGCCCCATGTGGGGGGTCTTGAGCGCCATGCCGAAACAGGCCAGCGCGAACAGCAGAAACAGCCAGTACATGTCGTTCTCCCCGATTGACCGGGCCAGTGTAGCGCTGGCGCCGGGTGCGGTTCCACGGGGAGAAGTGGCTACAGCAGCGGCGAGGCCAGGCGGGCGAACGCCTCGGGCACACGGTGCCGCCACAGCGAACGCTGGCGGTCGTTGTAGACCGGCGCGGCGCTGCTGTATTCGGCCAGCAGGATCTCGGCCAGCGCCGCAACGCGGCCGGTGTCGCTGATCATCATCGAGAGCTCGAAGTTGAGCCGGAAGCTGCGGTGATCGAAGTTGGCACTGCCGACGATGCACACGTCGTCATCGGCGATGAAGGCCTTGGTGTGCAGCATGCGTGGGCCGTACTCGTAGATCTTGACCCCGGCCTGCAGCAGCTCGTCGAAATAGGAGCGCGCGGCCTGGGTGACGAACCAGGAGTCGCTCATCTTGGGCACCAGCAGGCGCACGTCCAGGCCACCGAGTGCGGCCGAGGTCAGTGCCATGCGCGCGGCCTCGCCGGGCACGAAGTAGGGCGTCACCAGCCAGACGCGCTCCTTCGCTTCGTGGATCGCCGCCACGTGCAGCCGGTGGATGGTCTCCCACGAAGAATCCGGACCGGAGACCAGCACCTGCGCATTGATGCTGCCCTCGCTGCGGCTGGGCATGGTTTCCGGCCACAGCTGGGCGATGTTGAAGCGCGCCGGCTCCTGGCCGGTGGCGTAGATCCAATCCTCGATGAAGACCAGCTGCAGGCTGCGCACCACGTGGCCCCGCAGCCGCATGTGCAGGTCGCGATACGCATCCGGGCGGACGCTCTCATCTTCCTCATCGGTGATGTTGATGCCGCCGGTGAAGGCCTGCAGGCCATCGATGATGACGAGCTTGCGGTGCGTGCGCAGGTTCAACCAGGGCCGCTTGAACGGTTTGAGCAGCTGTCGCGGGTGGAACCAGACGACTTCGGCGCCTGCATCCAGCAGCGGCTGCAGGAAGCGCTTGCGGATGGACGACGAGCCGACCGCATCGAGCAGCAGGCGCACGCGCACGCCGGCGGCCGCACGCTCGGTCAGCGCATCGCGCAGCGCGGTGCCGGCGTGGTCCGGATTGAAGATGTAGTACTCAAGGTGCAAGTGGTCCTTGGCCGTGGCCACCGCGGCAAGCAGTGCGCTGTAGGTGGCCGCGCCATCGACCAGCCACTCCACCTCGGTGGCCGAGCTCGGTGAGAGCCCGGTGGTGGCCTGGGCGATCTTGGCCAGCTCGGTGCAGTCCGCATCCGGTGGGCAGACGCTGCTGTAATGCTCCATCCCCGAGCGCGAACGACCACGGCGCAGGCGCTGCCGCTTCACCTTCTGCGGGCCGAGCAGGTAGTAGATGAACAGGCCAAGGTAGGGCAGGGCGGCCAGCGACAGGATCCAGCTCAGCGTGGCGACCGGCTCGCGCTTCTGCAGCATGATCCAGCCGGTCAGCCACAGCAGATAGAGAATGTAGGCCGCCACCATCAGGGGGCGCAGGTGGGGGATGGCATCGAGCCAGTCCCCGAAGACGTCGAAGGTTGCGAGCATGGCCGGATGATAGCGGGCAGCGTGGCGCTGGCGCGTATCCACGGCCGGCGGCACAAAAAAAACGCCCCTGTTTCCAGGGGCGTTTTCCAGTCGCGTCATGACTGCGTCTTGCGTATTACTGCTGTACGAAGCCGATCTTCTTCATCTGAGCATTCTTCGCGGCAGCCAACACCTTGGCCATCACGTCGTACTCGGAGTCCGGGCTGGCATCGATGCGCAGTTCCGGCTGGTTGGTCGGATCGCGCTGCACTTCCTGTTCCATACGCTGCTGCAGTTCGCCCACAGCCACGGGGCTGTTGTTCCACGACACCTGGTTGCTGGCGTCCACCTTCAGCTCGATCGGCGGCGGCGGTTCGACCGTCACCGGCGGTGGGTTGAGCACGCGCTGCGGCAGGTCAACGGCGATCGGGTACGTCATGATCGGCGCGGTGACGATGAAGATGATCAGCAGCACCAGCATCACGTCCACCAAGGGCGTGACGTTGATGTCGGCCATGGGGCCTTTGTTACCACCAGTACTGAACGCCATGGCTTACTGCCCCTTTACTTTGGTGGCGACGAAGCCCACGTCGAGCATGCCCTGTTCCTGCGCGACCTTCGTCATCTCATTGATGACGCGCATCTTGGTGGTGCGATCACCACGCAGGTTGAGGGGCGGCTGCGGGGTCTGCTGGGCGGCGGTCGCCAAGCGCGACTCAAGAGTCTGCTTGTCGATTTCCTCGTCGTTCCAGTAGATCGAGCCGTCTTCCTTGACTGCCAAGGTGATCGGGCTCGCCCGCTTTTCAGCGTCTTCCGGATTCTGCACCAGGTTGGCCTCAGGCAGATCCACCTTGACCTTGTGGGACATCAGGGGCGCCGTGATGATGAAGATGATCAGCAGCACCAGCATCACGTCCACGAGGGGCGTAACGTTGATGTCGGCCATGGGGCCGCCGCTGTTACCACTACTGAAAGCCATAACGGGCTCCGTCTAGATCGTGTTGACTACGTTCTCGCTGGGTGACGCGCGTCGCTATTAGCGAACGCGCGAACCGGTGGCGAAGAAGTCGTGCAGGTCGTGAGCGAACGTATCGAACTTGCTGATCGTGGCGCTGTTGATCTTGCTGAAGAAGTTGAAGGCGAACACGGCCGGGATAGCCACGAACAGACCGATGGCGGTCATGATCAGTGCTTCACCCACCGGGCCGGCAACGGCGTCGATCGAGGCGGAACCGGTGGCACCGATCTTGATCAGCGCGCCGTAGATGCCCCACACGGTACCCAGCAGACCCACGAACGGAGCGGTTGCGCCGACGGTGGCCAGCAGGGTCATGCCCGACTGCAGGTTGTTGCTTTCGCGGGTCACGGCCTGACGCAGGGCGCGATCGACGAACTCCGAACGGCTCAGGTTCTCACCCAGGCCACCCGAGGTGCCGCCTTCCGAACGCTGGTGGTGCGCAGCAGCCTGTGCAGCGTCCAGAGCGATCTTGGAGAAGGGCTCCGAAGCCGGCTGTTCTTCCATCGCACGGATGGCGTCCTGGGCGTTCGGGGTATCCCAGAACAGGCTCACGACCTTGTCGGCAGCAGCCTTCAGACGGGTGGCGCGGAAGATGTTGATGACGGTCCAGTACCAGGACATGGCCGACATGATGATCAGGGTCAGCAGCACGACCCAGGAGACGGCGAAGTCACCCGGCTGGGTGGTCATCTCGTGGATCAGGTGCTCGAAGCCCATCTGCGACAGGGCGTTGGAGTTGCCCCCGGCAGCAGCGGCGATGAAAAGTTCCTGCAGCATGACGCTTACCTTTGTTGTGTGTGGTGATAAAGGGTATTGCTAGAAATAACCGCTAGGGGCGGTGGCCGGCGGGCCACCGGCCACTATCAGTTCAGCGCAAAGTTGACCGGGACGCGAACGCGACCTGCGACCTTCTTCCCGCCCGATTCCGCGGAACGGAAGCTCCACTTGCGAGCTGCGTCCATGGCGGCGCGATCGAGGTCACGGTTACGGCTGGACTTCTCGACCGACACATTGGTGACGTTGCCATTGGCATCGACGTCAATGATCAGGATGACTTCACCCTGGATACCAGCACGGAACGCGGCCGGCGGGTAACGCGGGGGGTTCATGTTCTTCGACGAGATGTCGACGCTTGCCTCAATGGTGCTCGGCGGCTGCGGCGGCGACGGCGGCGAAGGCGGTGTGACGATGTCGGTCGGACGCGGGTCCGGGATATCGACCACGGGAGCCTGCGGCGGCGGCGGAACCGGGGACGGCTTCGGCGGCGACAGGTTCTTGACCGGCGGCGGCGGGGTGTCATCCGGCGGCGGCGGCGGCGGCGGCGGTGGTGGCGGCGGCGGAGCGTCGACCAGGGTCACCATGATGTTGCGTTCTTTCTCCGCCACGGCCTTGGGAGCCACAGCCGGGATCAGAAGCATCATGAAGGCGGCGAGATGCAGTGCGATTACAAAAGCGATACCCACGATACGCGGCCAGGAGAGGCCGGTGTCATCGCGTTGTTCGTACCTGTGAACGACTAGTTGTTCCGTCATGCGCCAAGAGCTCATTAGTGGGGCCGGGATACCCGGGGACAGGTAGCCCATGATCAGCGGTGCATGACACCGCAGGAACCTCCAAGCTTATACCAATCCTGAGCGCCTGCGCATCACTTATGCAGGCGTTCAGGCGTTATTCCTACTTACTTCAGGTTGATGATTTTCTTGGCATCCGCCTGGTTCTTCACACCCTTCGCCAGCGCTTGCTGGGCGGCCTGCTTGGCCTCCGGAATGCGACCTTCCGAATGCAGCACGCGTGCCAGATTCAGGTAGGTCTCGCCATCCTTGGAAAGCGGGGCAGCCTTCTGCCACGCTTCGATCGCCTTGTCCGTCTGCTGCGGGTCGGAGTAGTAGTACGCCTGGGCCAGTGCCAGGTATACCTGATAATCCGGCTTCAGGATGTTTTTCTGCAAGCCATCATTGATAACGGCAATGACGTCCTTTTCTTTGTTCTCGCTGTTGGCGTAGATCGAGTACAGCTGCTTGTACTCCCGCTCGTCGGTCAGCTGGCCGGCGGCGTACAGCTTGGCCATGACAGCGCCAGCCTGGTCCATCTGGTCGGCCTGCATGTACATGCTGGCCAGGTTCAACTGCACCTTCTTGTCGTTCGGGTTCTTGGCCGCCAGCGCTTCGGCCTGCTTGACCGCTTCACCGGTCTGGCCGGCTTCGGCCATGGCAGCCATCAGCAACTGGTTCCAGTTGTCCTTCGGCTCGGGCGAGCCGGCGATGGCCTGCTGCAGCACCGGGATGGCCTCGGCGTAGCGCTCGGCCTGGTACAGCGCCTGGCCCTTGGCGATCAGCTCTTCGGGCTTGTTCGACTTGGTCTCGGCGAAGTACTTGTCCAGCGTCGCCAGGCCTTCGTTGATCTGGTCGTCCTGCAGCTGCAGCTGACCCAGCATCAGCATCGACTGGTAGTGGCCGTTGTTGTCCAGGCCACCGAGCTGCAGCACCTGCTCGAGGTACTTCTTGGCAGCGGCGACGTCATCAAGCTGGTAGGCCGCCTGCGAGGCGAGCTGCGCGGCGAGCGACTTGTCGTAGGCGTTGGCAGCGGGATTGGCCAGGATTTCGTCGGCCTGCGCGCGCGTCTCCGGGAACTTCTGGTCGTTGTAGCTGTCAATCATTTTCTGCAGCTTCGGACCGACCTTGGCCGAGGACTTCTGCTCCGGCTCCTGGCGGGTCGCCTGCGGGTAGAGCACTTCGGCCTTGGCCTGCTTCTTCCCGCCACGCGCGCCACGCTCCGACGAGCGGGCCTGGGCGAAGGCATCGGTGATCATGGCGCCACTTACAGCGGTCGCGATGAGGACGGAAAGGACGGCTTGCTTGTGGTTGCTGAAAATCATCTTTCACCTCGATCGAACCGCCGCAGCGGCATCAAAACGGACTGTCAGAAAAATCTGAGCCGCCAAACGTATCAGAAACTGATGGCGTGAGAAATCGTTTCCGATGCTGCAATACAGCATCTTTGACTCGTATCCGGACGCGTCAACCGCACTTTGGCCTGCGCCCGGCCGCCTGGGCTTGTTGGTATACACCACTCAGGGACGGCGCGTCTCGCTGAAGTTCACGGATACGGTTGGCAGGATCGGGGTGGGTGGACAGCCATTGGGGCGAGCGACCCCCACTGGCGGCCATCATGTTCTGCCACAGATCCACTGCCTGGGCGGGGTTGAAACCGGCCTCGGCCATCAGCCGCTGACCCACGATATCGGCCTCGCTTTCCTGCGTCCGCGAGCCGGGCAGCAGGAACGCGGCTTGGGCGCCGGCGCCGCCGAGCTGGCTGACCGTACTGGCCGCACCCTCACCGTAGGCCGCACCGGCAAGTGCCCCGAGCACCGACAGGCCGGTCTGTGCGCCCATCTGGCGGGTGATGCGCTCTTCGTGGTGGCGGGAGATGACGTGCCCGATCTCGTGACCGATCACCGCGGCCAGCTGATCCTGGTTTTTGGCGACCGTGAAGATGCCGGTATTGACCCCGACTTTGCCACCGGGCAGGGCGAACGCGTTGGGCTCCTTGTCGACCATCAACGCCGTCTCCCACCGTACGCCACGGTACTGTGGCGGCAACTGGGCGACCAGCGCATTGACCACGCACTGCACGTAGGCGGTCTGCTTCGGGTCCTTGCTGAGGGTTCCCTTGGACTTGGTCTCGGTGAACGCCTGCGCGCCCAGCTGGTCCAGTTCCGCCTGCGAAACACCGCCGACCATCTGGCGGCGGCCGGTGGGTGAGGTCGTGGTGGCGCACGCGCTCACCAGCATGGCGATGGCAATTCCCAACAGCACTGGTTTCATGTGCGATCCCCCGTGTTCATGTGCGCAGTGTGGAACGCGGCCACGTAAATTTTCGTCAAGCCGCGTGATCGATCAATGGAGGCCCAGAAACATCAGCGCGACCAGGGCAATGCCGTTGTTCAAGGCATGCGCGGCGATCGGCGCCCACAAGGTTCCGGTGCGTTGGTAGAGCCAGGCGAAGGCCGCGCCCATGCCGCCATAGACGAGCCATAGCTGTGCGATTTCCCACGGGCCGTTGGCACTGGTGCCGGGGATTTCATGTACCAGGGCGAACGCCAGGCTGCTCAGGACGATGCCCAACACCGGGCGACCGGCCTGCCACAGGCGACCGAACAGGACACGGCGGAACAGCAGCTCTTCATAGGCCGGCGCGAGCACCACGGCAAACAGCGCGAGGAACCAGGGGAAGCGCGTGATCGCCTGTTCCATCAGGGCCAGGTTGGTCGGCACCGGTTCGATGCCGCCCTGCTTGGCCAGCCATGCGATCAGATTGCTGCCGATGATCACACCGGTGGCGACCAGCAGCGTCCACCCCCATGTCGAGGGGCGGCGTGCCGCCTGGAAGGACAGCGTACGTTCGGCGGGCGTGGCCCGGCGACGGAAGAAATACAGCACCAGCGCGGCACCACCGGTGGCAACGAGCGCCATCAGGATCTGGGCCAGCGCCCCGGGTTGGCCCAATTGCTGGGCAAGACCGGCAACGGCCGAAGCATCCGCACCGTCGCGAGCGGCCTGGTAGCCAACGATCGCCCCGCGGTACAGCCCCCAGACCAAGCCGCTGATCAGGCTCAGCGACAGCAGCACCAGCACGCCAATGCCCAGGTCGATGAAGAAGCCCGCGAGCGGGGAACCCGGCTTGCGCGGCAATGACGGAACGGCAGGGGGCAGCGGAGGCGTCATGGACGCCGGGGGGGTAGCGGACATCGGATTCCTGGCATCGGGGGGCGATGGCCGGCCAGGGTGCAGGTCGCACCCGGCCGGCCCGTCCCCGATTGTGTCAGATATCCAGGTTGGCGACCTTCAGCGCGTTGTCTTCGATGAAGTCGCGGCGCGGCTCGACCACGTCGCCCATCAGCGTGCTGAAGATCTGGTCGGCGGCCACGGCATCCTCGATCCGCACCTGGAGCAGGCGGCGGGTGTCGGGATTGACCGTGGTGTCCCAGAGCTGCTCGGGATTCATTTCACCCAGACCCTTGAATCGCTGGATCTGGCGGCCCTTCTTGGCTTCATCCAGCAGCCAGTTGCGTGCTTCGGCGAAGCTGGCCACCTCGGCCGACTTTGCACCGCGGCTGATCTTGGCACCGGCGCGGACCAGGCCATGCAGCAGCAGCGAGGACTGGTGCAACGCACGCAGCTCGCCGGTCTCGAACGCGGCCAGCGGCAGCACCTGGATCATCTGCTCGCCCATGTGGCGACGCGTGACCAGCACGGCGGCCGGACGCTCGTCGGTGGGTTCCTGCAGTTCCAGCGTGTAGCGCGGGGAACCCAGGCTGCCCTGGTTGAGGCGGGTCGCCAGTGCGGCGAGGCCTTCGTCGGCGCCGGCCTTGCGCAGGTGCTCCAGATCCATCGGCGTGAAATCGATCAGTGCTTCGAGCACCTGGCGATCATAGCGATGGCCGTTGCGCGCAATGGTTTCCTGCGCCGAAGCATAGGAGAGCAACAGCTTCTCCAGCGCTACGCCTTCGATACCCGGCTCGCTTTCGGCCGGGATCAACGACGCGTTCTCCACCGCACTGCTGGCCAGATACGCGTCCAGCGCCGGATCATCCTTCAGGTACAGCTCCTGCTTGCCCTGCTTGATCTTGTACAGCGGGGGCAGGCCGATGTAGATATGGCCGCGCTCGATCAGCTCCGGCATCTGACGGTAGAAGAAGGTCAACAGCAGCGTACGGATGTGCGCGCCGTCGACGTCGGCATCGGTCATGATGATGATGCGGTGGTAGCGCAGCTTGTCCGGGTTGTACTCATCCCGGCCGATGCCGGTGCCCAGCGCGGTGATCAGCGTCCCGACCTGGTCCGAGGCGAGCATGCGGTCGAAGCGGGCACGTTCCACGTTGAGGATCTTGCCGCGCAGTGGCAGCACCGCCTGGTTCTTGCGGTTGCGGCCCTGCTTGGCCGAACCACCTGCCGAGTCACCCTCGACGATGAACAGTTCGGACAGCGCCGGATCCTTTTCCTGGCAGTCAGCCAGCTTGCCCGGCAGGCCGGCGATATCCAGCGCGCCCTTGCGACGGGTCAGATCGCGCGCCTTGCGGGCGGCCTCACGTGCACGCGCCGCGTCCACGATCTTGCCGGCGATCGCCTTGGCTTCGTTCGGGTTTTCCTGCAGGAATTCTTCCAGCCGCGCACCGAAGGCACTTTCCACGGCGGGGCGCACGTCCGAGCTGACCAGCTTTTCCTTGGTCTGGCTGGAGAAGCTCGGGTCAGGAACCTTCACCGACAGCACCGCGATCATGCCTTCGCGCATGTCATCGCCGGTCAGGTTGATCTTGGCCTGCTTGGCGATGCCGTTCTGCTCGATGTAGTTGTTGAGCACACGGGTCAGCGCGCCGCGGAAGCCGGCCAGATGGGTACCGCCGTCCTTCTGCGGAATGTTGTTGGTGAAGCAGTACATCGTTTCCTGATAGGAATCGGTCCACTGCAGCGCCACGTCCACGACGATGCCGTTGGATTCGCCGGTCACCGAGATCACGTTCGGGTGCAGCGGCGTCTTCAACTGCGCCAGATGCTCCACGAAGCTGCGGATGCCGCCTTCGTAATGGAAGTCGTCGCGGCGGCCATCGCCGCGCTCGTCGACCAGCACGATCTTGACGCCGGAATTGAGGAAGGACAGCTCGCGCAGGCGGCGGGCCAGGATGTCGTAGTGGAACTCCACGTTGTCGTGGAACGCCTTCACCGACGGCCAGAAGCGCAGGGTCGTACCGCGCTTGGTGCTGGCTTCGACCTGCTTCAGCGAATTGACGGCGGCACCGTCAGCGAATTCCTGCTGGTAGTGGAAGCCGCCCTGGTAGATATCCAGCAGCAGCTTCTGCGAGAGCGCGTTGACCACGCTGACACCCACGCCGTGCAGACCGCCAGAGACCTTGTAGCTGTTGTCATCGAACTTGCCGCCGGCATGCAGCACCGTCATCACGACTTCGGCTGCAGAGACTTCGCGATCGAGCTTCTTGCTCATCTGCTCGTGCTTGCCGGTCGGGATGCCGCGCCCGTTGTCCGACACCGAGACCGAGCCATCGGCGTGGATCATCACCGACACATGGTCGGCGTGGCCGGCCAAGGCTTCGTCGATGGAGTTGTCGACGACCTCGAACACCATGTGGTGCAGACCGGTGCCGTCATGGACGTCGCCGATGTACATACCAGGACGCTTGCGGACAGCCTCGAGGCCTTCCAGGGCGGTGATGCTGTTGGCGTCGTAGTTGCCGCTGTTTGCGGGGATGTTCTGTTCTTCAGTCATTGCGCTTGCCGTAGGCTCCGCAGGTCGGTCCGCCGCCGTGAGGCGGGGCGCCGAGTAATAAGGGGTTGCAACAGCAATTATACCAGCCGGGCACTGTGGCCCCTGGGGGACCACTATGGCACAGGCAGGACCTGTCCATGTTCCACGTGGAACCGGGTGATATCTGTCGCGTCCACCAGCGCCGCCGGCACCTCGGTGGCGGTGATGAAGATCTGTGCCGGGCCGGCCTTGAGCCGTTCCAGCACCCGCGCCTGGTGATGGCGATCCAACTCGGACGACAGATCGTCCAGGGCGATCACCGGCCATTCGCCGCGCTGCTCGGCATAGTCCTCGGCCTGCGCCAGCAGGCAGGTGAGGGCGGTCAGCTTGGCTTGGCCGCGCGAGAGTGCATCCCGGCCCGGAATGGTCTCAAATCCGACGCTCCAGTCGGCCCGGTGCGGACCGACCGACGTATAGCCGGCCATGCGGTCACGTTCCCGGGCCAGCAGCAGGGCGTCGGAGAGCGAAACCTCCTGCTTGCGCCACCCTGGGCTCAAACTCAGCGACTGGATCCCCAGATTGGGCGCCAGTACGGCGGCCAGTTCCACGGTCCGTTCCTGTAGCCGTTCCAGGTAATGCTGGCGGCGGGTGGTCAGCGGTTCGCCGGCCTCGGCGAGCTCCCGGTCCCACGCATCGAGCGCGTTCGGGTGCCCTCCTTGCTTGAGCAGGGCATTGCGCTGTTTCAGGGCCCGCGAGTACCGCCGCCACAGACCCATGAAGTCTGGTTCCACGTGGAACAAACCCCAATCAAGGAACCGGCGACGCGGTTCGCCGCCGCCGCTGACCAAGGCATGGCTACCGGGCTCGAAGGTGACGACCGCCAGTGCGGCGCACAGCGTCCCGAGCTGAGCGACGTCTTCCCCGTCCAGTCGGCCTTTCCATTCCTGGCCGCTGTGGCGAAGCCCGGCCTTGCGACGGGTCGGGGTGTCGGCACCTTCGCGCTGCTCATCCCATTCCACGAACACATCCAGCGCCTCCCGGCCCTGGCGTACCAGGCCATCCCGGACACGGCCGCGAAAACTGCGCCCATACGCCATGACGTGCAGCGCCTCCAGGACACTGGTCTTGCCGGCGCCATTGTCACCGGTGATCAGGTTGATGCCCGGTTGCGGTGCCAGTTCGACGGTATCGAAGCGGCGAACCTGGTGCAGGGTCAAGCGGCGGATGTGCATGCGGACGATCAACGCCGCACGGGGCGGCAGACGGGTAGGGGGAATCGATCAGCTTACTGCATTGCCCAGGTTCCACGTGGCCGGATGCTCCGCGCGCCGGTTGTCGACCTGACCATTCGCCGAGGGCGGAAGGAGCCGGTCGGTGCGTCCCGGTGTTCAGCGCGATGGCGGCTCGGTCTGCCATGCGTGCATTTCGGGTGCGCCAACGATCATCGGGCCAGACAAGCGCGATGTTCGCCGCCGACGTCAGCGCCGCGGCCAGCACCGCCACGTGAAACCTCCGTTTCCCGCCGCATGGCCAGCTGGAGGGGCCTGAATTTTTTCAAATCTGCGCCGTACGCAGCACTGAGGTACTGCAGATTTCAACGAATTCGCACCGTTTTTTGCCCGCCTTGCGAGCCAGGACGCGGCCGGTCCCCTGTTTTTTTTGAAATCTGGACGTGAGGTCGAATCGCCGAAGCGTAGAACCCGAGCAGCTCGCGCAGACCCAAACGAGACTGTCCACACCCGCTCTGTATGGCTTATGCACAGCCTATGGGCAATCTGTGGATAAAAAGGGCCTCTTGAATGGCCTCGAAAGATATCCACAGGATCACCCCCAGGCTCAGACCCTGTTTTACCGGGGGTTTCAGGCCTATATTCCTCTTTAAAACCAACCACTTAACCTACTTTTCAACCAAATCTGGCCCTACCACCACCACCAAGCTTTAGATTTATATACAGTTTTTAAAAGCATAGAGCTGTGATCCAGCGGCCAAAAAGCCGGGTACCGCAGCGCTTCGGAGCGGACGTGCAGTTGGCGCAGGCCGCTCGGCTGACGTATGCAGAATCGACACGCGCGGCAGCCGTCCGCCGCCATTCGCTCTCTGGCCCCGTGCCGCACCAACCGAAGGGCCGGAGCAAACGTGGTCACCACCTCGTGGGGCTCGTTGCCAAAGTCCCGCTCGCTGCGCGTCCTCCGGCTCGCGAGCGTTGCGGATGCGCCACAGGATCAGTCGAACGGTACGGCCACGCCACAAACGCACCGCGCAAAAATAATGCTCCACGTGGAACATCGTTCTCTCGCCCAAAAAGAAACCCGGCAATGCCGGGCTTCTCAGAACCACTCGGTTCCACGTGGAACCTACACGTCGCAGGTCACAGACGCAGCGGCATCACCACGTGACGTGACTTCTCGCTGCTGGCCTCACGGACCAGGGCAGAGGAGTTCGAATCGCGTAGCTGGATCACGACGTGCTCGTCGCGCAGTGCGGACAACGCGTCCAGCAGGTAGTTCACGTTGAAGCCAATGGCCAGATCGCTGACCGTGGTATCGGCCTCGATCTCTTCCTGGGCTTCTTCCTGCTCCGGGTTGTGCGCGCTGATTTTCAGATTGCCCGGCGAGACTTCCACGCGGATGCCGCGGTACTTCTCGTTGGACAGAATCGCAGCGCGCTGCAGCGAGGCACGCAGGGCTTCGCGATCCACCTTCACTTCGCGGTCGGCACCGATCGGAATCACAGCCTCGTAATCCGGGAACCGGCCGTCGATCAGCTTGGAGGTGAAGGTCACATCGTCGCGCTTGACGCGAACGTGGCTGCGGCCGACTTCCAGCTCGATCTCACGATCGCCGCTTTCCAGCAGACGCTGCAGCTCGGTCACGCCCTTGCGCGGCACGATGATCTGACGCTTGGCGCCGCTGGCTTTTTCCAGCTCGGTTTCGCACAGCGCCAGGCGGTGACCGTCGGTCGCCACGGTACGCAGGGCATCGCCACGCAGGTCGAACAGCAGGCCGTTGAGGTAGTACCGCACGTCCTGCTGGGCCATCGCGAATGCGGTGCGTTCGATCAGTTCCTTCAGGGTCGCTTCGCCGATGGCCACGCGTTCGGTCGCTTCGACTTCGTCGACAGACGGGAAGTCGTTGGCCGGCAGCGTTGCCAGGGTGAAACGGCTGCGCCCGGCCTGCACGGTGATCTTGTCACCGGTCTGCGAGACGGTGATCCGGCTGCCGTCGGGCAGGGCGCGGATGATCTCGAACAACTTGCGGGCGGGGATGGTGGTCTCGCCGTCCTGGGCATCTTCCACCGCGATCCGCGACACCATTTCCACTTCCAGGTCCGTACCCGTCAGCGAGAGCTGTCCGTTCTGGACCTGAACCAGGAAATTAGCCAGAACCGGCAGGGTCTGGCGGCGTTCGACCACGTTGACGACTTGTGCCAACGGCTTGAGAAAGGCTTCGCGCTGCAGTGTGAAACGCATGTGGTTCCGTGCCCCTATGCTTTAAAAAAATGTGGAATAAATCAAAAGCTTGGTGGTGCTGGTAGGGCCAGAATCGCGGGAAAACACGACTAAGCCTTTGTAAACAATAGGGTTTTTGACCTAGAAACCCTCTGCATTACTAGCCCCCAAGGGGTGGGGAAAGGTGTGGATAACTTTACCGCCGAATCGAGCGGCTTTTTTATCCACAACCTATCCCGCGCTTACTACCGGATTCTGCACCGTTTTATGCGATGACGCCTTAGCGGCGTACATGCATCATTCGCTCAACTTCCGGATCAGCTTGTCCCAGTCTTCCCGCAACTTGCCGTCCGCTTCCATCAACGTCCGGATCTGCCGGCAGGCATGCAGCACCGTGGTGTGGTCCCGGCCGGCAAAGGCGTCGCCGATTTCCGGCAGGCTGTGCTCGGTCAGTTCCTTGGTCAGGGCCATGGCAACCTGACGGGGACGGGCCAGCGACCGGGTCCGACGCTTGGACAGCAGATCCTTGATCTGCAGCCCGTAGTAGTCGGCCACGGTTTTCTGGATGTTGGGAATGCTGATCGCCTGCTGCTGGGCGCGAAGCAGGTCGCGCAGGGTTTCCTGGGCGAAATCAGTGGTGATCGCACGGCCGGTGAAGTTGGCGCGTGCGGCCAGGGTATTCAACGCACCTTCGAGGTCGCGGACATTGGAGCGCATCTTCTTGGCAATCAGAAACGCCACATCGTCGGGGATATCGGTGCCACGCTCGCGGGCCTTGGCCAGCACGATCGCTGCACGCGTCTCGAAGTCCGGCGGCTCGATCGCCACCGACAGGCCCCAGGCCAGGCGCGACTTCAGCCGTGCTTCCAGGCCCTCGACTTCGCGCGGGTACCGGTCGCAGGTCAGGATGATCTGCTGCTTGCCGTCGAACAGGGCGTTGAACGTGTGGAAGAACTCTTCCTGGGTACGGTCCTTGCCGGCGAAGAACTGGATGTCATCGATCAGCAGCGCGTCCACCTGCTGGAACTGGCGCTTGAACTGGTCCATGGTTTTTTCCTGCAGCGCACGGATCATCGCGCTGAAGAACTGTTCCGAACGCAGGTACAGCACCTTGGCCGCCGGATTGGCCTGACGCATCGCATTGCCGGCCGCGAACATCAGGTGGGTCTTGCCCAGGCCGGTCCCGCCGTAGAGCAGCAACGGGTTGTGGGCGCGGTCGCCCGGCTTCTGCGCCGCCTGGAACGCCGCGGCCAGACCCAGCTGGTTGCTGCGGCCTTCCACGAAGTTGGCGAAGGTGTAGTGCGAATCCATGTTGCCGGCGAACGGCACCAGCGGTTCGGCCGGCGCCGCCGGTGCGGACAGGCCCGGAATCGGCGCGATCTGCGCCTCTACCGGACGCGGACGCGAGCCGATTTCAAGAAAAACGTCGCCGAAACCGGCGAAGTGCGCCAGCAGCTCCTTGATGCGCGGCAGATACAGCTCGCGCACCTGGTCGACGATGAAGGCGTTTGGCGCATAAAGCACCAGGCTGTCCGCGCGCAGATCTGCCTGCAGCGGCTTCAACCAGGTGTGAACATCCTCGGGCGGAAACTCCGCTTCGAGGCGTTCGAGAGAACGAGACCAGGCATCCATCGGCAATAATCGTCTGGGGCCAGCGGATAGGCGAACAAAAGCGCCGCACCGCAGGCCGGAAGGGGGGAAGAATGGATGGCGCAGACTACCACCGACGAGGGGGGCCGGGAATGGTTGTCCCAAAGTTATTCACAAAACGATCCACAGCTATTGCACAGCCCGGTGAATTCCCGTAGTGACAGACACTTGACGGGACCTCGATGAGGTCTATAGAATTTCCGGTTCTTTCCGTCCCCTTCATATAGAGGCCCGCATGGCCACCAAGCGCACTTTCCAACCCAGCAACCTCAAGCGTAAGCGCGACCATGGCTTCCGTGCCCGTATGAAGACCGCTGACGGCCGCAAGATCCTGTCGCGTCGCCGCGCCAAGGGCCGTAAAGTCCTGAGCGCTTGATTGCAATGCCGCTTTCCGCGGCAGACGCAATCCTGACTGTGAGCAGTTCCGACCCGCGCAAGCGATTTCCTCGCTCTGCGCGGGTTCGTACGCGTGCCGAATATACAACGGTCTTCAACGGCGCCCGCCGTGTGTCCGATCCGCTGATGACCCTGCACTGGCTGAAGAGCGATACGCCAGCCAGGTTGGGTCTTGCGGTGTCGCGCAAAGTCGATCCCCGAGCCGTGGGTCGCAACCGAGTGAAGCGTGTGTTGCGCGATGCCACACGCCACGTACGGCCGTGGATGAGTGCCGGCGATTACGTCGTCGTTGCCCGCAGTGCCGCCCGTACCGCCAGCAATTCAGAACTCCGCCAGGCCTTTGAACGCCTGTTGCGCCGCCTTGGCGCATTGCCCATGCCGGGCGCGGACGGCACAATGCCGCCGCCCCTGGGCGTTGCACCCCTTTCCCAGTCCGAGCCGGCATTGCGTGCCGGCCCCGTCGAGCCTGCACGCTGATGAACCAGACCCGCGTTTTCCTGATTTTTGCCTGGCTGATGGTGGCCGTGTTGCTGTGGATGGAGTGGGGCCGCGATAAAGCCGCGCCGCCGACCCCGGCCGTGGCCACCCAGACTACCCAGGCCAGCGTGCCGGGTGCGGCTGCCGGCAGCATCCCCGGTGCGCCCGTGCCCCAGGCGGACGGTTCCCTGCCGGCGGCACAGCCGGCCGCACAGACCGAGGCCGGTCCGGCCCGCGTGACCATCACCACCGACGTCCTGCGTCTGGTGCTGGACGGTGGCACGGTGCTGGATGCCGAGCTGCTGCAGTTCCCGCAGACCAAGGAAGAAGGCAGCCCGCCGGTCCGCCTGCTGACCGAAGAAGCGACCCACCCGTACCGCGCGGTGAGTGGCTGGATCAGCGAAGACAAGACCATGCCGGTGCCGGCCGCCAACGGCTTCAAGCTGGTCGGCGACAACCACGACTTCGTGCTGGCCAAGGGCCAGGACGAGGTCACGGTGCCTTTCGAATGGACCGGCCCGAACGGCGTGACCATCCGCCGCACCTACTCGCTGGGTCGCAACGAGTACGCGATCACGGTGAAGGATGAAGTGGTCAACGGTGGCAGCGCCCCGTGGAGCGGCTACGTGTTCCGCACCCTGGACCGCACCCCGACCATCCTCTCGCGCAGCATGACCAACCCGGACTCGTTCAGCTTCAACGGCGCGACCTGGTTCAGCCCGCAGGACGGTTACGAGCGTCGCGCGTTCAAGGATTACCTGGACGACGGCCACCTCAACCGCACCATCACCGGCGGCTGGCTGGCGATGCTGCAGCACCACTTCTTCACCGCGTGGATTCCGCAGGCCGACCAGGCCGCGCAGTACTCGCTGGCGCAGAACAACGGCCGCGACCAGATCGAAGCGCGTGGCCCGGCTTTCACCGTGGCCCCGGGCCAGCAGGTCAGCACCGAAGCCCGTCTGTGGGTCGGCCCGAAGCTGGTCAACCTGATCGCCAAGGAAGACGTGAAGGGCCTGGACCGCGTGGTCGACTACAGCCGCTTCTCGCTGATGGCGATCATCGGCCAGGGCCTGTTCTGGGTCCTCAACCAGGTCCACAAGGTCGTCAACAACTGGGGCTGGGCGATCGTCGGCCTGGTGGTGCTGCTGAAGCTGGTGCTGTATCCGCTCTCGGCCGTGCAGTACAAGTCCGGCGCCAAGATGCGTCGCTTCCAGCCGCGCATCGCGCAGCTCAAGGAACGCTATGGCGATGACCGCCAGAAGTTCCAGACCGCGATGATGGAGCTGTACAAGAAAGAGAAGATCAACCCGATGGGCGGCTGTCTGCCGATCCTCATCCAGATGCCGATCTTCTTCGCGCTGTACTGGGTGCTGGTGGAATCGGTGGAACTGCGCCAGGCCCCGTGGCTGGGCTGGATCCAGGATCTGACCGCACGTGACCCGTACTTCATCCTGCCGGTGATCAACGTGGCGGTGATGTGGGCCACCCAGAAGCTGACCCCGGCACCGGGCATGGACCCGATGCAGGCCAAGATGATGCAGCTGATGCCGCTGGTGTTCGGCGTCATGATGGCCTTCATGCCGTCCGGTCTGGTGCTGTACTGGGTCGTCAACGGCGGCCTGGGCCTGCTCCAGCAGTGGTGGATGACCAAGCGTCATGGCAGCGATCCGCTGCCGGTCGTCACCGCCAAGAAGTAAGCCACACAGGAGACCCGCCGCAAGGCGGGTTTCCTGCATCTGCGGCCCGGCCAACCGTGCGGTCCGTAGAATGCCCCCTGATTCCCCGCACCCTGCAGTGAGCCCGACATGACCCATGCCCCCGACACCATCGTGGCCATCGCCACCGCGCCCGGCGCTGGCGGCGTCGGCATGCTGCGGCTGTCCGGCCCGCAGGCGCGGCCCATCGCCGAGGCGATCGGCGTGCGCGCGATGCAGCCACGGCATGCGCACTACGCGCGCTTCCGCGATGCGGGCGACGAGGTGATCGACGACGGCATCGCGCTGTGGTTCCCGGCGCCGAACAGCTTCACCGGCGAAGAGGTGGTGGAACTGCAGGGGCACGGCAGCCCGGTGGTGCTGCAGCAGCTGGTCGCGCGCTGCATTGCCTTGGGCGCACGCCAGGCACGACCCGGTGAGTTCAGCGAGCGCGCCTTCCTCAACGGCAAGCTCGACCTGGCCCAGGCCGAAGCCATCGCCGACCTGATCGCCGCCAGCGACACCCGCGCAGCGCGCGCGGCCCGCCGCTCGCTGGACGGCGTGTTCTCGCGCCGTGTGGACGAGGTCGCAGAACAGCTTGTTCTGCTGCGGATCCACGTGGAGGCGGCGATCGACTTCGCCGACGAACCGCTCGATACCCTCGGCGGCGCGCAGGTGCGCAGTGGCCTGGTCACCGCCCTGCAGGCGTTGATCCGGCTCCGCGAGGATGCCGAACGCGGCCGCAAACTGCGCGACGGCCTGCACGCCGTGCTGGTCGGGCCGCCGAACGCCGGCAAGAGTTCGTTGCTCAATGCGCTGGCCGGCAGTGAACGGGCGATCGTCACCGACATCGCCGGGACCACCCGCGACACCCTGCGCGAGACCATCCGCATCGACGGTCTTGAGCTCACGCTGGTCGACACCGCCGGCCTGCGCGACGGCGGCGACGCGATCGAGCGCGAGGGCATGCGCCGGGCGCGCGTGGAGATGCAGCGCACCGACCTGGCCATCGTGGTGGTCGATGCACGCGATCCGCAGGCCGGCCGCGACGCGGTGGGCGACAGCATCGACGATGTGCCGCAGCAGCTGTGGATCCACAACA
The DNA here is from genome assembly GCF_039674765.1 of Stenotrophomonas sp. TWI273. Classification (NCBI taxonomy): domain Bacteria; kingdom Pseudomonadati; phylum Pseudomonadota; class Gammaproteobacteria; order Lysobacterales; family Lysobacteraceae; genus Stenotrophomonas; species Stenotrophomonas sp. TWI273. Next base: position 323,666 of record NZ_JBDJOA010000005.1, read on the forward strand.
AGAGCGATCTGCTGGCCGCGATGCCGTCCGACGCTCGTGCAGACGTGGTGCATGTCTCGGCCGCGACCGGCCTCGGCCTGGATCAGCTGCACGCACGCCTGCGCGCGCTGGCCAGCGGCAGTGCCGGCGACAGCGTGGACGGTGAGTTCTCCGCGCGCGCCCGCCACGTCGAGGCGATCAGCCAGGGCATCGGCCATGCCGAGCGCGCCGAATCGGAGCTGGTCCACGAGCATCTGGAGCTGGCGGCAGAGGAACTGCGCCTGGCCCATGAGGCGCTGGGCGAGATCACCGGGCGGATGAGCGCCGATGACCTGCTGGGGCGGATTTTCTCGAGCTTCTGTATCGGGAAGTAGGCACGCGGCCTTTCTTCGCGCTGTCACAGCCTTGCAGCAGACTGACCGGGTTCTTTATCGACAGGGGTTTGCAGTGTCCAAGCAGTTGTGGGGAGGTGTGTTGCTGGTGTCGCTGGCCGTGGCACCATCGGTGGCCATGAGCGCTGAATCGTCTTCCTCCACGCCGGCCAGGGCCGCCGTCTACGGCCACCGCGGCGCCAGTGCGCTGCTGCCCGAGCACACGCTCGCCGCGTACGCGCAGGCCATCGCCGATGGCGCCGACTACATCGAGCCGGACCTGGTGATGACCAAGGACGGCGTGCTGGTATCGCGGCACGAGAACGAGATCGGCGGCACCACCGATGTGGCCGCGCACCCCGAGTTCGCCAGCCGCAAGACCGTCAAGACCATCGACGGCGAGCGCATCGAAGGCTGGTTCACCGAAGACTTCAGCCTGGCCGAACTGAAGACGCTGTACGCCCGCGAGCGCCTGCCGCAGCTGCGCAGCACCGCGTTCGACGGCCAGTTCCGCATCGCCACGCTGGACGAAATCATCGCCTTCCTGGTGCAGCAGGCCGGCCGCGCCAACCGCGGCATCGGGCTGGTGCCCGAGATCAAACACGGCACCTACTTCAAGGGCATCGGCCTGCCGATAGAAGACAAGGTGCTGGCCACGCTGCAGGGCAACGCCTATACCCGCGTGGCGCCGGTGACGATCCAGTCCTTCGAGGTCGGCAACCTGCGTTACCTGCGCGGCAAGCTCGGCCGCGACAGCAATATCCGCCTGCTGCAGCTGCTCGGCGATCCCAAGCAGCAGCCCGGTGATGTACTCGCGGCCAAGGGCAGCCAGCGCTATGCCGACCTGATCACCCCGGCCGGGCTGCGCGACGTGGCCACCTATGCCGACGGCATCGGCCCAAGCCTGCGCATGGTCATTCCGCTGGACGCGCAGGGGAAGCTCGGCACCCCGACCTCCCTGGTGCGTGATGCGCATGCGGCCGGCTTGATGGTGGTGCCGTATACGTTCCGGCCGGAAAACTACTTCCAGGCCGCGGAGTTCCGCAGCGGCGAGCCGAATACCCGCAACGCGGAAGGTTCGGTCGCCGAGATGCGGGCCTATCTGGCCACCGGCATCGATGCCTTCTTCACCGATGACCCGGCGCTGGGCAGGCGTGCGGTGGATGGGGATGGCGCACCGGCGAGCCGGTAGGTACCGACCGTTGGTCGGTACGATCGTGATCGGCGCGATATCGGAATGTCCGGCGCACGGCAGCCACGCATGGCGTGGCTCTACCCCGGCATGCCATCAGATGGCGTCGCCGGTCAATCCAGCGATGACCCTTCATCGCGCCGCCGGAACGGCAGCACCACGAAGTCGCGGCCCTCGCGCGGTTGCCACAGCACCGGCACGCGGGTCGGGGAGGGCGGCTCCAGATCGGCGTCGCGCGCTGCCTCGATGTCGTCCTCTTCCTCATCCTCCCAGCTGTAGCGTTTGCGCGGCGCCATCGGGTCGGAGAGGCGGAACAGCAGCGCGCTGATGATGCCGGCGAAGGCACCGCCCATATGCGATTGCCAGGACACGCCCGGCTCGTGCGGCAGGATGGTCAGCAGCATGCTGCCGTAGAACAGGAAGGCGATCAGCCCGGCAGCGATCGCTGGCCGGTCGCGGCGCAGCAGGCCGAGCACGAACACCAGGAACATCAGGCCGTGGGTGATGCCACTGGCGCCCAGATGGCGGCTGCCCAGATCGCCGAGCAACCAGGCACCCAGGCCCGAGCCGAGCCACAGCAGGGGCAGCGCGCGCAGCGTTGCTTTGGGATACACGCTGCCGGCCAGGGTGCCGAGGATCAGCAGGGCTGCCGCGTTGGCACCCAGATGCTGGATCGAGCCGTGCAGCAGCGGTGCACCGAGAATGCCGAGCAGGCCGGCCTTGTCCAGCGGGGCCACGGCCCACGGACGCCAGTCGAAGTGGCCCTGGGCGGTATACACCGCGACCAGCAGCACCACGAAGGCCAGGCTCAGGTTGAACGCCCGCAGTACACCACCACGGTCGTTGCGGGACGGAACCGGCGGCGCGCCGGTGGGCTGGGGCAGGTTGGCGTTCATACCCTTAGGGATGGCGTCGCCCCGGATGAACACAAGGGCAACGTCGTGGGAGAGAGAGGTACCGCCTGCGGGACAATCCCGCAGGCGGCACGGTCGGTCAGGCGTGGCCGCCTTCTTTCGGCGGGTTCTTCAAGCTCAACACCACGGTCGCGGCGATGATCACCGCCACCACGCCCAGCGAGATCGGGGTGGGGATCTTGAAGAGGTCGATCAGCATCATCTTGATGCCGATGAAGGCCAGCACCAGGGCCAGGCCGTACGGCAACAGGTGGAAGCGATCGGCCATGCCGGCCAGCAGGAAGAACATCGCGCGCAGGCCCAGCACCGCGAAGACGTTGGAGGTCAGCACGATGAACGGGTCGGTGGTGATGGCAAAGATCGCCGGGATGCTGTCCACCGCGAAGATCACGTCGGTGACCGCGATCAGGATCAGCACCACGAACAGCGGCGTGAACCAGCGCTTGCCATCGCGCATGACGCTCATGGCGTTGCCGGCATAGTCGGGCAGCAGGCGCAGGTGCTTGCGCATCCAGCGCAGGGCGGGGTTGGTCTCAAGATCCGGCTCGCTGCCGGCCGAGAACCACATCTTCCAACCGGTGAAGAGCAGGAACGCACCGAACACGTAGAGCAGCCAGTGGAACTTGGTCAGCAGCACGCTGCCGGCGAAGATCATGATCGTACGCAGCACGATCGCGCCCAGGATGCCGATGATCAATACCTTCTGACGCTGTTCCTCGGGCACCGCGAAGTAGCCCATGATCATCAGGAACACGAAGATGTTGTCCACCGCCAGGGCTTTCTCGACCAGGTAACCGGTCAGGAACTCCAGGCCGACCTTGTTGGCCACCACCTGGCCGGCAGTCTCGTTCAGGTAGTACCAGAGGCCACCGTTGAAGGCCAGGGCCAGGGCGACCCAGCCGATGGACCACCACAGGGCTTCTTTGAAGGTGACCTTGTGGGGGCCGCCGTGTCGCATCAGGACGAGGTCGACCAGCAGCGCGATGATCACCACCGCGCCGAAGCCGCCCCACAACCACACATTACCGATCGTCTGCATTGGGTTTATCCGTTGGAAAAATAGATTGCCTCAAGCCGGATGGCGAGGATCTGCAACGGAGGATCGGGGGGATCCAGGGACAGAGCTTCGCCATACGGCGAAGGTCTCGCTCGCAGTCCCGATGGGTGGGACTGCCGTTGCACCGGAGCCTGCGGGCTCGAATTGACGGCGACAACGTCTGGGAGCTACTCCCCTTCTGGGGCCGATTCTGCGGGGTGCCGGGGCCGGCGTCAAATCCTTTCCATGCCCCGGTGCGGCTGAACGAAACGCCCCAACCGGTAGTGACGGCCGCTGGCCATCAACCACGTAGCGGCCGGGTTTAGCGCGCTGACGGCCAGCGGCCGTCACCACCAGAGCGCCAGCGGCGTCGCTCCCAGCGCCGAGGGCTGCAGGCTTCCCGTTTACAATACGCCCATGAATACCCCTGCCCCCGTTGTCCGCCTCAAGAACGCCTGGCGCTCCAGCCACCCGTGGATCTTCCAGAAACTGGTCGAAAAGCCGGCCGTCCGTCCCAAACCCGGTGCCATCGTCGACGTCGTCGGCGTGGACGGAGAGTGGATCGGGCGTGGCTTCTACAACGGTCATTCGCGCATTGCCGTGCGCATCCTGGAGACCGATCAGGGCATCCCGGTCGACGCCGGCTGGTTCTCGCGCAAGATCGCCCAGGCGGTGTCGCTGCGCCGTGAGGTGCTCAAGCTGGACGAGATCTCCGATGCCTGGCGCGTGGTCCACAGCGAAGGTGACGGTCTGTCCGGCCTGGTCGTGGATCGTTATGGCGACCTGGTCGTGGTCGAATTCTTCGCCGCCGGCATGTTCCGCCACCGCGAGTGGGTGTATGAAGCCCTGCGCGAACAATTCCCGGGCTGCCGTTTCCACAGCTTCGCCGACGAACACGTGCAGAAGCAGGAAAGCTTCGACTTCCACGGCAACACCACCACCGAAGCCTCGGTGATCACCGAGTACGGCGTGAAGTTCCGCGCCGACCCGGCCGGTGCGCACAAGACCGGCTTCTTCGCCGATCAGCGTGAGAACCGCCAATGGCTGAGCCAGCAGGTGGAAGGCAAGACCGTGCTGGACCTGTGCTGCAACACCGGTGGCTTTGCGGTGTACGCCGCCGCGCGCGGTGCGGCCGAGGTGGTCGGCATCGACATCGATGAAGACGTGATCGCCATCGCCAAGGGCAACGCCAAGCTCAACAACGTGCGCCCGAAGTTCATCCAGTCCGACATCTTCCCGTGGCTGCGCGATGCTTCCAACCGCGGCGAGCAGTTCGACGTGGTGATCCTGGACCCGGCCAAGATGACCCGCGACCGCGACCAGGTCATCACCGCGCTGAAGAAGTATCTGGACATGAACAAGCTGGCGCTGGGAGTGGTCAAGCCCGGTGGCCTGCTCGCCACGTTCTCGTGCACCGGCCTGGTGGCCGAAGATCAGTTCCTGGACATGCTGCGCCGCGCCGCCTTCTACGCCGGCCGCACCATCCAGATCCTGAAGGTGGCCGGCGCCGGTCCGGATCACCCGTTCATGGCCCACGTGCAGGAATCGCGGTATCTCAAGGCGGTGTTCTGCCGCGTGGTGGATTGAGGTCTGACCGGGCCAGACCCGTTGAACCCGGGACCGTAGAGCCACGCCATGCGTGGCTTCGCGGGCCAGATCAAGCCCAGCCACGCATGGCGTGGCTCGACAACCCAAGGTGAGGCGTCATGACGTTGCGCAGTCTGTCTTTGCTGGTCTCGCTGGCGTTGTGCACGCCACTGGCCGCCCACGCGGTCGACTTCACCCCGCAGGAACTGGCCAGGGCGTCCACGCTGCAGCAGCGGCTGCTGACCCTGGACAGCCATCTGGATACGCCGGCCAACTTCCACCGCGCCGGCTTCGACATCACCCAGCGGCACGACCACAACGCACTGTCGCAGGTGGACTACCCGCGCATGGTCGAAGGCGCGCTCGACGGCGGCTTCTGGGCGATCTACACCGATCAGGGCGACCGCAGCGCGCAGGCGCACCAGCATGACCGCGATGCCGGCCTGCTGCGGCTGACCGAGATCCGCGAGATGCTCGCCGCGCATCCGGACACCTTCCAGCTTGCGCTGACCGCCGCCGATGCCGCGCGCATCAAGGCCGCCGGCAAGCGCGTGGTCTACATCAGCATGGAGAACGCCAGCCCGCTGGTCGACGATCCCACACTGCTCAGCTACTACCACCTGGCCGGCCTGCGCCTGCTCAGCACGGTGCATTTCGCCAACAACGAGTTCGCCGATTCGGCCACCGATCCCAAGGGCGCCGAGTGGAAGGGCCTGAGTCCGGCCGGCAAGGCGCTGGTGGATGAAGCGGTGCGGCTGGGCATCGTGATCGATCAGTCGCATGCCGCCGATGCGGTGTTCGATGATCTGATCGAGCGCATGCCGGTGCCGTTCGTGCTCTCGCACAGCTCGGCCAAGGCGATCTACAACCATCCGCGCAACCTCGACGATGCGCGTCTGAAGCGGCTGGCCAAGGCCGGCGGCGTGATCCAGGTCAACGCCTATGGTGGTTATCTGATCGACACCGCCAAGAGTGAGGCGCGCAAGGCGGCCGAGACGGCGCTGATGGCGCAGCTGGGCACCGATTACGACGGCATGAGCATCCAGCAGGGTGTCGCGCTGAAGAAGGGATTGGAGGAAATCGACCAGCGCATTCCGCTGCGCAAGGCCACGCTCGACGATTTCTTCGCGCATTTCGAGCACATCCTCACGGTGGTCGGCCCCGAACACGTGGGCATCGGGCTGGACTGGGATGGCGGCGGCGGCCTGGCCGATCTGCCCGACGTGAGCCAGCTGCCGAAGATCACCGCGTGGCTGCTGCGCAAGGGCTACAGCGAGAAACAGATCGCCGGTATCTGGGGCGGCAACCTGCTGCGCGTCATGCAGCAGGCGCAGGATCACGCGGCCAAGGTCGCCGCCGCGAAACCCTGAGGCCAGTGGCGCGTCGCGCGCTGCGCGGCAGGGTGGTGTCACCGCTGCCAACAACGAAAAAGGCAGGCCCTGGGCCTGCCTTTTTCACCCCCGCTCATCGCCGGCCCGGTGGCCGGCGCGATAGCTCAGCGTTTGCCCAGGACCGCATTGCGACGCCCGTAGGCGAAGTAGGCGATCAGGCCCAGAACGTTCCACGCCAGGAAGTACAACTGCGTGGTGCTCGGCAGGCTGAAGAACAGGTACACACAGCCGATCACCGCCAGCGGGCCGACCACGTAGGCCAGCGGCGTGCGGAACTTGCGCACGCGGTTCGGCTCGCGCTTGCGCAGCACCACCAGGCACAGGCCCACCGCGGTGAACGCGGCCAGCGTGCCGGCGTTGGCCAGCGCGGCGATCTCGTCCAGACGTGCCACGCCGGCCAGCGCGGCCACCAGCACCGCGGTGAACAGCGTGGTGGCGACCGGCGTGCCGGTGCGCGCGCTGACCTTGGAAAGACCGCGCGGCAGCAGGCCATCGCGCGACATGACGAAGAAGATGCGGCTCTGGCCGTACAGGAAGGCCAGCAGCACGGTCGGCAGCGCGATCACGGCGGCAGCGCCGATCCACTTGGCCGCACCCGGGCTGCCCAGCTCGCGCAGGATCAGCGCCAGCGGCTCGGCGCTCTGGCCGAAGATCGTGTAGCTCATCGCACCCACGGCGGCCAGCGCCACCAGCACGTAGATGATGGTGCAACCGACCATCGAGCCGATGATGCCGATCGCCAGGTCGCGCTCGGGCTTCTTGGTTTCTTCAGCGGCGGTGGAGATCGCATCGAAGCCGTAGAACGCGAAGAAGATGATCGCGGCGGCCGCCATCACCCCGCGTTCCACGCCATCGGCGCCCAGCGACTTGACGAAGCCGAACGGCATGAACGGCTCCATGTGGCCGGTATCGAAGTGCGGCAGGGCGATCGCCACGAACACGGTCAGCGCGATGATCTTGATCACCACCAGGACTGCGTTGAGGGTCGCGCTTTCCTTGGTGCCGGCCATCAGCATGCCGGCCACCAGGAAGGTGATCAGCACCGCCGGCAGGTTGATGAAGCCGCCTTCCACGTGGGGGCCGGCGGTCAGCATCAAGGGCAGGTCGATCCCGAAGCCGTGCAGGAAGCCGACCGCGTAGCCGGACCACCCGACCGCGACCGTGCTCACCACCAGCGAGTACTCCAGGATCAGGCTCCAGCCGACCACCCAGGCCACCACCTCGCCCAGGGCGGTGTAGCTGTAGGTGTAGGCGCTGCCAGCGGCCGGCATCATCGTCGACAGCTCGGCATAGGACAGGGCCGCGCAGGCGCAGACCGCGCCGGCGATGGCGAAGGAAATCAGCACCGCGGGGCCGGCCAGGTTCGCGCCGACACCGATCAGGGTGTAGATGCCGGTGCCGACGATGGCGCCGATGCCCAGCGCGATCAGGTGCGGCCAACTCAGGGTCGGGATCAGTTGCCTGCCGGCTTCATGGACGGTGACAGTGTCTAGGGACTTGCGCCGGAGCAATGACATGGGGCCTCGCGGTGGATGACTGTGAACGACAAGTCTGCGAGTTTTACCGAACGCGGCGCAGCATTACTACTGCCAAGCGTCGTAAGCGGCTGCACGGCCCGCATGACTGAGGCGAAGGTGACGAAACCGGCACAAAGGCCGGACGCTCATTCCCAGTGGCAGCCCGTGTCGGTCATCGCACCGACGTCTTCACCGAACACGGTCTGCTGGCCCGTCCGCGCGTTGGTGTAGGAGAAGCCATAGATACGCGCGCCCTGGGTGCTGATCGCATAGTGGCCGATGACCTTGCCGTCCAGGTGCTCGTCCCACACCGTATCGAACTGCCAAGGGCGATCCTCGGCCAGTACCGTGCTCTCCTGCGAGGCCAGGGTCAGCCGCAGCCACGCGGTCTTGCCGGCGTAACGCACATGACTGACCCGCTCACCGTCGGCAGTGCCCTCGGGGAGTTTCCATTCAAGGTGGATCTGTTGGCGGCTGCCGCCGGTCAGGCAGCGGATCTCATCGGCGTGTGCCGGCGCGATGGCCAGCAGCAGCAACAGCGGGGCGAGCCAGCGCATGGGGCAGGGTCCAACCAGGCAGAAAGAGGGCCATTGTCCTCCCCCGCGCACGCTGTCGGCAGCCTCGGCCGGATCGAGCATGCCGATCCGGCCGGTGGAGGTCAGCGGTTCAACGTTGCCATGGCCGCAGGGGCATAACGCGGGCCGGCGGCGGCATGGGCCGGGAAGATCGCATCGATCCGGGCCAGCGCGTCGGCGCTCAGCTGCACCTGCAGCGCGCCGAGGTTCTCTTCCAGATAGGCCAGCCGCTTGGTGCCCGGGATCGGCACCAGGTCTTCGCCCTGCGCCAGCACCCAGGCCAGGGCCAGCTGCCCGGGGCTCACGCCCTGGGTCTTGGCCATCGCGGTGACCGCGTCGACCAGCGCCAGGTTGCGGTCGAAGTTCTCGCCCTGGAAACGCGGCGATTGGCGGCGGTAGTCATCGGCGTCGAAATCGGCCGGGCTGCGGATCGCGCCGGTCAGGAAGCCACGGCCCAGCGGCGAGTAGGGTACGAAGCCGATGCCGAGCTCGCGCACCGTCGCCAGCACACCGTTGGCTTCCGGATCGCGCGACCACAGCGAGTACTCGGTCTGCACCGCGGTGATCGGATGCACCGCATGGGCGCGGCGGATCGTGCTTGCCGAGGCTTCGGAGAGGCCGAGGAAGCGCACCTTGCCCTGTTCGACCAGCCGCGCCATCGCCCCCACGGTGTCCTCGATCGGCACCGTGCCGTCCACGCGGTGCTGGTAGTACAGGTCGATGTGGTCCACGCCCAGCCGCTGCAGGCTGGCCTCGCAGGCGGCGATCACGTACTCGGGGCGGCCATCGACGCTGCGCGCGGCGGTGTCGCTCGGCTCCAGCCTGATCCCGAACTTGGTGGCGAGGAACACCTGGTCGCGGCGGCCGGCGATCGCCTTGCCGACCAGCACCTCGTTGGTGTGCGGGCCGTACATGTCGGCGGTGTCGAGCAGGGTGACGCCGCGTTCCAGCGCGCGGTGGATGACCGCGATCGCGTCGGCATCGCTGCCGCGGCCGCCATAGAAGGCGCTCATGCCCATGCAGCCCAGGCCGAGCGCGGAAACGGTGGGGCCATCACGGCCAAGGGTGCGGGTCTGCATGAAGTACTCCGGGGAAGGGAAGGAACAGGACCAGCATCCTCCTGCGGACTATGTGGATAAACTGGCCGCTCCTGCATCGTCTTTGAAGCAAGCCTTCACAATGAGCGCTCAGCATCCCCTGCCCGCCGTGGTTGCCTTCGCCCGCGTCGCGCACCATGCCAGCTTCACCCGGGCCGCCGACGAGCTGGGCGTATCGCCCTCGGCGCTCTCGCAGACGGTGCGTGCGCTGGAGGCCCACCTTGGCGTGCGGCTGCTGCACCGGACCACGCGCCGGGTCGGCCTGACCGAGCAGGGCGCACGCTTCCTGGCGCAGGTACGCGAGGGCCTGGCCCGGATCGACGCCGCGTTCGACGACCTGGACCAGGTGCGCGATGTCCCCGCCGGCAAGCTGCGCATCAACGTGCCGCGGATCGCTGCCGAACTGCTGGTGCTGCCGCACCTGCCCGGCTTCCTGGCGCGTTATCCACAGATCGAGGTGGAGCTGTTCGTGGAAACCGCGCTGACCGATCTGGTCGCCGGCGGCTTCGACGCGGGGATCCGCTTGGGCGAAAGCCTGGCCCGCGGCATGATCGCGGTGCCGATCGGGCCGCTGGAACGCCAGGTGGTGGTGGCCACGCCGGACTATCTGGCCATGCACGGCGTGCCCGCGACCCCGGCCGACCTGGTCGCGCACGAGTGCATCGTGCACCGGCTCAGCACCGGCCGGCGGATGGCGTGGGAGTTCACCGGCGAGGGTCGCGATTTCGAGGTCGAGGTGGCGGGCCGGCTGGTGTTCAACGACGCCGGGCTGATCCATGCCGCCGTCACCCGGGGCATTGGCCTGGCCCAGGGGTTCGAGGCGCTGTACGCCGGCGACGTGGCGGCCGGCCGGCTGCAGTGCGTGCTGCAGGACTGGCAGCAGCCGTTCGCCGGTTTCCACCTTTACTACCCGGCACGTGAGCAGATGGCGCCCAAGCTGCGGGTGTTCATCGACCACCTGCGTGAGGCGATGCGGCGCTGACGCGCGCGGCTGGGCCGGTGCCGGGCAGCAGGGCGCGTGCCCAGTCTGCCTGCGGTGGATGGCCCTGTGGATAGATCACCTGCGCATCCCCGGGGAAGCGCTTGCAGCACAACACGCCGTCGGCATCGAACAGACGCCAGCCCTGCGCCGCCGCTTCGGCCTCGGCGATGCGATGGCGCAGCCCAAGCACCAGGCTGGCGTGGCAGTCGAACAGGCACGTACGCAGATCGATCCGGTCCAGCGGCTGAAGCCCCGCGACGATGCGGGTCACGGCGGGATGGGCCAGATCGATGCGCCGGGTGTGCATGCCGAGCAGGCGCTCGTCATGACCGCTCAGGTGCTGCACGAAGTAGACAGGTGGCGGCATGGGGTCCCCGCAGTGTTGCGCACGCGCCGGTGGCGACGTTGGACGATGGCGCCGATTGGACACCTCGCCGGTACGCAGGGGAATCTCAATGTTTGAATGAAAACCGAGCGTCGCGATGATGCTGCCTATCCGCAGCCGAACACGACGCGCGCTGTCATCGTGCACCCTGCCGGCCTGCAAGGGTTCAGCCGCTCACGCCCAGCCGCACACCGAACCCGACCAGGAACACCCCTGCGACCCGCCTCAGCCAAAGCCCGACACGCGGGTGCTGCAGAATCCGACGGCGCAGCAGGTTGCCCACCCCGATCAGCACCGAGCAGTAGGCCAGCCCCATGACGAAGATGATCAGCGCCATGGTCGCAAACGTCACCACACCCTGGTGCCGTGCCGGATCGATGAACAACGGCAGGAAGGCCATGTAGAAGATGATCGCCTTCGGGTTGAGCAGGTTGATCAGCACCGCCTGGCGGAAGTAGTGGCCCGGCGTGAGGCGGATGCCACCTTCCTCGCCCTGGGCGCGCGGTGCGCGCAGCAGGCCGATGCCGATCCACACCAGGTACGCCGCGCCGAGGTACTGCACCGCGTGGAACACCAGCGGGTTGGCCTTGAGCAGCGCCGCCACACCGGCTACCGCCAGCCACATCAGGATCTGGTCGCCCAGCAGCAGGCCGAACAGCGCCGTGTAACCGCCGCGCACCCCGCCGCGCCCGGTGGCGGTGAGCAGGGTGAAGGTGCCTGGGCCCGGCAGTGCAAGGAACACCAGCACGGCAGCAACAAAGGTCCACAGATCCTGGATGCCCATCCACGGCATGGCGGCGACTCGACTACGGGGGGAGGGGCATTGTCCGGCAGCCGCGCGCCGGGCGATAGCGTCAGCGCGCGCCGGCCGGCAACCCGGCGAGCAGCGGCTGCAGCCGTTGCGCGAACATCGCATGCAGCTGCCGGATGGCGGGCGAGAACTGCTTGCGGTGCGGGCACACCAGGTTCAACGGAAGACTGTCGCCGGCCCCGTCCAGCAGCACCTGCAGGCGCCCGGCCTGCACATCGGCGCAGATATCCAGCCACGACTTGAACACGATGCCTTCCCCCGCCACTGCCCAGCGCCGGACCACGTCGGCATCGTCGCAGACCATGTTGCCGCGCACCGGGATCACCGTGCGCCGACCATCGGCCTCGAAGCTCCAGCGGTCATAGGCACGCCCAGCGAGTTGATAGAGCAGGCAGTGGTGCTCCTTCAGCGCTTCCAGGTTGTCCGGCGTACCGTGCCGGGCCAGGTAGTCCGGTGATGCGGCCAGCACCCGGCGATTGCCGGGCAGCAGGGGCAGGGCGACATAGCTGGCGTTGTCGAAGCGGCCCAGGCGGAAGGCGATGTCGACCGGATCGCGGAACACATCGGCCACCTGGTCGGACAACTGCAGGCGCAGCTGCAGCTTCGGGTGCGCGGCGCGGAACTCGGTCAGCCATGGCAGCAGCAGGTTGCGGCCCAGATCCGAGGGTGCGGCCACCTGCAGCGTGCCGCGCAGTTCGGCATCCTCGCCACGCACCCGGGCCTCGCCCTCGCGCAGCGCGGCCAGCACCTCCTGCGCATAGGGCAGGTACAGCGCGCCCTCGGCGGTCAGGCGCAGGCTGCGGGTGGAGCGCACGAACAGGCGCAGGTCCAGCTCGCGTTCCAGCCGCGCCACCGCCGCAGCAACCTGGCCGGGCAGCAGATCCGCCTCGCGTGCGGCGTTGGAAAAGCTGCCCAGCGCGGCGGTGCGGACGAACAGGGCGAGGTCGTCGAACCGGATCATTTTCATTCCTGCAGTGAAAGTGCTGCCCGATTTTGCGCCTTTCTCCACCCCGCCGTGAAGCGCACGCTGTCCGCCTTCCCCACTGGATCTCCCCCGATGAAAGCCGTCGCCTATACCCAGCATGGCCTGCCGATCAGCGACCCCGCCGCGCTGGTGGACATCACCCTGCCGATCCCCACCCCCGGCCCGCGCGATCTGCGGGTCGAGGTCCGCGCGATCTCGGTGAACCCGGTCGATACCAAGGTCCGCACCGGCGTGGCGGTCACCGAGCCGCGCGTACTGGGCTTCGACGCGGTCGGCATCGTGGATGCGGTGGGCGACGCGGTGACCCTGTTCCAGCCCGGCGACGCGGTCTTCTATGCGGGCGCGATCGGCCGCGCCGGCAGCAACGCCGAGTACCAGCTGGTGGACGAGCGCATCGTCGGCCACAAGCCGGCCAGCCTGGATGACGCCGCCGCCGCGGCACTGCCGCTGACCGCGATCACCGCCTGGGAGCTGCTGTTCGATCGCCTGCGCATCGCGGAAGACGGCGGCGAAGGGCAGACCCTGCTGGTGATCGGTGCCGCCGGTGGCGTCGGCTCGATCCTGGTCCAGTTGGCCCGCCAGCTGACCCGCCTGACCGTGATCGGCACCGCCTCGCGCCCGGATACCCAGGACTGGGTCTACGCGCTGGGCGCGCACCACGTGATCGACCACACCCAGCCGCTGAGCGAAGGCCTGCAGCGCCTGGGCATCGCCGAGGTCAGCCACGTGGCCAGCCTGACCCATACCGACCAGCACTACGACCAGATCGTCACCGTGCTAGCCCCGCAGGGCCAGCTGGCGCTGATCGACGATCCCGGCCAGCTCGATGTGATGGCGCTCAAGCGCAAGAGCCTGTCCCTGCACTGGGAATCGATGTTCACCCGCTCCAGCTTCAACACCCCCGATGTGCAGCGACAGCACGAGCTGCTCGAGCGCGTCGCCGCGCTGATCGACGCGGGCGTGCTGCGCACCACGCTGGGCGAACACTACGGCCGCATCAACGCCGCCAACCTGCGTCAGGCGCACGCCCTGATCGAGAGCCACCGCGCGCGGGGCAAGCTCGTGCTTGAAGGGTTCTGACGCAGCCAATGAGACCGCCGCGGCCTACACTTGGCGCATGCAAACCGAATTCCTCATTCTCGGCGGCCTGGTGTGTGCCGTCCTCGTGCTGCAGCTGCTCGCGCTGCTGCGGCGTTCCGGCAACGGCGGCCTCGAACAGACCCTGCGCGAGGAAGCGCGGGTCGGCCGCAGCGAACTGCGTGAGCAGCTCGAAGGCCTGGGCCGCCAGCAGGATGCCCGGCTGGAGAGTTTCGCGCGCGCGCTGACCGATCTCTCCACCCGCACCGACCAGCGCCTGGACCTGCTGCGCGATGCGCTCGGTGAAGACGCGCGCAAGGCACGCGAGGAAAGCACGCTCAGCCAGCAGCGCACCGGCGACCTGCTGGCACTGCGCATGCAGGAAGTGCGTGCGCAGCTGGAAGCATTCGGGCAACAGCAGCAGGCGCGCATTGAAGCGTTCGGCCAGCAGCTGGTGGACCTGACCACGCGCACCGACAGCCACATGGCCGCGCTGCGCCAGGCCCTGGCCGAAGACGCGCGCCTGGGCCGCGAGGAAACCGGGCAGTCGCAGCAGCGCCTGGGTGAATCGCTGGGCCTGCGCCTGCAGGAAATGACCCAGCGCAACGAGCAGCGTATCGGCGAGATGCGCGCCACGCTCGAGCAGCAGCTCAAGAGCCTGCAGAGCGACAACGCCGAGAAGCTCGACCAGATGCGCGTGACCGTGGACGAGAAGCTGCAGACCACCCTGGAAACCCGCCTGGGTGCTTCGTTCCAGCTGGTCTCCGAGCGGCTGGAGCAGGTCCAGCGCGGGCTTGGCGAGATGCAGCAGCTGGCCACCGGCGTGGGCGACCTCAAGCGCGTGCTGACCAACGTCAAGAACCGCGGCAGCTGGGGCGAAGTGCAGCTGGACAACATCCTCGAGCAGACGCTCACCCAGGAGCAGTACGCGCGCGGCGTCAAAGTGCGCCCGGACAGCAACGAGATCGTCGATATCGCCGTGCGCCTGCCGGGCCGCGGCCATGAAGACACCCCGGTGTGGTTGCCGATCGATTCCAAGTTCCCGCGCGAGGATTACGAGCGCCTGCTCGATGCGCAGGAGCAGGGCGACGTCGAGGGCGTGCGCGTGCAGGGCGCGCAGCTCGAGCGCGCGATCCGCATCCAGGCCAAATCGATCTGCGACAAGTACATCGCCCCGCCACACACCACCGATTTCGCGGTGATGTTCCTGCCCACTGAAAGCCTGTACGCCGAAGTGATCCGCCGCCCCGGCCTGATCGACCTGCTGCAGCGCGACCATCGCGTGGTGGTGGCCGGCCCGACCACCGTGACCGCGCTGCTCAACAGCCTGCAGATGGGCTTCCGCACGCTGGCCATCGAACAGCGCTCCAGTGAAGTGTGGGGCCTGCTCGGTGCGGTCAAGAGCGAGTTCGGCAAGTTCGCCGGCATCCTGGAAAAGGCCGAGAAGCAGATCACCACCGTCGGCCGCAGCCTCGGCGAAGCCAGCCGCAAGACGCGCACCATCGAGCGCCGCCTGCGCAGCGTGGAAACGCTGGGCAGTGAACAGACCCAGGACCTGCTCGGCGACATGAGCGGCGAGGACGAGGACGTGGCCGGCGACGAAGCCAGCCCGCCGCAGGACTAAGCGCCGACGCCCTGCATGCACGCGATCGCGCATGCTGCGGGGCACGTCTTTTCCCTGCTTTCTCCCATCCTTCAAGGAACCGTCCATGCGCCTGCCCCTGATGCTGTCTCTCCTGTTCGCCCTGGCCGGGTGCAGCAGTACCCCACCTGCAGACACCACCGCAGCGACACCGACAACGCCCAGCGCCGCCGAATGCACCGCCGCCGGTGGCAGCCTGCAGCCGCTGGGCCGCCTGCAGCGCGTGCAGTGCGTGGTGCCCTACGCCGATGCCGGCAAGGTCTGCAGCGCCAAGGCCGACTGCAGTGGCCAGTGCCTGGCCACCAGTGATGTCGCGCCGGGAACGGCCGCGCGCGGCGTCTGCCAGCGCGATGTCAGCCAGAACTTCGGCTGCCGCCAGCGCATCGATGGCGGTGTGGCGATGGGCACGATCTGCGTCGATTGACGCCCCCCGGGCACGGCTATGCTGTGCCTCCCCTGATCCAACGCAAGGAATCTGCAGTGAGCCAGACCGTCTACGACATCCCCGTGACCACCATCGAAGGTCAGCCGACCTCGCTGGCCGACTACCGCGGCAAGGTGCTGCTGGTCGTCAACGTCGCCTCCAAGTGTGGCCTGACCCCGCAGTACGAAGGCCTGCAGGCGCTGTACGCCGACAAGCAGGCCGCCGGCCTGGAAGTGCTGGGGTTCCCGGCCAACAACTTCCTGGCCCAGGAGCCGGGCAGCGAAGCGGACATCCAGCAGTTCTGCCAGCTGGAATACAACGTCAGCTTCCCGATGTTCGCCAAGATCAGCGTGGCCGGTGAGGACACCCATCCGCTGTACCAGCAGCTGACCGCCGCGCAGCCGGCCGCCACCGGCGAAGGCCCGATGCGCGAGAAGCTGCAGGGCGCCGTGGCCAAGTATCCGGAGCTGGTGGTCAACGCCGCCCCGGGCGTGCTGTGGAACTTCGAGAAGTTCCTGATCGGCCGCGACGGCCAGGTCATTGCCCGCTTCGCCCCGGACGTGCCGGCCGACGATGCCCGCCTGGTGGCCGCGATCGACGCCGCGCTGGCGGCCTGATCGGCGGACCCGGAAACAAAAAAAAGCCCCGCTTCGGCGGGGCTTTTTCTTTGCTCGCACCACGACCAACGGTCGTGGTCTACCAACTCGGTAGGTACCGACCGTTGGTCGGTACTCCGATCAGTTACCCCAGTTCGGCATCGGCATCGCATCGACCGGAATCGGTGCGTCCGGATCGTCCTTGCCGCGCGCATGCTTGCCACGCAGGTCATTCTCGATCTGGTAGTTGCGGCGCTGCAGCCACGCATCACGGACCAGCGAGTACTCGTCCACGGCGTTGTCGCGCATGTCGTCCACCGCCAGCAGCTGCGACCGCATGTCCACCAGCTGCAGGCCCTGCAGGCCGATGCGGATCTTGTCCTCTTCGATCGTACGGATCGGCGAGAGCGGCATGTCGCCGGCCAGGCCGAACACGTCACGCACGGTACGCGGGCCGAAGAACGGCAGTTCCACGTAGCGCGAACGGCGCCAGCCCCACGTGCCCAGGGTCTGGCCGAAGTCTTCCTTGCGACGCGGCACCATCGCCTTGCTGGCCGGATCGAACAGACCGCCGATACCCAGCGTGGAGTTCATCAGGAAACGGCCCAGGCTGTCCCAGGCGTCGTCCGGACGGCCCTGCAGCAGCTGGTTGGTGATCGTCACCGGCGCGCGCAGGTTGCTGAAGAAGTTGCTCACGCCGGTGCGTGCGAAGCGCGGCACCACGTTGGTGTAAGCCACCGCCAGCGGGCGTGCGACCGCACGGTCGACCACGTTGTTGAAGCTGTGCACCTTGCGGTTGAACGGTTCCCACGGATCGTACGGCGCGCCGGTGGGCTCGGTGCCGTCCGCGGTCGGGGCCGGGCCGCCGTACAGCGCGGCGAAGTCGTCCTCGGCGTTGGTCGGCGCGGTGCCGCCGGTGACCGGTGCGGCCGCCGGATCGGTGCTGGCCTGCGTTGCTTCGGTGGCCGTGTCGGCGCCGGCCTCGGCCGGTACCGCATCGGTGTTGGCCACATCGGCGGCCGGTGCCGCCGCCGGGGCGACCTCGACGCTGACCGGTGCGCTGTCGCGTGCCGGCTTGCCGGCACAGGCGCTCAGGGCCAGCGCCAGCACAAGGAGGGGGAGGGTGCGTATGACGTTCATGTCAGCTCGCCGCAGAAAGGGCATGGAAATCCAGGGTGGGTGCCAGCCGGTAGGCGGCACTGAGGTCGGTGAAACCGTCCGGGCTGCCGACGATCGTCGGCGTTGTCCCGTTTGCACGCAGGCGCGCGGCCAGCTCGGCCAGCAGCGCCAGACCGGCGCTGTCGAGCCGGCTCACTGCCGCCAGATCCACCTGCTGCACGCCGTCCAGCGCGGTCAGCGAGGGCCACAGGGCCGTCACCGCCGCGCGGTCGAGCGGCCCGCTGAACACCAGCGAGCTGCCGTTGCGCTGCACGCTGGCGTTGTTACTTGCCACGCGGGGCCTGCCCGGCCTGCATGCTGCCGTTGCGCAGTTCGGTGGCCACCTGCTGGATCGACTTCTGGCGCAGGGGGGCGTCGAACTGGGTCTTGAAGGTCTGCACGTAGGAGATGCCTTCGATCATCACATCGAAGATCTTCCACTGGCCGTTGACGTTGCGCATCAGGTAGTCGACCGGGGTCGGCTCGTTGCCGGCGCGGATCAGCTCGGTGGACACGCGCACGCCGCGGTTGCCCGGCAGCAGCGACTCGCTCTTCAGGCGGAAGGTCGGCTTGCCCTGGATCTCGAGCAGCGCCGAACCGTAGCGCTGCATCAGGTTGTCGGCCATCGCATCGGCGAACAGCTTGACGTCGGCATCGGACGCGCCGCGGCCGTGCACGCCCAGCACCAGGCGGGCGGCGTAGTCGCGGTCGAAGGTCTTGTTGAGCTCGCTGTTGATGAAGTCACGCAGCACGGCCGGGTTGGCCCGGAACTCGGTGCGGCGCTGCTGCAGCGAGGTCAGGATGCGGGTGCTGGCGTCCATCACGGCCTTGCTGGCCTGGCCCTGCTGGGCGGCAGCGGCCGCCGGGGCCGCCTGGGCGAAGGAGAGCGAGGGCGTGGCGGCGAGCAGGGCCGAGGCCAGCAGCGCCGGGATCAGGGTCTTTTTCATGGTTGCGGTTCCGTTGCAGGCGCGGGCGCGCCGTTGCCATCGTGGGAGTCAGCGCCACCGGTGTTGGCCGGACCGCTGAACATGTACTTGCCGACCAGCTGGAGCAGGTCCACCGCCGGCTGGGTGAAGACGATCTCGTCGCCGGACTTGAGCACGTCCGGATCTCCGCCCGGCTGCAGTCCGATATAGCTCTCGCCGAGCAAACCGCTGGTGAAGATGCCGGCCGAGGTGTCGGCGGGCAGATCCTTGAACTTGCCGTCGAGCTTGAGGGTCACGATCGAGTCGAACTTCTGGGGATCCAGTTCGATGCCCGAGACCTGGCCGATGGTGACGCCGCCGATCTTGACCGGGGCCTGCTTGCGCAGCTGGCCGATCTGGGTGAAGCGCGCCTTGAGTTCGTAGCCGCTGCCACCGGTGCCCCACCGTTGATTGGTGGAGGCCACGGCCAGCACCAGCAGCGAGGCCAGCGCCAGCAGCAGGAACGCGCCGACGGAAAATTCGAGTCTGGGACCGCGGATGGCCATGGGATATCTCACTGTTCTTTGTCAGGTGCCTGGACAGGTGTCCGGGCGGGAAGTCTTTGCGTACCGAAGAAGCGCACCGAAGAAGCGTGCCGACCAACGGTCGGTACCTACTGGAACATCATGGCGGACAGCACGAAGTTGAAGACCAGCACCAGCAGCGAGGCGTTGACCACCGCACGCGTGGTGGCGACCGAGGTGCCTTCGATGGTGGGTTCGGCATGGAAACCGACATAGGAGGCCACCAGGGCCGCCGTGCCGCCGAAGATCGCCGACTTCAGCATCGCCACGCCGAAGTCGTCCCAGAAGTCCACGCTGTTGCTCAGCGCAGACCAGAACACGCCATTGTCCAGGCCGAGCACGTGCACGGCCTCGAAGTAGCTGGCACTGATCGCCAGTGAACAGAAGATGCCGGTCAGCAGCGGAACGGTCAGTACCGCCGCCCAGAAGCGCGGGGCAACGACCTTGGCGACCGGGTCGATCGCCATCAGCTCCAGGGCCTTGATCTGATCGGTGGCCCGCATCAGGCCCAGCTCGGCGGCGATCGAGCTGCCGGCGCGGCCGATGAACAGCAGCGCGGTCAGCACCGGGGCCAGTTCGCGGTACAGCGACAGGCCAAGCAGGGTGGACAAGGCGTCCGCAGCACCGAAGGTGGTCAGCGTGCGGTAACCCTGCAGGGTCAGCACCAGGCCCACGAAGGCACCGCCCACGGCGATGATCGGCAGCGAACGTGCGCCGATCTTGTAGATCTCGCGGGTCAGCTCGGCCAGGAAATCGGCGGTCGGCAGCGAGCCGCGCAGCACCGTCAGCGAGAACAGGCCGGCGCGACCGAGCGAGCGGGTGGCGTCAACGAACGGCATCAGGCAACCCTCGCACGCGGTGCGGCATCAAACGGGATCGGGCCGTCCGGCTCACCATGCAGGAACTGCCGCAGCAGCGGGTCCTGGCTGGATTCGAGCGCGGCCGGGCTGCCCTGGAACACGATGCCGCCGTTGGCGATCGCGATCACCTGGTCGCAGATCGGCAGGGTCTCGTGCACGTGGTGGCTGACGATGATGCTGGTCAGCCCCAGGCTGTGGTTGAGGCGCTGGATCAGGCTCATGATCACGCCCGAGGCGATCGGGTCCAGCCCGGTCAGCGGCTCGTCGTAGATCATCAGCGGCGGGTCCAGTGCCAGCGCGCGGGCCAGGGCCACACGGCGCGCCATGCCGCCGGACAGCTCGCGCGGCCAGGCATCGGCAGCGGCCAGCAGGCCGACCGCGTGCAGCTTCATCTGCACCAGGCGGCGCAACACGGGTTTGGGCAGGCGGGTATGGGTGCGCAGCGGCAGGGCCACGTTCTCGGCCACGGTCAGATCGGTCAGCAGGCCGTTGCCCTGCAGCAGCACGCCCACGCTCTTGCGCATCTCCAACAGCGCGCGTGCGCCGGTCGGGATGGGCTGGCCGAACAGGGTGACCTCGCCGGCAACCGGCCGCAGCTCACCGGTCAGCGCGGCCAGCAGGGTGGACTTGCCACTGCCCGACGGGCCGAGCACGGCGGTGATGCTGCCGCGCGGAACGGTCAGCGAAACGTCGCGCAGGATCGTACGTCCGCCGCGGTCGATGCGGACGTTGGACAACTGCACCAGACTCTCTTCGGAAACCGTCATGGGCGCCATTAACAAAATTCCAACGTTGTAAGATCGTGGTGAACGGCTGAACATAACCGAACTGCACCGTGCAGTATTGTCGCACGGGCAGGTGAGGGCAGCGCCCCGACGGCCACGCCGTGGGCTGCAACACAGCGTGTCGGGCCGGTATCGGCCATGGCCTCTTCCGTGTCCTGACACCCGTCAGCGCTGCGTTCGTGCGCGGGCTGCGGCACACTCCTGCGATGACCGACGCCGCTTCAGACTTCCGCCTGTACCACTCCAACTCGCTCGATGTGCTGGCCGCCCTGCTGGCCACGACGCTGCGCACGCCCGTGCCGGGCCAATCGATCCTGGTGCCGGAGGTGGTCCTGATCCCGCAGGTCGCGATGCGCCGCTGGCTGCAATCGACCCTGGCGGCCGAGTATGGCATTGCCGCCAATCTCGAGTTCCTCACCCCCGGCGAGCTGGTCGCCCGCGCCCTCAACGCCAACGTGCCCGGCGAACATGACGATCTCAATGCCGAGGGCCTGCGCTGGGGACTGTATGCCGCGCTGCGCGCCCCGGTGCTGATGGCGCAGCCGCCGATGGCGGCCCTGCAGGCCTACCTGTCCGCGGCCGATCCGCTCAAGCCGTGGGCGCTGGCCGCCGAGCTGGCGGCGGTGTTCGAGAAGTACCAGGCCTGGCGTCGCGATTGGCTGCTGCGGTGGGAGGCCGGCGCGGCACCGAACGACCCGCAGGCGATCCTGTGGCGGCATATCGCCAGCGGCAAGCAGTACCGTGCGCGCCGCATCGATGCCTATCTCGCCCGTTTCGAGGGCGCCGGCCAGCCGCTTCCGCAGGGCCTGCCGGCGCGGGTGTTCGCCTTCGCCACGCTCAACATCTCCCCGGACGTGCTGCGGGTGATGGCCACCCAGGCGCGGGTCGGCACGATGCACTTCTATCTGCCCACGCCGACCCAGGCCTACTGGGGCGATCTGCAGACGCTGGGCGAGAAGCTGCGCAGTGGCGCGCCCGATCCGTTCGGCGAGGCGGCCGGCGAGAACCGCCTGCTGCAGGCCTGGGGCGCGGCGGGCCGCGACTTCATGGCGGTGCTGGGCAGCTACGAGGTCGTGCACCCCTCCGGTGAGATCGCCGCCTACGACGATCCCGAAGAGGACGCGCGCCCGGACATGGACGCCGGTGGCCTGTCCGACAGCCTGCTGCATCGCCTGCAGCGCGACCTGTTCCACCGCCGCGGGCAGCCAGCCGGCCCTCTGCGCGAGGCACTGCGCTACGACGACCCGAGCCTGCAGGTGCATGCCTGCCATACCCGCCTGCGCGAGCTGCAGGTGCTGCACGACCAGCTGCGCGGCCTGCTCCAGGACCCGCGCTTCGATCCGCCGCTGCAGGCGCGCGACATCGCGGTGCTGGCGCCGGACATCGATCCCTACGTGCCCTACCTGGAAGCGGTGTTCGGCGGGCGCGGCGGCGGCGATGACCACATTCCCTATGCGCTGGCCGACACCAGCCCGCTGGCGGGTGAACCCCTGGCCGATGTGTTCGTGCACCTGCTCGGGTTGCCGGTCTCGCGCTTCGGTTTGAACGAAGTGCTGGATCTGCTCGCCAGCGCGCCGCTGGCCGAAGCGGCCGGTCTGGATGCGGCGGCGTTCGACCGCCTGCACGATTGGCTGCAGGCCGCCGGCGCACGCTGGGGGCTGGATGCGACCCATCGCGGCCAGCACCAGGCCCCGGTCGATGATGCCTTCACCTGGCAGTTCGCACTCGATCGCCTGCTGCTCGGCCATGCCAGCGGCAGCGACGGCGACATCGCCGGGGTCGCGCCGTGGCCGGAGCTGGAAGGCAGCGCGCTGGATGCGCTGGACCGCCTGCTCGGCCTGCTGCGGGTGCTGGCGCGCTACCAGAAGGCGTTGGGAGAGGCGATGTCGCCTGGCCAGTGGCGGCAGCGTCTGCTGGGGCTGCTCGATGCGCTGCTGCCGGCGCCGCCGCAGGCCGCCAACAGCCAGCGCGCGCTGGAGCGGCTGCGCAAACTGATCAACGAGTTCGCCCGTGACGCCGACATCGCCGGCTTCGAGGGCGACGTGCCGCCGGAGGTGCTGCGCGCGCATTTCGCCGGCGTGCTTGCCCAGGCCGATACACGTGCGCCGCTGCTGACCGGCGGCGTCAGCTTCGGGCGGATGGTGCCGATGCGCCTGCTGCCGTTCCGGGTGATCTGCGTGCTGGGCCTGAACGATGGCGATTTCCCGCGCCGCGATCCGGCTGCCGGGCTCAACCAGCTCACCGCCGAACTGGGCACCGACAAGCGCCGGCATGGCGACCGTTCGCTGCGCGAGGACGACCGCTTCCTGTTCCTGCAGCTGTTCGCCTCGGCGCAGGACGTGTTCTACCTGAGCTACCTGGGCGCCGATCCGCGCGATGGCAGCGTGCGCGAACCCTCGGTGCTGGTCAGCGAGCTGATCGATGCCGCTGCCGAGTACCACCTGGATCCGCCCGCGGCGGCCAAGCGGATGACGGTGCGGCACTCGCTGCAGCCGTTCGCCCCGGCGGCATTCGGTGGCGGTGAGGAACCGCGACGTTTCAGCTACCGCCAGCAATGGCACCCGGCTGCCGGCTCGCTTGGCGGCGCACGGCGCGCGCTGGCACCCTGGTTCGCACGGCCCCTGCCGCCGATGGACAGCGTTGCGGGCGAGGCCGAACTTAGCGTGGATGCGCTGCGTCGCTTCCTCACCGATCCGGCCAGCCAGTTCCTCTCGCAACGGCTCGGCCTGCGCCTGCCCGACGAGGTGGACAACGCCGAGGATGTGGAGCCGCTGGTGATGGCGGCGCGCGGTGGCGATACCGTACTGCTGCAGCAGGCGGTGATCGAGGCCACCCTCGACGAGGAGGCCGCGCCGCTCTACCCCCGGCTGCGCGCGCGTGCGCTGCTGCCCTCCGGTGCACTGGGCGAGCGTCAGTTCGCGCTGCTGCAGGCGCAGACCGAACCCTACGCACAGGCGCTGGCGCAGTGGCAGGCCGGTACCGCTGCCGGCAGCCGCCGCTACGACGTGAATATCGACGGGGTGCGCCTGCATGGCCGGGTCGAGGGCCTGCACCCGCATGGCCTGGTGCGCCTGCGCCCGGGCCCGCTCAATGGCCGCGCCGCGATCCGCCAGGGCCTGGACTGGCTGCTCGCCAACGCCGCCGGTGACCCACAGCCACTGGTCCAGTTCCACGACGCGGGCGATGACGGGCTCGGCCCGCACACGCTGCCGCCGCTGGAGGTCGAACGCGCGCACGAGGTGCTGCGACGCCTGCTGCAGCTGCGCAGCGAAGGGCTGCGCGCGCCGCTGTTGTACGGCCCGTCCACCGGCTGGGTGCTGTACACCGCCGCCGAGGCCAAGCGCGAAGCCGAGGGCCGCGCCAAGTGGCATGGCAGCGACCGCACCTGGGGCGAATCCACCGGCGCCGGCTACCCGCTCGCGCTGCGTGGCCATGATCCGTTCGCCAGCGCGGACAGCTACCGACAATTGCTGCACAACAGCTTCGTGGTGTTCACCGCGGTGCGCGAGGGCCGGGTGTTCCCGGGCTTTGACGAGAAAGGAGCCCTGCGATGATCGACCACGACCTGCTCACCGATCCCTATCTGGCGCTGCCGCTGGAGGGCGTGCGCCTGATCGAGGCCAGCGCCGGTACCGGCAAGACCTTCACCCTGGCCACGCTGTTCACCCGGCTGGTGGTGGAGAAGGGCTGGCGCATCGGCCAGATCCTGGCGGTCACCTTCACCGATGCCGCGACGCAGGAACTGCGCAAGCGCATCCGCGAGCGCCTTGCATTGGCCGCACAGCTGGTCGAGCGCGCGCCGAGCGAACAGGACAGCCCGGAGGTCGTCCTGACCCGGGTGATCCTGCACCGCCAGCTCGCCCTCGGTGAAGAAACGCCGGCCGCGCTGGCGCGTCGGCTGCAGACCGCGGCCGACGAAATCGACCTCGCCTCGATCTTCACCATCCATGGCTTCTGCACCCGCGTGCTGCGTGAGCATGCCCTGGAGAGCGGACATACCTTCGATCCGCCGACCCTGCTGCCGAGCGAACGCGCGCTGCACGAGGAACTCGCCGCCGACCTGTGGCGGGTGCATGCCAACGACCCGGCCACGGTCGATGCGCTGACCTGGCTGTGGTCCTCGCCCGAGGCGCTGGCCGGCGATCTCGCCACGCTGATCAAGCCGTTGCCGCTGTTGCCGGCGCGACCCACCCACAGCTTCGACGACCCCGCGCCGCAGCTGCGGCTCGCCGCGGCCGCGCTGGCCGAGGCGATCGAGACCCACGCCGAACACGCGCAGGCGCAGATCGCCACCGCCTTCGACCGCAAGGTCTTCGACGGCCGTCGTGCCAAACGGCCGAGTTTCGACAAGGCCTTCGGCGAGCTGTTTGCCGGCCGCAGCGCGCAGCACTGGCCGCGCGGCGACAAGAGTCACCTGGGCAAGCTGCTGCCGGTGCAGCTGCTGGCCTTCTGCAAGGACGGCATGGACGGCCAGTGCCCGGCGTCGCCGCTGTTCGATGCGTTGCAGGCCTGGTGGCATGCCGCCGATGCGCGCGAGCAGTGGCTGCGCCAGCAGGCCACCGCCTTCCTGCATGACCTGCGCGACGAAGCGCGTGCGCGCCTGGCCGAGCTGAAGCGGATCGGCCGCGTGCAGACCTACGATGACCTGATCGACGGTGTCGCCGATGCACTCGACGGCCCGCATCGCGCCACCCTGGTGCAGCAGCTGCGCGCGCAATACGCGATCGCGCTGGTGGACGAGTTCCAGGATACCGACGACCGCCAATGGGGCATCTTCCAACGCGTGTTCGGCGATTCGCAGGAGACCCGCGAGGCCGGCCTGGCACCGGCGCTGTTCCTGATCGGCGATCCGAAGCAGGCGATCTACGGTTTCCGCGGCGGCGATATCCACACCTACCTCAAGGCCAAGCGCCAGGCCGATGCAGCGCCTGCGCTGGACCGCAACTTCCGCTCGCGTCCGGCGGTGCTGCACGCGATCGAAGCGCTGTACGCCAATGCCGGCGAACGTGCCTTCCTCGAAGCCGACATCGCCTTCGAGCCGGTGCACCCCGGCAGCACCCGCGTGGATGCGGATTTCCTGCGCGACGGGATTCCCGCACCCGGCCTGACCGTGCGCGTGCTGCACAACACCGAGGCGGGCGATCTCAAGGCCGATCCCTCGCGCCAGCAGGCCAGCGACGCCTGTGTCGCCGCGATCCACCAGATCCTCGGCGAGGCCCGGCAAGGGCGCGCGCTGCTGCGCGACGTGCCGGTGCAACCCGGCGACATCGCGGTCCTGGTGCGCTCGCACAAGGAGGCCACGCGCATCCAGCAGGCGCTCGGTGCGGTGGGCATTCCCGCCGTCGCCGCGGGCAAGCAGAGCCTGTACGCCACGCCCGAGGCATACGACCTGCGCCTGCTGTTGCTGGCCCTGCTGCAGCCGGCCGATGAAGGGCGCCTGCGCGCCGCGCTGTCGACCGTGCTGCTCGGCGAAGATGCCGAGGCGATCGATGCGCTGGAACGCGAAGGCGATGCGCAGCGCTCGTTCCAGGTGCGGCTGCTGGAATGGCGCGAGCGCTGGCAGCGCGGCGGCCCGTTCGCGGTGATCGCCGATCTCTGCGCCGAACATGCCGAGCGCCTGCTCGGCCTGCTGGATGGCGAGCGCCGCCTGACCAACTACCTGCAGCTGGGCGAACTGCTGCAGCAGGCGGCCGGGCAGACGCTGGGCATGCATGGCCTGCTCGACTGGCTGCAGGTGCAGATGGCGCATGCCGACCAGAACGACGAGCAGCAGCTGCTGCGCCTGGAATCGGATGCGCGCCGCGTGCAGATCATCACCCTGCACAAGAGCAAGGGCCTGGAGTATCCGCTGGTGTTCCTGCCGTTCGTGGGCATCGGTGGTGGCGCGCCGAACACCGAGGCCAACTGCACGGTATACGCCAACGGCCGCCGCGAGCTGCACTGGAAGCTGGACAAGGACGACAGCTGGAGCGCGGCCAGCACGCGCAGCGCGCAGGAGCAGGAGGCCGAAGACGCGCGCCTGCTCTACGTCGGGTTGACCCGCGCCGAGCACGCGCTGTGGATCGCCGCCGGCGATCTCGCCGGCCTGGCGAAGACCCGCCTGGCACCGATGCTGTCGAACATCGCCGCCCTGCGTGACCACCCGGACATCGCCGTGATCGAAGGCCCGGTGGAGACCCGGCCGGCACAGCTCGCCTTCGAACGCGAGGGCGAACTGCCGCCGGTGCGCGCGCTGACCCGCCGTGTGCCGCACGACTGGTGGGTATACAGCTTCACCCAGCTGGCACATGCCGATGCGGGCCACGATACCGATGCCGCCGCGACCGAAGTGCCGGCCCCCGCGGCCGATGAACCGGCCGGCGTGGACCTCTCCCTGGACGCCGAGCAACCGGCCGTGGCCAGCGACGAGATCGACCCGCGTTTCATGGGCAGCCGCTTCGGCAACGTGCTGCACGATGCGCTGGAGAACACCGATTTCGCGCTGTGGGGCGGATGGCAGGCCGGGCAGCCGGCACCCGGCGAGGAGGCCGAGGTCCTGCGTGCTTCGCTGCGCGTGGAAGGCTATGCCGAGCAAGACCTGGACGATGGCGTGGCCATGTTGACCGCGCTGGTCGGCCAGACCCTGACCGTGCCCTTGCCGGAAGGTGGCGCACTGCACGACCTGCCGGCCGATGCACGGCGCGCCGAGATCGAGTTCCACTTCGCGATGCAACCGACCGCCGTTCCCGCCCTGCTGGCCCTGCTGCACGCGCACGGACTGGTCCGTGACCGGCATGGCTTCGGCACCCGCCGGCGGCTGGAGGGCCTGATGACCGGCAAGATCGATCTCACCTACGTGCGTGCGGACCGCTGGTACGTGCTCGATTACAAATCCAACCGCCTGCCCGGCTACGACGCGGCCCGGCTGACGAGCGCCATGCAGCACAGCGAGTACGACCTGCAGGCACTGATCTACACCGTGGCGCTGCACCGCTGGCTGCGCTTCCGGCTGGGCGCGCAGTACGACTACACGCGCGACATGGGTGGCATCCGCTACCTGTTCTGCCGCGGCCTGGATGCGGGCCGCGACGACAGCCCTGGCTTGTACGCGCATCGCTTCGATCCGGCCCTGGTGGATGCACTGGATGCGTTGTTCGCCGGTGGCGAACACGCCCAGGCCCGCATGGCGGCCCGCGCACGGGGGGACGCATGAGCCTGCTCACCACGCTGTACCGCGGCAACGCGCTGCGCACACTCGATCACGCGCTGGCGCAGAGCCTGCGCCGGCTGCGCCCGGACACGCCCGAAGCGGTGCTGCTCGGTGCTGCACTGGCGTCGCTGGCGGTCTCGGAAGGCCATGCGGGTCTGGACCCGAGCCAGCCGCAGCGGCTGATCGACGCCGAGATCGAGTGGCCCGCGCCCGGGGGTTGGCTGGCGCAGCTGCGCACCTCGCCGTGGGTGGAGGTGCCGGGCGCAGATGACGTGGTCGCCGGGGATGCACCGCTGGTGCTGGAGAACGGGCTGCTCTATCTGCGCCGCTACCGCGAATACGAGCGCCGCCTTGCGCAGGGCCTGCAACGCATCGCCACGCATCCGCTGGCGCAGGCCGATCCCGGTACCTTGGCCACCCTGTTTGGCCAGCTGTTCCCGCAGGCGCGCGAGGGCATCGATCACCAGGCGCGTGCCGCGGCGGTCGCGCTGCGCCATCCGCTGGTGCTGGTGACCGGTGGTCCCGGTACGGGCAAGACCACCACCATCGCACGCCTGTTGGTGCTGCTGGCGGCCCAGGCGGTCCAGGCGGACCAGGCATTGCCACGGGTCGCGCTGGCCGCGCCCACCGGCCGCGCCGCCGAACGCATGGCCGAGAGCCTGCGCCTGGCCGTGCAGCGGCTGCGGCTGGTCGGCATCGCGCCGGCCCTGTGCGATGCGATGCCGAGCACCGGCACCACCCTGCATCGCCTGCTCGGGGTGATCCCGGATTCGCCGCGTTTCCGCCATCACGCCGACAACCCGCTGCCGTATGACGTGGTGGTGGTGGACGAGGCCTCGATGATCGATCTGCCGTTGATGACCAAGCTGGTCGAGGCGGTCGCCGATGGCAGCCGGCTGGTGCTGCTCGGCGATCCGGACCAGCTGCCCTCGGTGGAAGCCGGTGATGTGCTCAGCGCGATCCTGCGCGCCAGTGGCGATGGCCTGGGCGCCCAGGCCGATGATGCGCAGGCATTGCGCGCGCTGCTGGCGCCCGACGCGCTGCAACCGCTGGCACCGCCACGCCGGTTCGCGGGCCGGCGCGTGCAGCTGCAGCGCGGCTACCGGCAGACCGACGCGCTCGACCTGGCGCCGTTGGCGCATGCCGTGCGCGAGGGCAACAGTGGCACCGCACTGGCGCTGCTGCGCGTGGGCACGCTGGCCGGTGTGCACTTCCACGAGGACCAGAGCGACCCGCTGCAGCATCATCGCGAGCACCTGCTCGGGCATTGGCGTGGCCTCGGCGAAGCCGTCGATCCCGGCGTCGCGCTGGCCAATGCCGGACGCATCCGCCTGCTCACCGCCGTGCGCGAAGGTCCGCAGGGTGCGCGCGGGCTCAACGCGCGCATCGAAGCCCTGCTGGCCGGTGTGCCGCGGCCGGGCATGGCGCCGGGCTATTTCCACGGTCGGCTGCTGCTGATCACCGAGAACAGCTACCGGCACCGCCTGTTCAACGGCGACATCGGCATCTGCCTGATCGATCGCCACGGCAGCGTCACGGCGTGGTTCCCCGGTGAGACGCCGGACCAGCCGCGCGGCTTCCATCCGGGTGCGTTGCCCGCACATGAGAGTGCGTTCGCCATGACCGTGCACAAGGCACAGGGCTCGGAGTTCGATGAGGTCTGGCTGCAGTTGCCACGGCGCGACAACCGCGTGCTCTCGCGTGAGCTGATCTACACGGGTATGACCCGCGCGCGGCAGTCGCTGCACGTGCTCGGCAGTGCGGACGTGTTGGAGGCCGCGTTGGCGCGGCATGCCAGCCGTTTGTCGGGCCTGGCGGCGCGCCTGCAGGGCGGCCAGGGGGACGCAGTGGCCGACGCCGTGGTGACGGCGCCGGCCCAGGGGAAGTTGTTCTAGCCCCGTCGCCGGTCTTACTCCGGAATCACCACGGTGCCATCGGGGAACACGATGGCGCCGTCACCGCTGACATCGAAGAAGCCCAGCTGGTGGGTGTTGGCCAGCACCTGCACCAGGCCGTGCGCGTTCTCGGCCACCTCGTCATCGAACGAGGCGTAGACCACGTGCTGGCCGATGCTGTAGTCGGTCACTTCCGGGCGGTCGTCTTCCTCATCGGACAGCGGGCCGTCCATCGGCGGGTAATGCTCGGCCAATGCGGCGAAGAATGCCTGCAGCGCCGGCACCGACACCTTCGGGTCGTCGTAGTCGTGCGTCTCGTTCCATTCGGTCTGCGCGTCATACCACTGCAGGAAGGCCTCGGCCTCGCGCGGGGCGACGGCGGGGTCGAACACCATCAGGTCGTAACTCATCGGAAATCACCTTGATCCATGCGCAAATGCATGCGTCAGGATAGCCCTGATCGGTGTGGGCCGGCCGGTCTGCGGCCAGGCCGGTTCAGCGCGGCGCGGGCAGGCCAGGGGCCGCTGCGGGGGGCTGGGCAGGGGTATCGACCACCGGCGCCTCGGGGAACAGGGCATAGCGCAGCCCGATCAGGCCCATCAGCGCCTCATCGCGGGCCTTGCCGGCCGCCACGGTCTGCACGCGCTTGAGCGAGGCCTCCAGCCGGGTCTGCAGCCCGGCCGGGGCAGGCACTGGCCGGCGCTGCGCGGCCTGGGCGCGGTAATGGCGGGCGATGTCGTCCAGGATCGCGTCGATCGCGGCCACGCTGGCCGGCGGCAGGCCATGCCGTGAGCGGCGCAGCTGCAGGATGTTCAGGCCGATCCGCGCTTCGGTGAGCATGTCCACCGAGGCGATGTCGCTGCCTTCCGGCGTCGCCGCCAGGCGCGGTGCCAGCAGGCCGAGCAGATCGAGCATGCGCGCGGCGAACTGCTGGCGGTCCTGCTGGCCACGGCCCTCGGCCGCATCGGCCAGCGTGTTCCAGCCTTGGCGTACCAGCCGGCGTGCGGTCCACTCGGCACCCACCGAGCGGAACAGCCGCGTCATCACCACCGCAAAGCCAATGCCGATGAACATCGCCACGGCCGAGTTGATGAAGCTCTGGATGTTGGCGCTGTAGGTGTTCTGCACGTTCAACAGCGCGACCAGGTTCACCGTGAGCGGCAGGCCGATCAATGCGGTCTTGGGCCGATGCAGCAGCAGGCCCAGCGGCAGGAAGATCACCGCCAGCACCAGCACCAGGCTGCCGAAGTCGTGTACGGCCGGGAAGATCCCGAACAGGTACACGCCGGCCACCAGACTGGCCACGATGGCCCAGAGCAGGAAGGACAGCATGCTCGGCGCCGGATCATCCTGCGCGGCGAAGAACGCGGCGGCCACCGCGGCCATCATCGCGCCGTTGCCGCCGCCCTCCCAGCCGAGCCCGATCCACAGCACGCAGTACGTCATCAGGGCGACGCCGGCACTGGCGGCGGAGAACAGCGCCATGCCGTAGTCCACATGGCGCACGTGATCCACGCGCTGGGTGCGCACGCGGTAATGCGCGGTATCGCTCGGCGCGGTGCCGGCATCGATGGCGGCATGCAGGGTGGTGCAGTCCTGCCAGAGGTCGACCAGCTCTTCCAGCCGCAGCAGCAGGGTCACCAGCAGCAGGTGGTCCAGCTCACCATCCACCGCCGGCTTGAGCGCGACGATGCGTGCGCGCAGTGTGGCGTACGCACTGGCGCTGGAGCGGCCGGGCTGTTCCAGCCACTGGGCCAGATCGGCGATCAGCGTCTCCAGCCCGGGCGGCAGCGCACGGCCACCCGCACGCAACGCCCCGAGCCGGTCGGCGATCGAAGAGAGCACCGGCAGCATCAGCAGCATGCGCTCGCGCAGTCGCTCCATCGAGACCGCCGCGCCGGCATGGCGCGGATCATCGCGACGCATGAATTCGATCAGCGCCTCGAACTGGACCAGATCGGCGGCCAACCGGTTGCGCGGGCCATGCGCATGGCCGCGCGTCAGGATCTGCCGGCACCAGTCGGCCGCATCGCCCATCCAGCTGCCGATCCGCGAGCGCAGCATCGGCCGCACCGAGGCCGGGAAGAACAGCGAGGCGAACAGCACCGCCACCACCGTGCCGAGGATGATCTCCTCGCTGCGCGCCACCACGGTGTCGAAGATGGTGTCCGGCGAGGTCACCGCCGGGAAGCCGATGAAGGCGGTGGTGTACCCGGCCAGCAGGAACGCGTAGCCGCGCGGGCCGCGGTTGAGCAGGGCGATGAACAGACACCCGGACAGCCACAGCGACATCGCCGCGCTGAGCAGCAAGGGGGTTTCCACCAGGTGCGGCAGCATCCACAGCGTCGCCGCACCGGCGATCAGCGTGCCGAGGATGCGATAGGCGCCCTTGGCGCGGGTCGGGCCCAGCATCGGTTGGGTCACGATGTAGACCGTGGCCATCGCCCAGTACGGCCGCGAAAGATTGCCGGCCAGGCCGATGTACAGCGCCGCGATCGCCGCCAGGAAGGTCTTGACCGAGAACAACCAGGCCTGTCTGTCCAGCAGCAGCATGGCTTACCTCGCGGCCGTGCCGGTGGCGACGGCGTCGGCATTCCAGCCGCCGCCGAGCACCAGGAACAGCTGGATCTGGTCGCGCGAGACCTGCGCCTGGGCCTCGGCCAGGGTCGCATCGGCGCTGGCCAGGCTGCGGTCGGCATCCAGGCTGGCCAGGTAGGGCGTGCGCCCGCCCTGATAGAGGCGGCGGTTCTGGCTGGCGGCCAGGTCGGCCTGCTGCTGGGCCTGCTGCAGGAACTGCAGGCGCTGCAGATCCTGGGCATAGCGGCTCAGCGCGGTCTGGGTTTCGCGCAGGGCCTGCAGCACGCTGTGATCGAACTCGGCCAGCGCGGCGTCGGCGCCGGCTTCGGTGGCGTGGATGCGCGCATGCGTGCCGGAAGAGGGCAGCGTCCAGGAAATCAGTGGGCCGATCGACCATTGCTGGGTCAACGGCGTACCGAAGTCTTCCAGCAGGCCGGCGGCACCCACCGAGGCACCGAGGCGGATATCCGGGTACAGCTCGGCGGTGGCCACCCCGATCCGCGCGGTGGCGGCGGCCAGTTTGCGCTCGGCCTGGCGGATGTCCGGGCGGCGCTGCAGCAGCGCGCGGCCATCACCGATCGGCAGCGTCTGCGCCAGCGTTGGGGCCTGGCTGCAGTCGCTCACGCCCTCGGGCAGTTGCCCCGGGGTGCGGCCGAGCAGGGCGGCCAGCTGGTATTCGGAGGCTTGGCGGTGCGCGCGCAGCGGCGGCAGCGCGGCCTGCAGCATCGCCACCTGGGCGTTGGCGCGGGCCAGCTCCGGCGGGGTGCCGCGGCCGGCCGTGATCAGGCGCTGGGTGACCTCGCGGCTGCGCTGCTGCAGCTGCAGCGAGTGCTCGGCCACGTGCAGCTCGTGGTTGGCGTGGCAGATGTCGACGTAGCTGCCGGCCACCTGCGCCACCAGCGACACGCGCGCCAGGTCCATCGCGGCGGCGGTGGCCTGCTCGTCGGCATGCGCGGCCTCGGAGGCGCGCTTGAGCTTGCCGAACAGATCGAACTGATAGGACACCGCGAATTTGCCGTCGGCCAGGTTGATCGGCGGCAGTTCGTGCTCCAGCAGGAACGATTCGGCGGACAGCTGCGCGCGGCTCACGCCGGCCTCGGCCTCGTACTCGAAGCCACCGGCATCCAGCGCCTGCTCGTACACGGCGGCGGCGCGGCGCAGGTTGGCATCGGCCACCTTCAGTTCCACGTTGTCGCGTAGCGCCTGCTGCACCAGCGCATTGAGGGTGTCGTCCTGGTACAGCTCCCACCAGCGCGCGGGCAGCGCGGCCCCAGCGGCGACCTGCGGGTTACCGGTCTCGAGGAAGGCGGCATTCGCCTCCGGCCGCTGGAAGGCGGACCCGGCCGGCACCGCATAGTCCGGGCCGACCGTGCGGCACGCGGCCAGCGTGGTCAGGGCCAACCCGAGGGCGATGCGGTGCAGCGCCGGGCGGTTCACAGCGCCGTCCGTGCCGGTTGCGCCGGCGTGGCCGGGGCGGTGTCCGGCTGGATGGTGACCGTGGCGGTACGCCCGGCGATCAGGTTGACGCCGGCCGGCACGCGGTCGATATGGATGCGCACCGGGATGCGCTGGGCCAGCCGCACCCAGTCGAAGGCCGGGGTCACGTTCGGCAGCAGGCTGCTGCCTTCGCTGCGGTAACGGTCTTCGATGCCGGCGGCGATGCTCTGCACGTGGCCCTGCAGCGGCTGCGCTTCGCCCATCAGGCGGATGTCGACCTTCTGCCCGGCATGCACGCCCTGCAGGCGGGTTTCCTCGAAGTAGCCGTCCACGCGGAACGAGCCGGTATCGAGCACGGCCATCACCGGCCGCCCGGCGGTCACGTAGTCGCCGGCACGCACGGTGCGGTCGTTGACGTGGCCATCGCTGGGGCTGCGCACTTCGGTGCGGGCCAGATTGAGCTTGGCCAGATCCACGGCCGCCTGCGCGGTGGCCATCGAAGCCTGCGCGGCGAGCAGCTTGGCCCGGCGCACTTCGGCGTCCTCGGCGGCGACCAGATCCTGCAGGCTGCGGTCGCGGGCGATCTCGCGGCGCAGCTGGTCCAGCGTGGCGCGGCGCTCGCCCAAAGCGGCCTGGGCCTGCTCCAGCGCGATCTCATAGCGCGCGCGATCGACCACGAACAGCACCTCACCGCGCTTGACCGGCTGGTTGTCGGCCACCTTCACTGCCTCCACCAGCCCGGACACGTCCGGCGCGACCTGGACCACGTCGGCACTGACGTGCGCATCGCGCGTCCACGGCTCATCCATGTAATAGGCCCACAGGTGGCGCAGCACCAGCACGGCGGCCACTACGGCCACGGCGGTCAATACGACCGGGAATGTCTGCTTGAGGATCTTGTTCACGATTGCATCCAACGCATCAGGGAAAACAACCCGCCGAGCACGATCACGTACACGGCCAGGTTGAACAGGGCGGGGTGCCAGATGTGGCGGTAGGCGCCGGTGCGCTGCAGGACCACGCGCAACCCGCTCTTGAGCAGGTAGGCAAGCAGCATCAGCCCGAGCAGGGTCGGGACGAACACACCATAGAGACTGAATTCACCGTACATCGAGGCAGAGGGTTCACTGGAAAAAGGTAGGCGACGACCGTGGGTCGTCGTACGTCATGCCGTCGCAGTACGACACCGGGCCGTACAACGGGAGAGCAGGCTTACGTCACGCGGTCGGCAGCATCGGCCAGCAGCTGCCACAGCTTCAGCACGGTGCGCAGTTCATCCAGGGTCAACGCGCCGAACACGTCCTGGCGCAGCCCGATCAACTGGGTCTCCAGCTGGCTGACCAGGGCCTCGCCCTTGTCGGTCAGCCACAGCAGGTTGGCGCGGCGGTCGCTGGCATCGCATTCGCGGCGGACCAGGTCGCTGGCGGCCAGCTTGTCCAGCAGGCGGACCAGCGAAGGGCCTTCCATGCCCAGCTGGTGGGCCAGCGCCACCTGGCGGATACCCCCGCCGGCGCGCCCGATCATCAGCAGCGGCATGGTGCAGGCAGCGGAAATGCCGTAGCTGCCCAGGGCCTGGTCGGCCAGGCGCTGCCACTGCCGCCCTGCGTATAGCAGGCCGGAACTGAGCTGCATCTGCAGCTGGGTACGTTCGTCGAGGGATCGGTTCATCAGAATAGATAGGATACTACTAATTCGTCTCCTATCAATACCCGTGGCACAACCGCGGCCCAATGACTGCCTGTCCGGACACGGCCCGGGCGCCCCGGCGCAGGACGCCCGAGGGGTCTGTCGGGTACGATGCTCGCCCCCCTTCGGGTGCTGTATGTAATGAGCAAGCAAGACAACGACGCCAACCCCGTCACCCAGGCCGAGGCCGAATCGGCGGTGCGCACCCTGCTGCGCTGGGCCGGTGAAGATCCGACCCGTGAAGGCCTGCTGGATACCCCGCGCCGCGTCGCCGAAGCCTATGGCGACTGGTTCAGCGGCTACCGCGACGACCCGCGCGCTTATATGGAGCGGACCTTCGAGGAAGTGGCCGGCTACGACGAACTGATCGTGCTGCGCGACATCGAGTACGAAAGCCACTGCGAACACCACATGGCGCCGATCATCGGCCGCGTGCACGTCGGCTATCTGCCGGCTGGCAAGGTGGTGGGCATCAGCAAGCTGGCCCGTGTGGTCGAGGCGTACGCACGCCGCTTCCAGGTCCAGGAAAAGATGACCGCGCAGATCGCCCAGTGCATCCAGGACGTGCTGCAGCCGGTCGGCGTGGGCGTGGTGGTGGAAGGTGCGCATGAGTGCATGACCACCCGCGGCATCCACAAGCGCGGCGTCAGCATGGTCACCTCCAAGATGCTGGGCAGCTTCCGCGAGGACGCGCGCACCCGCGCTGAGTTCCTGCGTTTCATCGAAGTGGGCGGCAAGCGCTGATTCCCCGCGCTGTCGCGCGCGGCCGGCAGGTGCTGGGCTTCGGCCCGGCCCTGCGGGTGCGTGCGCGTCCCGTTTCCCTCCCGGCCGCCGCGACCCGCGCGGCCTGTCTTCCTGTCCCCGGTCTCGAATGAAACATCGCGAGCGCATTACCCGTTACCGCCACCTGCGCGAACAATCCCAGTGGAAGCTGCTGGCGGCCGATCACGCGCCGGAGATCATCGGCCTGCTGCAGAGCCTGCTGATGCAGGACGAGCGCACCCTGTCCACCGCGGTGCTGCACGAACGCCTGCAGCGCGCGCTGGATGATCTGAAGGCCGATGAGCTGTCGCGCGATCTGCCGCGCACCGCACAGGCCTACATCGCGCATTGGCTGGCCCAGGGCTGGCTGGAACGCCGCTTGCCCGACGGCGCCGACCAGGAACAGTACGAACTGTCCACCCAGGCCGCGCAGGCGATCCGCTTCGCCGACAGCCTGGAGCAGGCGCGCGCTGCCGCCACCGAGAGCCGCCTGGCCCTGGTGATCGAGCAGCTCTCGCAGCTGGCCGCGCTGACCGAATCCAATCCGGATGCACGCCTGTCCGCGCTGCGCGACGAGCGCGACCGCATCGATGCCGAGATCGCCCGCGTCAGCGGCGGCAAGGTGTCCTCGCTGGATGGCAAGCGCGCGCTGGAACGGACCCGCCAGATCATCGGCCTGGCCGACGAACTGACTGAAGATTTCCGCCGCGTGCGCGATGACTTCGAACGCCTCAACCGTGA
Source organism: Stenotrophomonas sp. TWI273 (assembly GCF_039674765.1). Classification (NCBI taxonomy): domain Bacteria; kingdom Pseudomonadati; phylum Pseudomonadota; class Gammaproteobacteria; order Lysobacterales; family Lysobacteraceae; genus Stenotrophomonas; species Stenotrophomonas sp. TWI273. The sequence continues at coordinate 360,806 of NZ_JBDJOA010000005.1, forward strand.
ATTCCGCGAACGCATCATCGATGACGAAGGCGAGCGCGGCGACGTGCTGTCCAAGCTGTTCGAAGGCGTGGACGTGATCGGCGACAGCGACGCCGGGCGCAGCTTCGAGGCGTTCTGGCGCCTGCTCAATGATGCCGAACAGAGCGCCCAGCTCGATGCCGCGCTGGAGACCGTGCTCGCGCGTGGCTTCGCCCGCAAGCTGGATCGCAACGAGCGCACCTTCCTGCGCGGCTTCACCACCACCATGCTCGAGCGCGGTGGCCAGGTCCACGATGTGCTGCAGCACTTCGCCCGCAGCCTGCGCGGCTTCGTGCAGAGCCGTGGCTACCTGGAACAGCGCCGCCTCAACCAGCTGCTCAAGCAGGCCCAGGGCGAGGCGCTGGGCCTGCGCGACCACATCCCGGCGCAGCGCGGCATCGGCCGCGACCTGCAGCTCACCACCAGCCGGCTGCGCTCGCTGTCGCAATGGAAGCTGCACGACCCGCGCCAGGCGCAGGTGGATGGCAGCGTGCAGCGCAACGACATCGCCGCGATCTCGCTGGAGAGTGTTGGTGATCTGGTGGCCGCCTCTGAAATCGACTTCCGCACCCTGCGCCGCGATCTGCACGACCTGCTCGGCGAGCAGCCGCGGCTGTCGATCGCGCAGGTGCTTGAGCACCGTGAGGCCCCGCAGGGGCTGGGCAGCATCATCGGCTACCTCTCTCTTGGCACCCGCCACGGCGAGGTCGCCACCGATCAACAGGAGATCGCGCAATGGCGCGGCGGCGATGGCCAATGGCGTCGCGCCCGCATTCCGCTGATCTGGTTCACCCAGGAGAAACGCCATGAGCTGGCATGAACAATCCACCGACACCCCGATCGACGGCGGCGCAGACGGGCACGACGACGAACCGGTCGTGGTGACGCCCGTCCTGCGGCGTAACAATGACGTGTTCTACATGGGCGACACCGGCCGGCTGCCGCTCGATGGCCGCCGCGCGCTGTGCCAGCTGCTGATCGGCCCGAGCATCGACCAGCTGCGTCACGCCAAGCTGTGGCCGGCGCTGATCCGCAGCGAAGCGGCGATCCGCTCGGCGCTCTCGGACCTGTTCCTGGAACTGGTGCTGGACCGCGAGAGTGGCGTGGCGTTCACCCGCCAGGCCGATACCGAAGATATCGATGCACCGGTGCTGCTGCGTACCTCGCCGCTGACCTTCATCGACTCGGTGCTGCTGCTGCACCTGCGCCAGCAGTTGGCCGAAGCCGATGCGCGCGGCGTGCGCGCAGTGGTCGAGGATGCCGAACTGGCCGAAGCACTGGCCGTGTACGAGCGCCACCTGTCCACCGACCGCGCCGGCTTCAACCGCCGCGTCGCCAGTGCCGTGCAGAAGATGAAGGACAACCACATCCTCACCCGCCTCGGCGGCGACGATGCGCGTCATGAAGTCTCGCCGGCGCTGAAACTGATGTTCTCCGCCGAAGATGTCGCCGCCCTGGCCCAGGTGTACCGCCGCCTGCGCGAAGCGCCGGCCGACCTCGACGCCTGAGCGCGCGCGCGCGCCGCTGCCCTGCCTGGATTGCTAGCCCTGCCATGACCGTCCACATTCCCGCACCCGCCCTGTTCCCCGGCGACCAGCCCGACCCGCGCGCGCAGCAGTTCCGCATGCGCCGCCTGCAGGTCCACAACTGGGGCACCTTCTCCGGCCTGACCGAAGTGCCGATCGCCGAACGTGGCTTCCTGTTCGTCGGCCGCTCCGGCTCGGGCAAGTCGACCCTGCTCGATGCGATGTCCGCGCTGCTGGTGCCGCCGGCCCTCGTCGACTTCAACGCCGCCGCGCGCGAAGCCGAACGCAGCGGGCGCGACCGCAATCTGGTCTCCTACGTGCGGGGCGCCTGGGCCGACCAGCAGGACAGCGGCACCGGTGAAATCGCCACCCAGTACCTGCGCAAGGGCGCTACCTGGACCGCCCTGGTGCTGGAATACCGCAGCAATGACGGCCGCATCGTCAGCCTGGTGCGCCTGTTCTGGATCGCTGGCAACGGCGCGGCCGCGGCCGATGTGCGCAAGCACTACATGGTGGCCGAGCGCAGTTTCGACATCGCACGTGACCTCGGCGGCTTCGACCTGGACCTGCGCAAGCTCAAGCAGCGCCTGGGCGATGTGCATCACTTCGACAGCTTCGCCAGCTATGCCGAACGGTTCCGCCATGTGCTCGGGATCGAGAACGAGATGGCGCTGCGCCTGCTGCACAAGACGCAGTCGGCGAAGAACCTCGGCGATCTGAACGTGTTCCTGCGCGACTTCATGCTCGATGCACCGCGCACCTTCGATGCGGCCGAGCGGCTGGTCGATGATTTCGCCGAACTCGATGGCGCCCATCAGGCCGTGGTCACCGCGCGCCGCCAGGTCGAAACCCTGCTGCCCGCACGCGGCCACTACGCCGATCTGCAGGCACTGCGCCGCCAGCGCGAAGACCTGGACGAGATGAAGCTGGGCATCGACGGCGTGCGCGAGCAGCGTCGCCTGGCCCTGCTTGAGGCACGCCTGCTGGAACTGGATACCCGCGACCGCGGTCTGTCCGGGGAAGAAGGCCAGCGCCGCAGCGCGCTGGAGAATCATGAAAGCCACCTCGCCGAGCTGGAAGCGCAGCGTCGCCAGCAGGGCGGCGAGCGCATCGAGGAACTGGAGCGCGAGCAGGGCCGTGTCGCCCAGGAGCGCGACCGCCGGCTGGCCAAGCGCAGCCAGGCCAACCACGCCAGCCGCGAACTGGGGGAAACCCTGGCCGAGACCGCGCACGGGTTTGCCGAGCAGCTCGCCCGCGCGCAGGCCCGCCTCGACAACGGCCAGCGCGCCGCGGCCGAGCTGGACGAAGCCATCGCCGAGCGCATGGGCGGCAAGCGCGACGACGAGCGCCGCTTCGCCGAGGTGCGTTCGGAACTGGAGGCGCTCAAGCGCACCCCGTCCAGCATTCCCGCGCCGATGCAGCAGCTGCGCGCGCGCCTGAGCAGCGACACCGGCATTCCCGAGGCGGCACTGCCGTTCGTGGGCGAACTGCTGCAGGTCCGCGACGAAGACGCCGCATGGCAGGGCGCCATCGAGCGCGTGCTGCACGGCTTCGCGCAGTCGCTGCTGGTCGATGAGCGCCACCACGCCGAGGTCTCGGCGTGGATCAACCAGACCCACCTCGGGACCCGCCTGGTCTATTACCGGGTGCGCCGCAACGACGATGCACTGCATGGCCGCGAGCCGGGCGCACGTTCGCTGCTGCACAAGCTGGTGCTGCGCGAGCACGGCTATGCCGGCTGGCTGCGCCGCGAGCTGGGCAAGCGCTTCGACTACGAGTGCGTGGATGCACGCCATCTGCGCGATACCGACCGCGGCATCACCAAGGAAGGCCAGGTCAAGCACCCGGGCGAGCGCTTCGAGAAGGACGATCGCCACAACATCAGCGACCGCCGCCGCTGGCTGCTCGGCTTCAACAACCGCGACAAGCTGGATCTGTACGAGCGCGAAGCGATTGAACTGGCCCAGCGCATCGCTGCCTGCGACAGCGACGTGGCCGGCCTGCGTGCGCAGCGCGAACAGGACGGCAAGGCCCGACTGGCCTGCCATCAGCTGTGCACGCTGGGCTGGGACGAGATCGATGTGGCCGCACCGCTGCAGCGCCTGGACGACATCGCCCAGGCCCTGCACGACCTGCGCGAAGGCAATGCCGATCTGCGCAGGCTGGGCGAACAGATCGAGAAGACCCGGGCCGATGTGGCCCAGGCCAAGCGCACCTATGAAGACGTACGCGTGGAGCGCGGCCAGCTCGGCCGTGAACACGAACGCCTGGAACGCCTGCACGAGCAGTGCGCGCCGCTGGCCAAGCGCGTGGTCACGCCGCTGCAGCAGCAGGGCCTGGACGAACGCCTGAAGGCGCTCGGCGTGCTCAGCCTGGAGAACCTGGAAGCCCACTTCCGGCAGATCAGCAACACCCTCAACGAACAGCTCGGCGGTGCCCAGGCCGAACACAACCGGCTGGAAAACCTGCTGCTCGGCTGCTTCCGCCGCTACTGCCAGGCCTGGCCGGAAGACAGCGGCGACTTCACCGTCAGCCTGTCCAGCGCCGAAGATTTCCTGGCCCGCCTGCAACGGCTGGAGAACGATGGCCTGCCGCAGCACGAGGCACGCTTCTTCGATCTGCTGCAGAGCCAGAGCAAGAACAACCTGTTGGCCCTGCAGCGGCACACGGCCGAGGCGCGCAAGTCGATCGCCCAGCGCCTGGACGAGGTCAATGCCTCGCTGGAGCAGGTACCGTTCAATCGCGGCACCCTGCTGACCATCGAACTCACCGACCGCCGCCTGCCCGAGGTACTGGATTTCCACCAGCGCCTGCGTGACGTGCTGTCCCAGCAGCAGACCGAGCAGCGCGAACTGGCCGAAGCGCAGTTCGCGGTGCTGCGTGAGCTGGTCGCCAAGCTCGGCTCGCAGGAAGGCGAGGACAAGCGCTGGCGCGAGCTGGTGCTGGACGTGCGCCTGCATGTGGAATTCGTCGGCGTCGAGCTCGACGCCGCCACCCGCCAGCAGGTCGAGATCTACCGCAGCGGTGCGGGCAAGTCCGGCGGTCAGCGCCAGAAGCTGGCCACCACCTGCCTGGCGGCCGCGCTGCGCTACCAGCTCGGTGGCGCCGACGGCCAGCTGCCCAGCTACGCGGCGGTGGTGCTCGATGAAGCCTTCGACAAGGCCGACAACGAGTTCACCGCGCTGGCGATGAACATCTTCGACAACTTCGGGTTCCAGATGGTCGTGGCCACCCCGCTGAAGTCGGTGATGACGCTGGAGCCGTTCATCGGCGGTGCCTGCTTCGTGGAGATCAGCGGTCGCCACGACTCCGGCGTCCTGTTGATCGAGTACGACGACGAAGGCAAGCGCCTGAAGCTGCCCGAGCGTGCCCGCGCCGGCGAGACGACGGCGGCACCGGCACCGGCCGTGATTGCCCCGCCTGCCGTAGTGGATGCCCCCGAGGCGATGGCCACTGAAGTGATGGCGGCCTCGATCGACGAGGACGCCCACGTCGAGGCCGAGGTCGTGGCGGCGCCGGCAGCGGCGTCGGCATCCCGCCCGAAGAAGGCTGTGCCCCAGGTGCCGGCAAAGAAAGCGGCAAAGAAGACGGCCACCAAGGCCGCGCCCAAGGCGCCCGCAAAGAAGCCCGCCAAGCCCAAGCGCTGAGCAACCGACGGGTCAGCCCCAGGGCTGGCCCGTCCTGCTAACCGGCGAAGGTGTCCCAGCCCATCCGGGCGATCAGCACCACCACCAGGCCGACGAACAGCTTGCGGATGAAGGGCGTGCCACCGCGCAGCGCCATCCGCGTGCCGACCACCGAGCCGATGATGTTGGCCGCGGCCATCGGCAGTGCGAACAGCCACAGGATGTTGCCGGTCGGCACGAAGAACGAGATCGCCGCCACGTTGGTCGCCAGGTTCACCACCTTGGAGGCGGCCGACGCACGCAGGAAGTCCAGCCCGAAGAAGCGCACGAACAGGAAGATCAGGAAGCTGCCGGTGCCGGGCCCGAAGAAGCCGTCGTAGAACCCGATCACCGCACCGATCGCCAACGCGGTCACCAGTTCCTTGCGGCCGATCTCGCGCGGGCGGTGCAGGGCACCGAAGTCCTTCTTCCACAGCGTGTAGCCGAGCATCGCCACCAGCAGCACCAGCACCAGCGGGCGTACCGCGTCCTTGGGCAGCAGGCTGACCGCCGTGGCCCCGGCAAACGAGAACACAAACGCCGTGCCCGCCGCGAACAGTACCGGCCGCCACGGGAAGCGCACATTGCGCGCGTAGCGGAATGCGGCAGCCGCCGTGCCGAACATCGAGCTGAACTTGTTGGTGCCGAACAGCATCGCCGGCGTGTGCTGCGGCAAGACGGTGAACAACCCGGGCAACTGCACCAGCCCACCGCCGCCGACGGCGGCATCGACCAGGCCGGCGATGAAGGCGATCGCCACCAACCACAACAGCTCAGGGGGAACCAGCTCAAGCACGGCAGCACATCGCGGCAGAAGGCGCGCCAGCATACGCCCGGTCATCGCGCGACAATACCCCCATGACCACCGCCATCTCCGATCCCTGTCCCTGCGGCCGCCCACTGGCCTACACCGCCTGCTGCGGCCGCTACCACGCCGGCACACCCGCGCCGGATGCCGAAGCGCTGATGCGCTCGCGCTACAGCGCCTACGTGCGCCACCTGGCCGGGTACCTGCTGGCCAGCTGGCACCCGTCCACGCGCCCGGCCGAGCTGTCGCTGGACGAAGCACCCGGCCAGCGCACGCAGTGGCTGGGTCTGACGATCCACGCACATACCCGCTCAGATGCCGACCACGCCCAGGTCCGTTTCACCGCGCGCTACAAGGTCGGCGGCGGCAGTGCGGTGAAAATGCTCGAACACAGCCGCTTCGTCCGCGAAGACGGCCGCTGGTTCTATCTCGACGCATTCTGAGCGTTGTCACCCGATCCATGCCGTGCCATGACGTGGCGCTCACCCCGGCTGGCCGATCCTGATCGCGATGACTACCGCCGTTGCTGCCGCACCTCCGCATACTGCCGCCCCGCCGACGTCGCTGGCCGCCCGCTACGCCAGCGTGCGCGCCCGCACGGTCGCGCTGGCCGCGCCGCTCAGTGCGGAAGACGCCATGGTGCAGAGCATGGCCGACGCCAGTCCGGCAAAATGGCACCTGGCCCACACCACGTGGTTCTTCGAGCGCTTCGTGCTGGCCACCCGGCCCGGCTACGCACCGGTCGATGCGGACTGGCATTACCTGTTCAACAGCTACTACCAGAGCATCGGCCCGGCCCATGCGCGCCCCCAGCGCGGTCTGCTCTCGCGGCCCTCGCTGGATGAAGTGCTGCATTTCCGCGCCGAGATCGACCAGCGCGTGATCGCTGCGCTGCAGGCCGGCAGCCTGAGTGAGCAGGCCCAGCAGCAGCTGCTGCTCGGCCTGCACCATGAGCAGCAGCATCAGGAACTCCTGCTGACCGATATCAAGCACGCGTTCTGGTCCAACCCGCTGCAGCCGGCCTACCGCGAGGATCTTGTCGTGGCGCCGGCCCGTGCGCTGCCGCTGCAGTGGCTCAGCAGTCCTGAACAGATCGTGGAGATCGGCGCGCCGGTCTGGCCCACCCGCCCCACGTTCGCCTATGACAACGAATCGCCGGTCCACCGCGTATTGGTGCCCGCGCATGCGCTGGCCAACCGCCCGGTCAGCAACGAGGAGTACCGCCAGTTCGTGCAGGCCGGTGGCTACCGCGAGCCGCGTTGGTGGATGAGCGAAGGCTGGACCCTGTGTCAGGAGCAGCACTGGGAGCATCCACTCTATTGGGATGACGCGCTGGAGCGGGAGTTCACCCTCGGCGGCTGGCGTGCGCTCGACCCCCACGCACCGGTCTGCCATCTCAGTTACTTCGAAGCCGACGCCTACGCACGCTGGCAGGACGCCAGGCTGCCCACCGAATTCGAATGGGAGGCCGCCACCGCCGGCCGGCCGCTGCGGGGTCGCTTCGCCGATACCGATCACCTCCACCCGGGCGGGGCGGCGGAAGAAGGCGATCTCGTCCAGCTGTTTGGCGATGTCTGGGAATGGACCAGCAGCGCCTACGGGCCGTATCCCGGCTTCCGCACCTTCCCGGGCAACCTCGGTGAGTACAACGGCAAATTCATGTGCGGGCAGTGGGTGCTGCGCGGAGGCAGCTGCGCCACCCCGGCCGATCACCTGCGCGCCAGCTACCGCAATTTCTTCGCGCCGTCGGCCCGGTGGCAGTTCGCCGGCCTGCGCCTGGCCCGGGATGCCGCATGAGTTCGGTCCGTGATGCACTCCAAGCGTTGACCGATCTGCAGCCGGATCGGGACCAGATCACCGCCGACATCCTGCGTGGTCTGTCCACCACGCCGCGGCAGCTGCCCTCCAAGTACTTCTACGATGCGCAGGGCTCGGCGCTGTTCGAGCAGATCACCCAGCAGCCGGAGTACTACCCGACCCGCACCGAGCTGCAGCTGCTGCAGGACTGCGCGCGTGACATCGCCAAGGTGGTCGGCCCGCGCCTGCATGTGGTCGAGCTGGGCAGTGGCAGCGGGCGCAAGACCGAACTGCTGCTGCATGCGCTGCGGGACCCGGTCGCTTACACCCCGATCGAAATCTCCCGCGCCGCGCTGCTGGACAGCATCACCCGGCTGGCCCCCTCGCTGCCGGACATCGAAATGCTGCCGGTCTGCGCGGATTTCACCCAGCCGGTGCAGTTGCCATCGCCGCAGCGCGAGCCGGCCCGCCACCTGGTGTTCTTCCCTGGATCGACCTTGGGCAACTTCGCCCACGACGACGCCGTCGCCCTGTTGAAGGCGATGCGCCAGACCATGGGCCCGGATGGCATGGCCCTGATCGGCATCGACCTGCACAAGGACGCGGCGTTGATCGAAGCGGCGTACAACGATGCCGCCGGGGTCACCGCCGAGTTCACCCTCAATCTGCTGCGTCGGCTCAACCGCGACATCGGCAGCGATTTCGATCTGGACGGCTTCCGCCATCGTGCCCGCTACAGCGTGCCGCGGCTGCGCATCGAAACCGAGCTGGTCAGCCAGCGCGACCAGCGCGTGCAGGTGGGGGGGCAGAGCTTCGACTTCGCCGAAGGCGAGGCGATGACCGTCGAGTACAGTCACAAGTACACCGATGCGGTGTTCGCCGCGATGGCCGCCGCCGCCGGCCTGCGCGTGACCGCCCACTGGAACGCCACCGATCCCGCCTTCGGCCTGCGTCTGCTGCAGCCGGCCTGACCTGCGCGGCATTGCCGCTATGATGCAGGTCCACTGGCTGCAAGGATTCCGCCAATGCGATGGTCGCCCCTGTTGTTGGCCGGGCTGTGGCTCGGCGCACCGTCGATCGCGGTCGCCGCGCCGGACGCATTCGCCACCTGCCTGGTCACGCTGAAGGCGCAGGCCGGCAAGCAGGGCATCAGCGCCGAGCGCTTCGAGGTGCTCACCGCCGGGCTGACCCCCGACCCCAGCGTGTTGCCGCTGCTGGATGCACAGCCGGAGTTCACCACTCCGTTGTGGGATTACCTGGCCGCGCTGGTGGATACCCAGCGCGTTGATGACGGGCGCGCCCGTCTGATCGAGCACCGTGATCTGCTGGCCCGTGTTTCGGCCGAGTACGGTGTCGATGCCGCCACCATTGTCGCGGTGTGGGGCGTAGAGAGCGATTACGGCCGCGTGTTCGGCAAGCGCCCGCTGCTGCAGTCGTTGGCCACGCTCTCCTGCGAAGGCCGCCGCCAGCCCTTCTTCCGCGGTGAACTGCTGGCCCTGCTCAAGCTGATCGATGCCGGCGACCTGCGCGCCGAGGGCCTGACCGGCTCGTGGGCCGGCGCCTTCGGCCACACCCAGTTCATGCCCTCCACCTATGCGCGCATCGCGGTGGATGGCGACGGCGATGGTCGCCGCGATCTGGTCGCCTCCATTCCCGATGCGCTGGCCTCCACCGCCAACTATCTCAAGAAGGCAGGCTGGCGTACCGGGCAGCCGTGGGGCATCGAGGTGAAGATTCCGGCCGGCTTCAACGCCGCCCAAGCCGGCCGCACCCAGCGCAAGCCACTGGCTGACTGGCGCGCGCTGGGCATCGTCCCGGTCGCCGGGGGGGGCCTGGCGCCTGCCGGGCTCCCGGCCGACAGCAACGCGGCACTGCTGCTCCCGACCGGTGCCAAGGGCCCGGCGTGGCTGGTGTTCCGCAATTACGATGCGATCTACGCCTACAACGCCGCCGAGAGCTACGCGCTGGCGATCGCGACACTGGCCGATCGCCTGCGTGGTGGAACCGGCATTGCCGCCGCCTGGCCAACCGATGATCCCGGCATCGGCCGTACCGAACGTCGAGAGCTGCAGACCCTGTTGCTGGCCCGCGGCCACGATATCGGTACGGCCGACGGCATGATCGGTACCGCCACCCGCCGCGCCATCCAGGCCGAGCAGCAGCGCCTGGGCTGGACCCCCGCCGATGGCCGTGCCGGCCAGCGCATTCTCACCGCCCTGCGCGGTGCTCCTCCTTCTTCCACACCGACCATGCCCGCATCCACCGTGTTCACCCTGCCGCCCAATCACGCCCAGTACGTCCAATCCCCGGCGGCGCCCCGCGCGGCCCTGCCCAAGGTGCCCGGGCTCAGCCTGGCCGACATCCAGGGCTTCCCCGCGTGGACGGTCGAGACCCCGTTCGCCACCGCCGCGATCAGCGTATTCGGTGGCCAGCTCCTGTCCTACGTGCCCAAGGGCGGGCAGGACGTCATGTGGCTCTCGCCGAGCGCCCAGCCGCTGCCGACCCCGATCCGCGGGGGCAGCCCCGTGTGCTGGCCGTACTTCGGCCGCCAGGGGCAGGGCAATGACGTGCCCTCGCATGGCTTCGTCCGCAACGTGCCATGGACCCTGCAGCAGGCCCGTCGAGAGGCCGACGGCACCATGGTGCTGACCCTGGCGCCGCCGGTGCTGGAGAACCTGGACCTGCGCCTGCGCATGGAGCTGCGCATCGGCCGGACCCTGGAACAGCGCCTGATCACCGAAAACACCGGCCGCCAGCCGGTCGCCTTCACCCAGGCCCTGCACAACTACTTCCATGTCAGCGATGCGATGCAGGTCAGCGTGGAGGGCCTGGATGGCCTGTCCTACCTGGACAAGTTCGAGAATTACGCGACCCCGCGCCAGCAGCAGGGCGACTGGAACCTGCGCGACCCGCGCGATCCCGGCCGCAGCGACCGCATCTATACGCAGGCCGGCGGCCGCTACGTGCTCAAGGACCCGGGCCTGAAGCGCCGCATCGAGATCACCACCACCGGCAGCCGCTCGCTGGTCGCCTGGAACCCGGGTGAGGCCGGCGCCAGCAAGATGGCCGATGTCGGGGCCGGCTGGCGCAACTATGTGTGCCTGGAAGCGGCCAACGCCGGTCCGGATGTGGTGACGCTGGCGCCGGGCGCGCAGCACGTGCTGCAGCAGACGCTGGCGGTTCGCCCGCTATGAGTACGGTTCCACCCCCGGCCGGGCTGGACGAGACCGCCGACAATCCTTATCGCGCGCCCAGCACCGCCATGCACGAGGCCATGATCGACGCCCAGATCGATGCGGCCGTGGCGGTGCATGACCGCCATCCGCTGCTGGCGAAGGCGGTGGGCGACAACTTCGCGTTGTACGCCCGTCGCTGGCATCTGGATGACGCCGGTGACCGCTGGCCGCGTCCGTGGCACTGGCCGGCCGTCCTGTTCGGCTTCCACTGGCTCATGTACCGGCGCATGTACCTGGTGGCATTGGCGGTGCTGGTTGCTGATTTCGCCATTGGCATGGCGATGGTCCTGCTGGACCTGGCCGTGGGCGGCATCGTGCTATCGCTGGGCGTGCAGCTCTCGGTGGGCATCTTCGGCAATGCGCTGTACCGCTGGCATTGCCGCCGCATGGTAGCGCGGGCGCAGGCCCGTTTTACCGGGCAGCCGGAGCGGATCAACGCCGAACTGGTACGCCGCGGGGGTACCAGCCGGCTTGCCCTGGGCCTGGGCCTGGCACTGTTCGTCGTACTGCGTATCTTCGAAGGCGCGTGAGGCGTCAGCGGGCGACCGGACGCGGTCGCAGTGCTGCCAGGCAGATGCCGCCGGCGACCAACCCCCAGAACGCCGAGCCGATCCCGGCCAGCGACAGGCCCGAGGCGGTGACCAGGAAGGTCACCAGCGCCGCTTCGCGATCGGCCTCCTCACGCAGGGCCGTCGCCAGGCTGTTGGCGATGGTGCCCAACAGTGCGATGCCGGCCACGCAGGCCACCAGTTCCTTGGGGAAGGCGGCGAACACGGCCGCCACCGTCGCCCCGAACAGGCCCACCACGATATAGAAGGCGCCCGCGGCCACCGCGGCGGTATAACGGCGGGCCGGATCCTCGTGTGCCTCACCGCCCATGCAGATCGCGGCGGTGATCGCGGCCAGGTTGAGCCCATAGGCGCCAAACGGGGCGAGTAGCGTGTTGACCACCCCGATCCAGCCGATCACCGGCGATACCGGGGTGTCGTAGCCGGAGGCACGGATCACCGCTACGCCCGGGATGTTCTGCGAGGCCATGGTGACCACGAACAGGGGCAGGGCGATGCCGAACACCGCCGACCACGACAGCGTTGGCCAGGTGAATACCGGCGTGGCCAGTTCCAGCCGCACGTCCTGCATATGAAGCAGGCCCTGACCTGCGGCGACCAGGACACCGACAACCAGCGTGGCGATCACCGCATAGCGCGGGAACAGCCGTCGCCCGATCAGCCAGGTGGCGAACATCGCCAGTGCCATGCCCAGCTGAGTGCCCATGGAGACGAACACATCCAGACCGAAGCGCAGCAGTACGCCAGCAAGCATGCCAGCGGCCAGCGCCATCGGCACACGCTTCATCAGCTTCGCGAAGATCCCCGAGAAGCCGGCGAGCATGCCCAGCACCGCGGCAAGGACGAACGCACCGATCGCATCGCTGTAGCCGACCGCGCCCGCACCCACCACGAGCATGGCCGCACCCGGCGTGGACCATGCAGTGACGACCGGCATCCGATAGCGCAGTGACAGACCAATACACGTCACGCCCATGCCAAGGCCCAACGCCCACATCCACGAGGCGATCTGCGCCTGGTCGGCGCCTACCGCGCGTGCGGCCTGGAACACGATCACCGCCGAACTGGCGAAGCCCACCAATACCGTAATGAAGCCCGCCATCACCGCAGGCAGGGAGAGATCGCGCCACAACGAACGTTTGCCTACCGCGGACATCGCATGCATTCCTGATGACAAGAGATGCATTGTTAGCAAGCCAGCGGCAGCACGCGCAACGCGCGTGCTGCCGCGCTTGTTGATGAGCAGCATGGATGGATGACGCGTTGATGAAAAAGATCGACGAAAACCCTTGACGAATTTTCAGAAGTCTTTAGTATTCGCTCCCTCGCTGCGACGCGGTCTTCACCCCGGTGAACACCCACCCGCAGCGACGGCAACAAGCTTCGAAAGAAGGTGTTGACGGAAACGAAAAGCCTGACATAATAGGCGGCTCGCAACGACGAAAGCCTCTAAGGCGAACGACGAAGCGGCATCGGCAACAACGGTTCACTT